>JAFXYK010000035.1 GCA_017541805.1 Paludibacteraceae bacterium
ACCACTCGTTATTGAGCCACTCTTCGCCGAGGATCTCTTTAACGAGCGTGAAGTGCTGAACAGCCTCGTCGGTTGTGGAAACACCACCTGCAGGTTTGTAACCCATCTTGATGCCTGCTTTCTCTTTCCAAGCCTTGATAGCGTTACACATCACGAAGGTAGCCTCCGGCGTAGCGTTAACAGCGATCTTACCGGTAGAGGTCTTGATGAAATCGCAACCGGCAGCCATGGAGAGGATGGAAGCTTTCCAGATATTCTCAGCCGTCTTGAGCATTCCGGTCTCGAGGATGACTTTGAGGTGCTTGTCTCCGCAAACGGCTTTGAGTTCGCCTATTTCGTCGAAGCACTCCTGATAGTTGCCCTCCAGGAACTTACCTACGGAAAGCACGATGTCGATCTCAGTTGCTCCGGCTTTGAGAGCCATTGCTGTCTCTGCGACCTTGACCTCCAGGAAGGTCTGCGAAGCAGGGAAGCCGCCGCTGACACAAGCGATATTGAATTTCGGATCCTTGAGGGCTTTGCGAACATACTCCGCCATAGCCGGATAAACGCAGATAGCTGCTACGTTAGGAATACCCGGGAATTTCTCCTCGAAGGTATTCACAGCGTTTGCCATCTTCTCCACGCGCTCGATGGTGTCGTCAGCGCTGAGGGTCGTGTAGTCGATCTGATGGAGGCACTCTTTCCATACCTCGATGTTGTTATTCTCCGCAAAATGCTTTGCTTCGATGTCAGCTACTTGAGCTTTTACTTGCTCATCGGTAAACGGGCAGGGGTACTGCGCAAATAATTCTTCAAAATTCATGGTGATTGTATGTTAAATTGTTAAACTTAATTTCATTAATCTTCGTTCGTGTTGATCGTCGGATCGTCTTGCAGGCGACCGATGATGGTCTCATTTCCGCGCACCGAATCGCCTATATCCACGAACATCTCGGTGTTCAGCGGCAGGTACATATCCACGCGCGAGCCGAGTTTGATAAAACCGAGGTGGGTATTACGATGACATTGCTTGCCGACCTTGGCATAAGTCACGATACGACGCGCCATCGCTCCGGCCACTTGACGTACGGCAATCTTCACTTTGGACTCCGTCTCGATGACCACGAGCGAACGCTCGTTCTCCGTAGAGGACTTCGGCAGCCATGCTCCTTTATGACGCCCTTTCTGGTGCGATGATTCAAGAATCGTTCCCTCAATCGGATACCAGTTGGCATGCACATTAAACGGCGACATGAAGATCGAAACTTGCAGTTTCTTCTCATGGAAATACTCATTCTCCTCCGTGGGTTCGATCACTACGACGCGACCGTCCGCAGGAGCGATGATGAAGTTCGGATCGTCGATCTCCAGCACGCGAACCGGGTTGCGGAAGAAATAAGTAACAAACACCAACAAGATCGCCGCGATAGCCAATGAGACTCCGAAAGCCCAGTGGGTCGAGAGCGTCATATATATCACGACATTGATGATGAATAACAGGAGTACCAACCCGATAATCGGGTTTCTACCCTCCTTATGAATTCTTGGTCTTTTCATATCTCAAATTACACTCAATTCTGATTATTATTGCCACTGTCCATAGGGGAATTTCGCCATCATCTCGGCGGCCTGGTCCAAACCGGTCTGCAGTTTGCTGCCTATCATCATTCGGAACATCATCGGGATATCCGCTTTCAGCGTCAGTTTGATGCGGGTATCATTCGGCGCCAACTCTTTGAGTTGAATCCAGAAGTTCGCCTCCATCGGAATACCTTCTGCTCCGAACTTCACGGTGTCATTCTCAATGCGATCCACGATGGCGATGGTGATTTTCTGCGCCAAGCCGTCCACTTTCATTCGGATTCGGTCCGGCTCAATCTCCATCTCCTGCACTTTATCCTGCGGAATCATGTCTTTCACACGCTCGATATTCTGCAGGTTACTAATCACGCGATAAATCTGCTCGGCCGAATAAGGCGCGGAACTGATTTTGCTTTCGTATTTGGTCTCTGACATGTTGTTTGAATTAAAAGCGGCTACAAAGGTACAACTTTTTTTGCATTTATGCAAACTTTTTATTGTTTTTGTAGTCTTTTCTCGTATTTTTGTATCTCCAGCGAGGTCTGACAAATCCTTTTTTCCAGTTCGAGGATGTCCGACATCACAATCTGAAGATGTTGCGCCCGTTCAAAAAGCGGGAACTCCGGATCTTTCTCTTTGAGACGATATTGGTCCACATCCACTCGTTTTCCTTCGCGATACATCAGCAGATCCTGCCCATCGTCGCGCACCAGAATTCGCATTCCATTGCGACTTAGCACATAATAGCCATGGTCCTGATATTTAGGATCTTTCGCTTCGTACTTAAAGAGCGGGATTAAGGAATCTACGACCGGCATCATCGCCTCTAATTGGGACTGATAGTAAGTGAGCGTGCGCTGCTGCTCCATGAGGCCTATCGAGTCCTGTTCATGCGTCTGCGCCTGATACTGCTCGATACGCGAAGTGCGCTCTTTACCGCCACATGCCGCCAGGCAGCACGTGAGGAACAGAACAAACACGATTTTTATGCCAACTCCTCTTCTCATCAATCCAAGAAAGAAGCGGGTATGCCGTATTTGGTGATGATGATCTCTTGCTCTTCGGGCTTCGGCGCTACGGTGTCCGTTGCCGTGGTATCGGCTGGTGCCTCAGGCACCGGATAGTCGTCAGGCAACTGCACGCCATACAGCGCAATCACTTCCGCCGGTACACCGTATTTGAGCATCGGCATTTGCTCGGGATTCTGCGCAGCTTGTTTGGCGCTATGGCATCCCGCCAACGTGAGGCTGACTGCTCCGAGCAGCACATTCATTCGGTTTAAAAATTTCTTACGCATAAGCATATTCGTTTTTCGCGTGCAAAGATACAAAAAATTTTGCATACATGCAAATAAAAGTGAAAAAATGCAGAAAAAAAGCTTTTTCCTTGCACAATTCAAAAAAAAGCAGTACTTTTGTGCCCAAATTGCGCGAATGTGTGCATGCGCGAACGTGTCACACATGAGAGCGCGCAATAAAACAGGTGTAACTAAAACGATTTTTTATGATTGAGGATTATCGGAATCCGATCTAGATTGTTTGACAAAACAAGAGTTTGTTGAAGAAATGGCAAAACCAGAGTTTATTATTGAAGTGAACCACGTCTCGAAGCAATTTGAGGATGGTAAGTTTGCTTTAAATGACGTAAGCCTTCAGGTTAAGAAAGGCGAGTTCGTCACCATTTTAGGGCCTTCGGGCTGCGGAAAAACGACACTGTTGCGTTGTATCGCAGGTTTTCAAGTTGCAAGTGAGGGTGATATTCTGCTGAAAGGCGAAGACATCACTCAGACGCCTCCTCACAAGAGGCCGGTCAACACCGTATTCCAGAAATACGCCCTGTTCCCCCATCTGAATGTATATGACAATGTAGCGTTCGGCTTAAAATTAAAGAAGCTGGACAGCGACACGATCATGAAGCGCGTCAGACAAGCGCTGAAGACCGTCGGAATGAGTGATTACGAATTCCGCAATGTAGATTCATTGTCCGGTGGTCAGCAACAACGTGTAGCTATCGCGCGCGCTATCGTGAATCAGCCGGAAGTGTTGCTGTTGGATGAACCATTAGCGGCATTGGACCTGAAGATGCGGAAGGATATGCAACTTGAGCTGAAAGAGATGCATAAGAAACTCGGTATTACCTTTATCTACGTGACGCACGACCAGGAAGAGGCGCTGACATTGTCAGACCGCGTGGTGGTGATGCGCGAAGGTAAGATTCAACAAATCGGAACTCCGACCGACATCTATAATGAGCCGATTAACTGTTTCGTAGCGGACTTCATTGGAGAGAGTAATATCCTGAATGGCACCATGATTCGTGACCGAAAGGTAGCTTTCTGCGACCAAGAGTTCGATTGTATCGATGAAGGGTTCGGCGACAACAACCCTGTGGACGTCGTTATTCGTCCGGAGGACATCTATATCTGGGATGCTTCTCTGGAGAAGAAAGGCAAAGTGGAAGGTCAGGAAGATATTGACCCGGACGACCGTGTTCCAAAGGGTAACTTCACCAAGTTATACGGTGTAGTGGACAGCAGTATTTTCAAAGGTGTCCACTATGAAATGACCGTCAAGACGGAGAATGGCTATGAGTTCATGGTACAGGACTATCATGAATACGCTCCGGGTACGGAAGTAGGCATGTTAGTGAAGCCGGAAGATATCCAGGTGATGCAAAAAGAGCGTCTTTGGAATACCTTCGAAGGTGAGGTGCGCGAAGGTGGTTTAGTTCGTTTCTTAGACGAAGACTGGCCTGTGAGCGACCGTGCTTTGGAACCGTTCTCTACGGGCGACAAGGTAGAAGTGCGTGTAGCATTCGAGCGCGTCACATTGTTAGACCACGAGGATGACGGTGTATTGGCCGGCGATGTACATTTTATCTTGTACAAAGGCGACCACTACCACCTGACTGTCCGCACCGATGATGGTGATGATATTTACGTAGATACGAATGATGTATGGGATGACGGCGACCGCTGCGGTATCCAGATTGCCCCGAGTAGCATCCGATTAGCGAAAGCAGAATAAGATGAAAAAGTTACATTTCTTATTTGGTAGTCGGCGCACGTGGGCTTGGCCGTACGTGCTTTTTCTGGTGCTGTTTGTAGTACTGCCGTTGCTGCTGATTTTCGTCTATGCTTTCACCACACCGAGCGGTGAATTCACGATCAAGAACTTCGTTCAGTTCTTCGAGACGAGTGAGGCAGTAAACACCTTCATCTACTCCATCGCCATAGCGCTCCTGACTACCGTGGTATGCTTGCTGTTGGGATATCCGGCGGCTTATATCATGGCTTCCGCGGAGATGAAGACTCCGGCGGTAATGGCGATGCTGTTCATCCTGCCGATGTGGATTAACTTCCTGCTGCGTACGTTAGCTACCGTGGAGTTGTTTAATATCTTCGGTTTACCTCTGGGCGAAGGGGCATTGATATACGGTATGTGCTATGACTTCCTGCCGTTTATGATCTATCCGATTTACAATACCTTACAGAAGATGGATCGCTCGCTGATTGAGGCGGCTCATGACTTAGGAGCAAATAAGAAACAAGTGTTCTTCAAGGTGATCCTTCCTCTCTCCAAACCAGGTATATATAGCGGAATCATCATGGTCTTCATGCCGACCGTTTCGACCTTCGCTATCTCTGAGTTGTTGACGCATAACAAGATCACACTCTTCGGTTCGCTTATCCAGCGTGCCTTCGGCGAAGGTGGTCTGCAGATGTGGAACTACGGTGCAGCCTTGTCGCTGATTATGTTGATTATCATTGGTTTAACCAGTTTCTTCGGAAACCAAGACGAGCAGGAGGCTCAGAGTGTGATATGATGAAAGAGAATCTCTCCCCCGCCCAAATTGAGGCGAAGAAGCGTGCACGCAACCTGCTGATGCGCCGTATTATATCGCATTCGTACTTATGGTTGTTGATCGTGCTGCTATATGCTCCGATCCTGCTGATCATCATCTTCTCCTTCTCGCGGAGTAAGGTATTGGGAAACTGGACCGGTTTCACTTTTGATTTGTATCAAAACCTCTTCACGGGTTATGACCGAGTGGCGCAAGTGCAGGTCAATCCGGATATGTATGCATCGTTGTGGTACACATTCCTGATTGCCATCATTGCTGCCAGCATCGCTACCTTGCTGGGCACATTGGCCGCTATCGGAATATACAACATGCGTCAACGTAGCCGAAAAGCTATCCAGCTCCTGAATAGTGTGCCGATGATTAACCCGGATATCTTAACCGGTATATCATTGTTTCTGCTGTTCGTATTCCTGGGTATCAGCCGCGGTCTGACAACCGTCATCATCGCGCATGTGGTATTCTGTACGCCTTACGTGGTGCTGAGCGTGATGCCGCGTCTGACGAAGATGAATCCGAATATCTACGAGGCTGCCTTGGATTTAGGTGCTACGCCTTTCCAGGCGCTCCGCAAAGTGATGATGCCGGAGCTGTGGCCGGGTATGCTGAGCGGATTTATCCTCAGTATCACCTTGAGTATCGATGATTTCGGTGTGACGTTCTTTACGAAGGGCAGTAGCGGTATCAATACGCTGAGTACCTATATCTACGCGGACGCCAGCCGAGGAGGTTTAACGCCGGAGTTACGGCCGTTATTCTCGTTGATCTTCCTGACGATATTGGTATTGTTGATTATCATCAACTGGCGTGCAGCACGACAGGCAAAAAAAATGACAAAATAAAAGTTTAAAGTTTTTAAGATACAAAAGATGAAAAAAGTATTTATTGCATTGGTTGCAGCGCTTATGACGCTGAACGTTTTCGCGGCAGACCGCGCGCACACACTCAAAGTGTACAACTGGGCTGACTACATCGATGATGATGTACTCAAAGGTTTCCCCGAATGGTACAAACAGATGACGGGAGAAGAGGTTCAAGTGATCTATCAGACCTTCGACAAGAACGAGTCTATGTTGACTCAGATTGAGGTGGGTAAAGAAGATTACGATGTGATCTGTCCGTCGGAATACATCATTGAGCGAATGTTAAAATCGCACTTGCTCAAGAAGATTGACAAGAATAGCATTCCGGAAAACCAACGTTATTTCGACAACGTAGCTCCGTTTGCTGTGGAGAAATTCCAGCAGATGTCTGAGACCGAGAATGTAAGCGATTACACGGTTGGTTACATGTGGGGAACGACCGGATTTATCTACAATCCGCAATATGTCAGCCGTGAAGAGTTGAGTTCCTGGGGCGCTATTCTGAACCCGAGATTCAAGAACCAGATTTACATGAAGGATGCTTACCGCGACGTCTATTCGGTATTGGTGCTGTATGCATACAAAGATGAGATCGCACGCGGCGAAGTGACTCGTGATGAGTTGGTTCGTACCATCACCGCCGAGCGTCTTGAGCGCGTAGAGAAAATCCTGTCCGACGCCAAAGATAACATCGCCGGTTGGGAAGTAGATTTCGGTAAAGAGGAGATGACGAAAGGTAAAGCATGGATGAACCTCAGCTGGTCCGGTGACGCTACTTGGGCGATTGAGGAAGCAGCAGAGAATGGTGTTCATTTGGAATACATCGTTCCGGAGGAAGGTTCCAATGTATGGTTTGACGGTTGGTGTATCCCGGCTTATGCGGTGAACACGAAAGCCGCTACATGGTGGATCAACTATATGTGCCGTCCGGAGATCGCTATCAAGAACATGGAGTATATCGGCTATGTTTCCGTTATCGGAACTGACGAAGTGCTGGACTGGGCGAATGATCCGGAAGAGAATGAAGAGGCTTTGGACCTGAGTTATTTCTTCGGACCGGAGGCTACGGAAGTGTATGCTAACCCTGTGCTTTATCCCGACAAGAGTATCATCGAGAAATGCGCCTTGATGCATGACGCCGGTGACATGAATGAAGATATGGTGAAGATGTGGAATCGCGTGAAGGGAGACAACCTGAGCCTGATGATGATCATCATCATTTGTGTTGCAGTTGCAGCCGTTATCGGTGTTATCATCTACACGGTGGTTCGCAAACGCAAACAACAACAGATGCAAAACAAACGTCGTCAAAGACGATAAGACATGAGAAAAATCATTATTATCCTATTCTGTCTCGTGAGTCTGAGCACGTTTGCTCAGACGACGGAGATGGAGACGCGCTACAATGAGTTGTCGGCCCGGTTTGAGGTGCGCGACAAGTTGTTGTTGCGCGACCTGAAGTCCTATCTGCAGGCCTACCCTTACAGCACTTTCACCAACGAGGTGAAGTTCATGCAAGGTGTTATTCAAGCGGAGAAAGGGCAATACAAACAGAGTATCAAGTACCTGGAGCAGGTGGACCACAAAG
>JAFXYK010000036.1 GCA_017541805.1 Paludibacteraceae bacterium
ACCCGCGCTCACAAGCGAGCTTGCAGCGCGCCTTACTATTCCTTTCCGCCGTTGAGACCCTTGATAGGGCTCAACATGACTGCTTACAAAAATACGGGCTTATAGCCCTCACAAAAATAAAGAAAATAGGGCCCAGCCCCCCTAAATAGAAAGTATAGTATATATGCAGACAAAGGAACGTGAGAGTATTCAGATTGTAGAAGAACCCAAAAGACAGGAACTGATACAAACATGCTACGGGATCATCGGCTGCATGCAAGAAGTACACAAACGATTAGGCCCCGGGCTGCCGGAATATATCTATCAAGAGGCACTGACTACTGAACTGAATATCAATGGATTTAATGTACATAAAGAACTGGAATACCACCCATTGTATAGGGGACAACAAATGAAGGCCTACCTCAAGATGGATTTAGTAGTCAAAAACGCGTCAGAAAACATTATCATTGAATGTAAGGCATTAAGTGGCCTAACGGAAAAAGAGCGTTACCAGACATTTGGTTATTTACGCGGGACAGGATGGCCAATAGCCATTTTAGTAAACTTCGGTACAAGTCCAAAGGCACAAATTGAAAGGTACTACTACGAGAAAGGAGTAATAAAAGTATTTTAGGGGGAGAGAAAATAATATTTTTGAAATTTTTGTAAGCGAAGCGCATTTTTGGAAGGCGGTAGGACGGCACTATCGGTGCCGGACGGAGGCTAAGCGGACAAAGACGAGCGTTGAGTTTACTCAAAAGACCGGCTTGGGGCGGTTAGGCAAAGGCGCATTGAGCGCCCAACCGCCGCATTTTCGATTTAACAAACAGAGAATATGGCATTTTTTGAATTACATAGCGAGGCGAAGAGTGTTGGGCCGAGGGCGGGGGTGATACATACTGACCACGGCGATATACTCACGCCGATATTTATGCCCGTAGGAACCGTAGGCACCGTCAAAGGGGTGCAGCGCAAGGAACTGGAGGACGATATCAAGGCGCAGATCATCTTGGGTAACACCTATCATCTCTTCCTTCGTCCGGGCACGGAGATACTCCATCAGGCAGGCGGACTCCATCGTTTCGAAGGATGGAACAGACCGATATTGACCGACAGCGGCGGATTTCAGGTGTTTTCGCTTACTGATATCCGTAAGATGACGGAAGAGGGTGTGCGGTTCTCCTCGCATATCGACGGCCGCAAACTGCTGTTCACGCCGGAGAGCGTGATGGATATCGAGCGCGAGATAGGCGCCGACATCATGATGGCGTTCGACGAGTGCTGTCCGGGTACGGCGGATAAGAAATACGCCAAAGACTCGATGGACCGCACGCATCGCTGGCTGGACCGTTGCATCGCGCGTTTTGACGGGACGGAAGATCTGTACGGCTATAAGCAACACTTGTTCCCCATCGTGCAGGGTTGCACCTACACCGACTTGCGGCAGGAGGCCTGCAAGCGGCTGCGCGACCTGGACCGCGACGGCTACGCCATAGGCGGACTCGCCGTAGGCGAACCGACGGAAGTGATGTACGAGATGATTGAGGTGTGCAACGACATCCTGCCGCAAGACAAACCGCGTTACCTGATGGGCGTCGGCACGCCATGGAACATCCTCGAGGCCATCGAACGCGGCGTAGATATGTTCGACTGCGTGATGCCGACCCGCAACGGGCGCAACGGAATGATCTTCACTTGGAACGGCGTGATGAACCTGAGGAATAAGAAATGGGAAGACGACTTCACGGAGTTGGATCCGGCAGGTACGAGTTATGTCGATCACGCATACACGCGGGCTTATGCGAGACATTTGATACACGCGCAAGAGATGTTGGGACTCGAGATACTGTCGATTCATAACCTGGCGTTCTATCTCGATCTTGTGACTCAAGCAAGGGAGCATATACTCGCAGGAGATTTCGCAGAATGGAAAGCCGGCGTGATGCCGAATATCATGCAGCGGATGTAATATTTTGAAGTAAATAAAAGTAAATAAAATTGATTATTGATTTTAAGTACTGCGTACGATTAAGTCTTATTTTGCTAACGTTCATTCACAAATAAATTTGCAATGAACCTTATCAAAACAATCCTCAAATTCTTCGAATTTACAATCAATAATCAACGATAAATTAAAATAAATTCTATGCATAGTGTTTATCAATATCACATACATGCTGCATAGTTTATCTATTTTTATCGCTTTTGAATGATTTTGACACGGAAGTGTGGATTAGGGTGATTGAGCAGATAGAAAAGTTTACTTTTATAGATGATCAAGCGGACTAATACACAAAGAGCGAAGCTCTAAAATCATTCAAAAGATTTTATTTAGTTTTATATACTATAAACAAATAGATGAAGCGGTTAGATTGGTACATAATTAAGAAGTTTTTGGGCACGTTCTTCTTCTCGATCGTGCTCATTCTTTCGATTGCGATCGTGTTTGACCTGACGGAGAAGATGGACGATTTCTTCGAGAACCAAGTGCCGCTTCATGAGATCATTTACGACTATTACCTGCCCTTCCTGCCGTTCTACATGAATATGTTCAGTTCGCTGTTCATCTTCATTTCCGTCATCTTCTTTACCAGCAAACTGGCGGGCAACTCGGAGTTCATCGCCATGCAGGCCTCAGGCGTCAGTTACCACCGCCTGATGGTACCTTATTTCATCTCCGCGACCTTGCTTTGTCTACTCAGTGTGTGGCTGGGCGGCTGGGTGATTCCCAAGAGCAGCGCGCGGATGTTGAATTTCACGGACAAGTACGTGCAGCATTTCTCCGTCGAGAACGCACGTAATGTGCAGATGGAGGTTGAACCCGGTAAGATTCTGTATATTGAGTCGTTCCAAAAACGCAGTAATATCGGTTACCGGTGTTCGATTGAGCAGTTCGAAGGCAAGACCCTTGTGATGCGTGTGTCCGCCGACCGTATCTATTATGATTCGCTGGAGCATTGGCACCTCGACCATTATACGGAGCGCTTCTTTACCGGCATGGAAGAGACCCTCACGCGCGGAGACCGGAAGGATATCACGATGCCGATCGTGCCCGATGAACTGTTTATCACCGCCGAGCAGGCCAAACAGATGACGACGCCTGAGTTGCGGCATTATATCAAGCGGCAGGAAGCCCGCGGCAGCGCGAACGTGAAAGCGTTTGAAGTGGAGTACCATAAACGATGGGCACTGCCTTTGGGTGCGTTCATCATGACGCTGCTGGGTGTCACGATGTCCAGCCGCAAAGTGCGCGGAGGAATGGGAAAGAACTTAGGTATCGGCATCTTGTTGACCGCTATCTATATCCTGTTCTCCACCGTCAGCACCACTTTCTCAGTTAATAATGTGATGAGTCCGTTCATGGCGGCGTGGTTGCCGAACTTCGTGTTCCTTGCGATCGGTGTTTATCTTTACAGAAAAGCCAGTAGATAGTAAATAAACACAAATAAAAGCCCTTCGGGAGATAAAATCGCGTTCGGCAATAAGATCGCAGGGACCAAACCACTCCGCTAATTGGTAAAGGCGACTTATGCCTCCGCTCTCCCCAAAAATCGGCAGATTTCCGGGGACCCCAACAGAAGAAAGAAATTTTTTCTATAAAAAAAGAGCCCCGAAGGACTCTTCCAAAAGATTTTTTGTACCTTAAATAAAATCTTTTTTACCGCAATTCAATGCGGCGGGTAAGCGTTTTGCCGTTGACTTTGGCGTAGAGGCGGTACGTACCACGCTCTAATTCAAATTCAACTAAATTTCCACGTTCTTTTTGAAGCAGTTTACCCTGCATCGAGTATATTCTAGCTTCCTCCATCTTCGTGGATCTTACCACGAGCGTATTTTCGCGGAAGCGAACAGAAAATTCATCATTGCTTTTTGCGGCGTCCGCGAAAGTTACTCCTGTTACCAGTGCAACCATTGTTGCAACCATCATAAAGAAACGTCTCATAATGATCCTTTCTTTTAAACAGAACTAATACCGTTTTTCGTTCGCACCATTGCGTGGGCATCCCGCGTATTCGCGTACCTTGAGAGCAGATGCCATCGAAAAACGGTGCAAAGGTACTGCCTTTTGCGTAACCCACCAAATATTTTTGCCAAAAAGCGTTAAATTTCTTCAAACTGAACAATCGAGTTTACAAAATATCGCTCGTTTGGCATATTTACTTACGTTTTGCTATTTGCATTTTACAAAATTCAGTTTGCAAAATCAAAAAAAAACGCGCGTGCGCTTGCGTATATGGTTTTTTTTTACTACCTTTGCGCCCGATTTTTCGCGCGAACTCTCCTCATACACGCGTTAAACCCGTTTAACGATAGGTACTCGGAGGTACTCGCTCTCCCCAAAAATTAAAATTTTCGGGGACCCCGAAAGAAAATAAATAAAGCTATGCAAAATATTAGAAATATAGCAATTATTGCACACGTGGACCACGGCAAAACGACCTTGGTCGATAAGATGCTGTACACAGCACACGTAGTGAGTCAACAGCGTTCTGAGTTCAGCAATCAGCCGCAAGAACTGATTCTGGACAACAATGACCTGGAGCGCGAACGCGGTATCACGATTCTTGCCAAGAATGTAGCGATTGACTACAAAGGCACGAAAATCAATATCATCGACACTCCGGGGCACGCCGATTTCGGCGGCGAAGTGGAGCGTGTGCTGAACATGGCGGACGGTGTACTGCTGCTCGTCGATGCATTCGAAGGCGCGATGCCGCAGACCCGTTTTGTACTGCAGAAAGCACTGGAGTTGGGCCTCAAGCCGATCGTGGTGATCAACAAAGTGGATAAACTGAACTGCCGTCCGGACGAGGTGCAGGAAGAGGTGTTCGACCTGATGTGTAACCTGAACGCGACGGACGACCAGTTGGATTTCCAAACGCTGTACGGTTCGGCTAAGCAAGGCTGGATGTCCACCGACTGGCGCAAACCGACCACGGATCTGACGGACCTGATGGACGCGATCATCGAGTATATCCCTGCGCCGGAAGAGAATCCGGGTACGCCGCAGATGCTGGTTACTTCGCTGGACTACAACAGTTACGTAGGCCGTATCGCCATCGGTCGCGTACACCGCGGCGAACTGAAAGACGGTCAGACTGTCACCCTCGCCAAGAAAGACGGCACGATGGTGAAGACCAAGATCAAGGAACTGCATACTTTCTCGGGTATGGGGCACGTCAAGACCGACGTGGTGAAGAACGGCGATATATGCGCGCTGATCGGAATAGAAGGATTCGAGATCGGCGACACGATCTGCGATCCCGAGAACCCCGAACCGCTCAAGCCAATCGCTATCGACGAGCCGACGATGAGTATGACGTTCTGCATCAATGACAGTCCTTTCTTCGGACAAGACGGTAAGTTCGTCACCAGTCGTCACATCCAGGATCGACTGAACAAAGAGTTAGAGAAGAACCTGGCGCTGCGCGTAGAGAAGGGTGCAGAAGAATCGTCATGGCGCGTTTATGGCCGCGGTGTGCTGCACCTGTCTGTGCTCATCGAGACCATGCGTCGCGAGGGCTATGAACTGCAGGTAGGTCAGCCGCAAGTGATCATCAAAGAGATCGACGGCGTGAAATGCGAACCGGTGGAAAGCCTGACGGTCAACACCCCGGAGGAATGCAGCGGCAAGATCATCGAGTTCGTCTCCACCCACAAAGGTGAGATGACGAAGATGGAGATGGTGAACGACCGCGTACACCTGGAGTTCACCATTCCGAGCCGCGGCATCATGGGAATGCGTACCTACGTGATGAACGTATCCGCCGGCGAAGCGATCATGGCGCACCGTTTCTTAGAGTACCAGCCGTGGAAAGGCGAGATCGTGAAGCGCAACAACGGTTCACTCATCGCGATGGAAGCCGGTACGGCGTACGCCTATGCCCTCGACAAACTGCAGGACCGCGGTAAGTTCTTCATCGATCCGCAGGAAGAGGTCTATGCCGGACAGGTGGTAGGCGAGAACGCGAAAGAAGGCGATATCGTGATTAATGTCACGAAGAGCAAGAAACTGACCAACATGCGTTCGAAGAGTGCGGACGACAAAGCTGTGTTGCCACCGCCGGTTCGCATGAGTCTCGAAGAGGCATTAGAGTATATCAAGGAGGATGAGTACGTAGAGGTAACGCCGCACGCGATGCGAATCCGCAAGATCATCCTCGACGAGTTGGAGCGCAAACGCGCAGGACGGGCGTAGGCGGACTGCCTAAAGCCATTCGGATAGCGTATATACCCTTCGGAGTAACTCGCCCCCTGCTCGACGAGTTTTGCCGTACCCCTTCGACAAAACACGCCTCCGAGAGGATATATACTAATCTTCCCTACGGGAGGCAGTCCGAACGAACATGAAACAAAATAAAAAAATAATATATTTATGAAAATCAATCAAAGTGAAATTCAAGACCTGAAGGCGGTGGTAACGATCACGATCGAGCCGGCTGACTATCAGGAGGAAGTTGCAAAGCAACTCAAACAAGTGCGTCACAAAGCACAGATGCCTGGTTTCCGTCCGGGAATGGTGCCGGCAGGACTGGTAAAGAAGATGTACGGCAAGGGTATTCTCGCCGATGCATTGAATAAACTCGTAGGCGAGAACCTGCAGAAGCACATCGAGGACAACAAACTGGCTATTCTCGGTGATCCGCTGCCGAACAAAGAGCAAGGTAACATCGATCTCGACCACGAGGACACCTTCACCTTCGCTTTCGACATCGCTGTTGCGCCGGAGTTCGATGCCAAACTGACGGCAAAGAACAAACTGCCGGAATATACGATCGAGGCTACCAAAGAGATGGTGGACAAGCAGATCGAGGCATACTGCAGCCGCTTCGGTGAGTACACGCCGGAGGACAAAGAGAAAGGCACCAAAGCAGAGGTTAAACCTTGCGCCGTAGATGCTGAGTTGTTCGCCAAAGTATATGGTCCGGACGCTCCGAAGGACGAGAAAGGTTTCCGCGCAAAGATCAAAGAAGATATCGAGCGCAGCCTGGCAGAAGAGAGCAAATATCGTTTCGGCGTAGACGTCAAAGAGGCTATCCTCAAGAAGATGGAGAAAGTAGCGTTCCCTGTTGATTTCCTCAAACGCTGGGTACTCGAGACGAATGAGAAAATGACGCAGGAAGAGCTCGATAAAGACTTCGACAAGATGCTCGAGGAACTCAAATGGCACCTCGCAAAAGACCAGTTGATGAAGGAATATAACATCAACGTGGAGAAAGACGAAGTGGAAGGTTTCGCAAAACGTATCGCTAAGATGCAGTTCATGCAGTACGGTCTGATGAACGTAGAGGACGAGATGCTGGCTAACTACGCTCAAGAGATGCTGAAGAACGAGAACCAACTCCGCAACATCGTAGAGCGCCTGGTAGAAGACAAGATCTACGAGGCTATCAAGGGTGTAGCGAAGATCGAACCGAAGAAGATCTCGCAGGAGGATTTTGACAAGTTATTTAAGTAACTAGGACTCCCTAGGTCAACCTAGGTCTACCTATGACTCACATCCATTTCATAGCTATAGGCGGTGCGGCGATGCATAACTTGGCACTCGCTGTGGCCTCCAAGGAGGGATACAAAGTGACCGGATCGGACGACGAGATCTTCGATCCCGCTTTGTCCCACCTGCGCGATGCAGGTCTGCTGCCCGACGAGATGGGCTGGCACCCCGAGCGTATCACACCGGACATCGATGCGATCATCCTCGGCATGCATGCCCGCGAAGATAATCCCGAACTGGTGAAAGCACGGGAACTGGGACTGAAGATTTACTCCTTCCCCGAATACTTGTACGAGCAGACCAAGGATAAAATCCGTATCGTCGTAGGCGGCAGTCACGGCAAGACGACCACCACTTCGATGATCCTCTATGTGCTGCAGCGCCTCGGCATCGAAGCCGATTATATGGTGGGTGCGCAGATTGAGGGTTTCGAACGCATGGTACGCCTGTCCGACACCGCCAAATACGCGGTTTTTGAGGGCGACGAGTATCTCACTTCCCCACTCGACCTGCGGTCCAAATTCCTTTGGTACCATCCGCATATAGCTATTCTGACCGGCATCGCTTGGGATCATATCAATGTGTTCCCGACGTTCGACCAATATGTCGAAACGTTTAGAAAGTTTATCGAAGGTGTAGAGCCTGGCGGCTCGTTTATATGGTACAAGGGCGACGAGAACCTGCGTGCTATTGCCGAAGGTGCCCGTAAAGATATCACCTGTATTCCGTACGACGCGTACGACGGAAATGTCCAAATGCAGGTGTTCGGCAAACATAACATGCAGAACCTGCAGGCGGCGATGTTGGCCTGCCACTGCATCGGTGTCGCACCGGACGATTTTTACCGCGAGATAAGTACTTTCACCGGTGCGAGCAACCGTCTGGAGAAGATAGCCGAGACCGAGACCAGCGTAGCTTACAAAGATTTCGCGCATAGTCCATCCAAACTGAAGGCGACTATCAATGCCGTTCGCGAACGCTATCCGGAGAAGAAATTGGTGGCGGCGATGGAACTGCATACATTCTCGAGTCTTATGGCGGATTTCCTGCCGCAATACAAAGGTTGTATGGCCGAAGCGGACGTAGCATGCGTCTATTTCAACCCCAAGGTCATCGAGCATAAACGCCTCACACCGATCACAAAAGAAGAGGTGCGCGAAGCGTTTGGCACGAAAAATGTAGAGGTATTTACGGACACCGAAGCGCTGCAAGCGAAACTGCGCAGCCTCAGCTACGACAACACGGCATTGCTTATGATGAGTAGCGGCACTTTCGATGGGATCAACGTAAAAGAGTTCGCTCGCGAACTACTAGAATTATGACAAAACAAGAGAAACGCGATTATTTATACATGCGGATGGCCCGCACTTGGGCAGAGAACAGTTACTGCGTTCGCCGCAAAGTAGGTGCCCTGCTGGTCAAAGACCAGATGATCATTTCGGACGGTTACAACGGCACCCCTTCTGGTTTTGAGAATATCTGCGAAGACGAAAACAACGTCTCCAAACCCTATGTGCTGCATGCCGAAGCGAACGCACTGACCAAAGTGGCACGGTCGAACAACAGTTCCGACGGCGCGACGCTCTATGTTACTGCTTCGCCTTGCCTCGAGTGCTCCAAACTGATCATCCAGTCCGGCATCAAACGCGTCGTGTACGGCGAAGAATACCGTATCATGGACGGCGTTGAACTGCTTAAACGCGCCGGAATTACGGTTGATTTCCTGAATGACAAAGAAGAAAGTAGAAAGTAGAAAGCAGAAAGGATAAAGATATGAAAAAGTACATTTTTCCTACTATCTCTGTGTTTAGTGTAGCGCTAGGCTTATTCATCGGCATCGCGATGAGCCAGAACGTGCAGGCACAACGAATCGTCTATCAGGACGGTCATTGGCAGTTTGAGCAGTCGAAAGTGGACCGACTGCTGCAGTTGATGGAAAACGCGTACGTCGATCCGCTGAATATGGACAGCATCACCGACGAAGCGATGGTAGAGATCGTCAAGAAACTCGACCCGCACAGCGCCTATATTCCGAAAGAAGACCTCGAGATGGTTAACTCCGAACTGTCCGGCTCTTTCTCCGGTATCGGTGTGCAGTTCACCATCCAACAGGACACGGTACGTATCGTAGCCGTGATAGCCGGCGGACCGAGTGAAGGAGTAGGCGTGCTCGCAGGCGATAAGCTGATCACCGTGGACGACAGCCTCTTTGTAGGAAAGAAAATCAATAACGAGAAAGTGATGCGCACCCTGCGCGGCGAGAGAGGCACTAAAGTGAAGATCGGCGTGCTGCGCGCCGGCACACCCGACATGCTCTATTTCACCATCACCCGCGGTGACATCCCTGTCAACTCCGTGGATGCGAAATTCATCATCGTCAAGAACGGTCAGAAGATCGGTTTCGTTCGCGCGAACAAGTTCGGCGAGACCACCTATCGCGAGTTCATGGAGGCGATGTACGAGATGCAAGCGCAAGGCGCAACGAAATATATCATCGATCTGCGCGAGAACTCCGGCGGTTATATGGACCAGGCGATCCGAATGGCGAATGAGTTCCTTCGCCGCGGCGACATGATCGTCTATTCGGAAGGCAAAGCTTACCCGCGCTATGAGGCGAAAGCCGATGGCACCGGTGATTTCAAAGATGCTGAGATAGTAGTGCTGATTGATGACTTCTCCGCTTCCGCCAGCGAGATCTTCGCCGGTGCGATGCAAGATAATGACCGCGCCACCATCATCGGTCGCCGTTCGTTCGGCAAAGGACTTGTACAACAGCAGATTCCGTTCGACGACGGCAGTGCCGTACGACTGACCGTAGCGCGTTATTACACGCCTTCAGGCCGTAGCATCCAGAAACCCTACACGCTCGGCGAAGGGGAAGACTACGAGCGGGAACTGCTGGAACGCTTCGAGCACGGCGAGTACTACACCGCCGACTCGATTCACCTGGCCGACTCCACCAAATACCGCACCAAACATGGACGAATCGTCTATGGCGGCGGCGGTATCATGCCGGACATCTTCGTCGGACGCGACACCTCGCTCAACACGCCGTGGTATAACAAATGCGTCAACCTCGCATACACCTACCAGTTCGCGTACAAATACACGGACGAGCACCGCAAGGAACTGAGTAAGTTCACCAACTGGAAAGCGCTCGAAGCACACCTGCTCAAGCAGGATTTGGTGCGTCAGATTGCCGCTTACGCCAAGGACAAAGGTGTTGAACCGAACGAAGCAGAGATGCAGAAATCTCGTCCGCTGATGACACGACTGCTCAATGCTTATATCGTACGAAACATGCTTGGCGATGAAGGTTTCTTCCCGCTCTTCGAGCGCGACGACGAGATCACAAAGAAAGCCGTCGAAGTATTGGCGAAATAAAGTTTAGAGTTTAGAGTTTAAAGTTTAGAGACAAATCAGGCAGCCGATCGGGCTGCCTGATTTTTGTTTAGAAGGCCTTTAATGCGGCCAGCACGTATTGGTAGAATTTCTGAACCGTCGCGATATTCACGCGCTCGTCCGGGCTATGCGGATGTTCGATCGTCGGACCGAAGGAAATCATTTCCATATTCGGATAGTTGCCGCCGATGATACCGCATTCCAAACCGGCATGAATCGTCACAATACGCGGACTAGCCCCGAACTCCTGCTCGTAAACCGACTTCATCGTTGCTAACAGCGTGCTCTTGAAGTTCGGCTGCCATCCCGGATACGCACCGCTGAAGGTCACATCTGCACCAGCCAGCGAGAACGCCGACTGGATGACGGAAGCCAGTTCTTCCTTGCGGCTCTCCACATTCGAGCGGGTCAAGCAGATCGCTGAAACCATACCTTCTTTGGTCTTGATAATCGCCAAGTTATTACTGGTCTCTACGATATCCGGCATCTCCGGGATAAAACGATAGACTCCATGCGGACAGAGGGTGATGGCGTGAATAAGGAAGTCCTGAACATCCTCCGGCATCTCAGTCTTCGGGCACTCTACTTCCGTTGCTTTGAACGTCAGGTCCGGCTCAATACCGTCGTACTCGCGCAGCCAGAGGTCTTCATAGCGATCTACGAGGTCTTGCAGGTCCTGATAACTCTCCGCGGGAATAGTGATAACAGCCGAAGCCTCACGCGGAATAGCATTCCTCATGTTACCGCCGTTGACACAAGCCAGACGAGCCTCGAAATTAGCCACTGCATCCTTCAGGAAACGGAACAACAACTTGATCGCATTCGCGCGCTGCAAGTGGATATCGCAACCCGAGTGACCGCCCTTACAACCCTTCAGTTCTACCTTCAACGCGATGTCGCCTTCTTCCGTAGCCACCGGTTCATAGCGGAACGTAGCCTCTACATCGATACCGCCGGCACAACCTACGTATAACTCACCTTCCGTCTCGGAATCCAAGTTCAACAGATACTTACCTTTCAACCAGCCTGCCTTCAGGTCATTCGCGCCGTACATACCGGTCTCTTCGTCAATGGTGAACAGCGCCTCCAAGGGCGGATGAACGGCGTTCTTGTCAGCCAGAATAGCCATCGCCGTAGCCACACCGATACCGTCGTCTGCACCCAGCGTCGTACCGTCCGCTGTCACCCACTCACCGTTCTCTTCGATATACGCCTCGATCGGGTCTTTCTCAAAATCAAACACTTTGTCGCTGTTCTTTTGCGGCACCATGTCCATGTGACCCTGCAGGATCACACCCGGATGGCCCTCCATACCTGCCGACGCCGGCTTACGAATGAGCACATTGCCGATCTCGTCCTGGAGCGTCTCCAGGCCTAAGGACTTACCGTAATTGACTAAGAATTCTGCGATCTCTTTGCGCTTACCGCTCGGACGCGGCACTTGCGTAAGGCTGTAGAAACTGCTCCACAAACCTTGAGGTTGTAAGTTTTTCATATCTGTATGGTTTTTTATTAATCGATTGTTATTTCTCCGCACAAGTTCTTACCGAGTAATTCTCGCACTTTCGCGGTATCATCTACGTTCTCGCCAAACAGCAGCATCATCTTTGTCAACAGCGCCTCCGTCGTGATATCATAGCCGGAGAGCACGCCGGCTTTCATCAGGTTCAGCGACACGGCATATAGGCCCATCTCAACCGAACCCGTGTTGCACTGCGTCTTATTGACGATGATGATACCTTTGTCCACCGCCTCTTTCAACTCGCTGTACAGCCATTCGTCCGTCGGCGCATTGCCGGCACCGAACGTCTCCAGCACCACACCTTTTAATCCACGCGTACGCAAGAGGGCGCGCACGACGGGCTGCTGGATACCAGGAAAGAGCTTCAGCACCGCTACATTACAGTCAAAACGGGTATGTAAAATCAACGGAGCGTCCGTCGCCGTATAATGTACCAAGTGCGGTTGATAGGTGATATGCACACCAGCTTTCGCAAGTGCCGGGTAGTTATAACTATTGAACGCCGAGAAATGCTCCGCATTGCGCTTCATCGTACGGTTGGCGCGGAAGAGTCGGTCCTCAAAATACACCGTCACTTCCGGCACGATGGCATTGCCTTCTTCATCCTTCGCCGCCGCGATCTCAATCGCCGTCAGCAGGTTCTCTTTCGCGTCGCTCCGCAGCACACCTACCGGCAACTGACTACCCGTGAACACCACCGGTTTACCCAGATTCTCCAACATGAACGACAGCGCCGACGCCGAGTAACTCATCGTATCTGTACCGTGCAGGATCACGAAACCGTCGTACTTATCATAGCGGTCATACACCGTCTGCGCCATCCGCACCCAACAGTCCGGATTGACATCCGAAGAGTCCAGCAGCGGCGAGAAAGCCTCGATCTCCACCTGCACATCGCCGGCAAAAAGCTCCGGCATATAGGCCTTGAACGTCTCTATATCCGCCGGCACCAACGCACCCGACTCCTTGTCGCGCACCATCGTGATAGTGCCGCCCGTCGATATCAAAAGCACTTTATTCATCGTCATTTCTCAATTTTGCATGCAAAATTAGTGTTTTTTTTGCATATATGCAAATTTTTTTATATCTTTGCAGCGATTTTTCGAGTTATGGCGACGAAAGTACTGATCATAGACGGGGACATCAGCCTCTCCACGGTGCTGAGTGACTACCTGACCAGCCGCGGCTACAAAGCGCAGGCGGTAGGGAATGGTAAGGCCTGTTTGGATGCGCTCTCGGCAGCGCATTGGGACATAGTGCTGCTGGAGCTGCAGGGCATTGAGATCAACGGCTTTGAGCTCATCAAACAGATCCGTCACCGGCTGCCGAACATCCCTCTCATCGTCCTCACCGCGCGCAATGACCGCGAGAGCCAGATGCGCGCTTTCCAACTGGGTTGCGACGACTATCAGACCAAGCCTTTCTCGATGGATATCCTTATCTGTCGCATGGAAGCGATTCTGCGCCGGATAAGGGCGTTCGAGGAAAGCAAACAGCGGGTGTTTGACCTCAACGGACATACGTTTGATGCCACCCATCAGACCTTCGACGGCGCTCATATGTCTTCCCGAGAGAGTGACCTGCTGCTCATGCTGTGTCGCCAGGAAGGGGAAGTGGTCGATAAACATAAGATCCTGTCGGCCCTGTGGAAAGAAGACAACGCCTTCACCGCACGTTCATTAGGCGTCTTCATCAACCACCTCCGGGCCTACCTCACCCCCGTCGGATACAGCATCATCGCTGTGCGATTCAAAGGATACAAGCTCGTTAACAACGAGCCGTTGAAAGTTTAAAGTTTAGCGTTTAGAGATATGAAAATTATTGCTCCTTCTGTATTGTCCGCTGATTTCGGACACTTGGCAGACGACTTACAAATGATTAACCGCAGCAAAGCTGACTGGCTGCATGTCGATGTGATGGACGGTACGTTTGTGCCGAATATCTCCTTCGGTTTTCCCTTGATGGAACCGATGCGTAAGTACTGCACCAAACCGCTGGACGTACACCTGATGATCGTTCATCCGGAGAAATATGTGGAGCGCTTCTGCGACGCCGGCGCCTGGTCGGTCGGTTTCCACCTCGAGGCGGTGGACGATCCTATGCCGATACTCGATATGATCAAAGCGAAGAATGTACGCACCTGCCTCACCATCAATCCCGATATCGATGTCAAACGACTCATTCCTTACCTGGACCAAGTAGATATGGTGCTGCTAATGTCCGTCTTCGCCGGTTTCGGAGGACAGAAATTTATTCCCGAGACGATGGATAAGATCCGGTTTATCAAGGAGGAGATCGAATATCGCCGGCTCAAGACCCTCATCGAGATCGACGGTGGTGTCAACACCCAGAATGCGGCTGAACTCTTTGCCGCAGGAGCGGACGCACTCGTCGCAGGTAGTGCCGTCTTCGGCGCACCCGATCCCGAAGAGGCCATCCGAATCATGAAAAAGTGATCCGAAAAATCAGGGCATATCCGATGGTTATATTGCTGCTACCGCTGGTGGCAGCAATTTTGCTTTGCTATCACACCGGTCAACCCGTCAACCTGTTGCACGAGAGTGAATGCGAGACCTTAGACAGCCTCCACACCTACGCGTTTGTGTTACAAGGAGATCCCAAGTCCACCACGCACTGCGAACGCTTCGAAGCGCACATGCTGGCACGATGGGACACCACCGACCAGGCCTGGTGCAGCACCCAAGGACGCATCCTGCTATACGTCCAACGGGACAGTATCGTCCCTCAACCGGGTGATACCCTGATCGCCCAAACACGTATCCGACGAGGAGGCATGATCGGCACTTTCGACTATGGCACGTACTTGCGCCGACAAGGCATCATCGGCACCGCCTACGTCCGGCGATTCACGCTGCAACCTGCCTCCACTCCACCATCTATATCCCTACAAAAACGGCTCTATCAACGCTTAGCCGCAGCCGGTTTACACGAAGACGAAAAAGCCATCGTCGGGGCACTTACGCTGGGCTACAAAGAAGACCTCGACCCCGAGATCAAACATCGTTTTCAGGCCTCCGGAGCCGCACATGTACTCGCCGTCAGCGGCTTACACACCGGGATCCTATACGGCCTCCTCATCCTGCTCTTCACCCTGGGCGGACGCATCCGACCGATGTACGAGAACCGCCTCGGACGCTGCACCCTCAGCCTGCTCATCATCGCCGTGATGGGCGGCTACGCCTGGCTCACCGGACTAACGCCATCCGTCGTACGTGCCGTACTCATGGTTTCTCTAGTCGAATTCGGACGAATGATGTATCGTAACAGCCTATCAATCAACACGATAGCTGCTGCAGCGGTACTAATCCTCTTAGCTCGTCCCCTGGACCTGTGGAGCGTCAGTTTTCAACTCAGTTTTGCCGCTACAGCCGCCATCGTCCTCTTCACAAGAAAGATCCCCAAGAACTGGTTCATCGCCACGATCCTTATCTCCCTTGCGGCGCAATTAGGCACCATGCCCATCACCATGTACACTTATGGCCAGTTCTCCTCGTATTTCCTGCTGACGAACCTCATCGTCCTGCCTTTGGCTACCGTCTTAGTCCCTTTGGGACTGCTCACCATCGCCTTAGGCGGCACTTCCATCGGTTGCTTCGTCGGACAGGGCACCGAAGCCGTCGCATGGCTCATGAACCACTCCGTCGGGTGGATAGAGAGCCTGCCGGGCAGCACCGTCTCCGCGTCCGTCAACGGCCCTATGATCGCCGTTTATTATGCACTTTTGCTGCTTTTTTGCGTGTTTATCCTCAAAAAAGCGAAATAAATTACGCGCGCACTTGCGTAATCAAAAAAATTGTTGTATCTTTGCGCCCGATTTGATTTACTTCTAAAAATGAGACATCTTTATACGATAGTTCTGCTGACCTGTTTCGCCCTCAGTGCGATGGCGGAGACAGAGTTCACTTTCACTTCCGCATCGGATATGAATCAGACCAAGGATGGTTACACCCTTGCTATCGCCCAAGGTTCGGGCAGCATGGCGCCTACCGTTACCGTGGACTACCAGACTCAGACCCCTGAAATGCGGCTTTATGTCGGTAACACGATCACCGTATCGGGCGAGAACCTGACGGATATTCAGATGGTCTGCTCGAAGGCCAGTTCAGAGAAAGATTATGCGGAATTGAGCGCCAATACAGGTACGCTGGATTCCGGTGGTGCTTCAACCAGTAAGACGGATTTAAAAGTGGACCATTGGACCGGCAGTGCCACACAGGTTGTTTTTACTTTAGTGAACGGTAAACAACGTCAAATAAAACGTATCGTGATTAACGGTGAACCGGTCGTTATCGACACCACCGCTACCGTCCTGCCTACGGCAGAAGATCTCGATCCGAACTACACCTATGCCGAGCCGACGGACGTGCTGCCCAAAGATACAGTTATTTGGAAAGACGAATATGCGTTTATCCACAATAATATCTTGGTTCATTGTGACATGGGTTCGATCGTCAAAGCGACCGACACCACCTTCGCTTATTTCAACTGTAACGCCAACTATACCATCACCTTCACGGCAACCCAACCCATGAAAGGGCTGGAGATCGACGGCTATGTACGCAAAGCGTTCGACGCCACTTGCGATCATGGTACGCTGCAGTTCCTCACCGACCCGGACTTTGAGATGGAAGGCTGGCCGGCGCTGGTCATCCTCGATATCGACCACACCTCGGTGACGCTCTCCTGCCCGAAGCAGTTCCGCTGCTATGGCGCACGTGCGTATTTCCAAACCAACCCCGAACCCCTCTATCCGGAGGAAGGCATCGAGCATACCGATGCCACTATCCCGGCCGCTAAGATACTGCGCGACGGACAGCTGCTGATCCTCAAGAACGGCCGTATCTTCACGACCGCAGGAACAGAGATTCAATGAGATCGATCCGACACATAGCGTTCATCCTTGCACTGGCTTGCAGCTGGTGTCTCTCCTCGTTCGCACAGACCAAACTGCTGCCGGACGTGACGAGCACCGAAGGACGTGAGTTCTTCGTCGCTTGGTTGCCTAACGTGGCCAGTAAGATTGATGACCGCGACCTAAAGCTGCAACTCATCGCCAGCTCGCGCGAAGAGAATCATATCCGCGTGGAGTACGCCGGAGGATCGGGCAAGAATTATACCATCCCCGCATCCACTCATACCCTCGTCATTGACGACCTGGATAAGAAACAGATATACTGGGATATCGATAAAGGTGAGGACGAGAAAGTGCTGAACAAAGGTATTCGCGTGTATAGTCTCGACGACAAACCCTTCACGCTCTATTCCACTAACCAGAACGGTGATATCGGTGCGCTCTCTTTCGATGCGGCGCACATCCTGCCGGTAGAGGCACTCGGGCATGAGTATGTCGTGCAGACCAGTAACGATGATGCCATCGCTACGGAGTTCGTCGTTATGTCTACCCGTCCGGGTATCACGAACGTCACTGTCAACCTGCCGGTAGAGAGCCGTAAGAACGGATCGAACACCATCCGGTTCACCGGATCCAAACAGATATATATCATTCGGTCTAAGTCGCATGACCCGATGATCCCGAATGATAACATCAGCCTCTCCGGAGCCACTGTCTGCGCTGACCAACCCATCGCCGTATGGAGCGGTAACCAACATGCCATCATCCCGTTGAAAGATGAGGATAGCCATGATCATGCCTACGACCAGTTGCTGCCGGTCAACAAATGGGGCAAAGACTTCCTCGTGCCGCTGACGGCTTTGCATACACAGCGTAATGAGGTCCATGTCATCGGTCTGCAACCCTCCACACAAGTCAGCGTCACCAATAATAAAGGTACGACTTCCTTCCCCATCGGACTCGGCGACGACTCGCTCATCGTTGTCACAGCGCGTCTGGGAGGAGACATGACGAATAACACCATGATGATCCATGCGGATAAACCCGTACAAGTGTACTTGTACACTTCGGCTGCCGGATCGAACCCGTACGACGACGATGACGATGTGCGGCATAAGCAAGGTGACCCGTCCATGACCATGATCCCGCCGCTGGAATACATGACGGACACGACTATCTTCCGCACCTTCAACGGAGGACAGGAGAACCTGACCCATCAGGTGGTTATCTGGAGTACGGCTGGCAAAAAAGACCAGGTGCGTCTGGATAACGTAACGGTGGATTTCAAACAGTTCCTTACTACCGATTATTGGTTTGCCCGCGTGGATGTAGCGGATGGCGTACATACCGTTACGGCGCCTAACAAAGCGTTCTCGGGATATGCGTACGGTATGAATGACGGTCAGGCGTACCTCTACCCCATCGGCTATGACTTCACGCCCAGAAAGGACTCGCTCTTCCTCTTCGATAATGACCATCAGTACAAGGTGCATTGGTCCGAATGGAAAGACAAAGCGATCAGCGCCACCGAAGGTGGATGGCATCTGGATAAGATCCTGATGGACAACGATAAGTACCTGCTCGACTCCATCTTCGTCTGCGACAGCACCACCCTCAAGTTCCCCATCAAGACCTACGAAGCGTGGTATAAAGCGATATGGGAGATCCAGGGTTCGATACAAGGCAAGGGCTATTTCACGCCCATCGAGCAACTCGGCGCCAACGTCAGCCGCCCCGAACTGGAGCACAAGTTCCTCTTGCTGCCGATCACTCAGAACAACAAACCCTACGAGGACTTCGAGGTGCGTGGCATCCTCATCCGCAAACCGCTTATCTGTAGCGATATCATACCTGAAGACAAATGGGAACGCGATACGTTCAACACCGTTGTCCGCGTGCTGCGTCAGTATAACGACACCACCTGGCGCGCGATATGCGTCGGAGATACTGTAGAGTTCTTCCGGGATACGATTTGGAAAGTCAGTCCGCATCCTGCAAAACCGGTGGCAGGACGAGACTATATCATGCAGATCTCCGTTTTCAATGACACCTTGGATAATCCCAGCCAAGGATATCGTCAGTATTCGCTGGGCGCTACTACCGTCACCAAGCATTATATCTCCTCCGGAGGTTGTGACTCGCTCAGCACCCTCAAGTTCTTTGTCTGCTCGCCGCACTTCGAGAAGAAAGACACCGTCGTGTGCCAGAACGGTACTTCCCGTTTGGACTACGGAGACTTCTTCCTGAAATACAAAACCGGTAACAAATGGCCGATTGCGGATACCGTTCTCTACGATACCCTCCGCGCCAAAGGATGTATGAACTCAGCCGAATGGCGGGAGTTCCGAAACCACTGCCGTTCGTTCAACGGCTGCGACTCCGTCCTGGAGCTCCACCTCAACGTCAAGAAACAGACCAACAACTCGTATATCGTCAACCAGTGTATGTCGCAAGGCAAGATATACAACTGGGAAGAGAAAGGCAGCGGACGGCTCATCAAGTCCTTCAACGCCGACACCTTGAAAAAGGACTCTACGTATATCATCACCGAGATTGTCAAGTATACCGACTGCGAAGGATGTCCGCCGTCCGGATGCGACAGTGTGCGGAACACCCTCCGACTCATGTTCGTCTCCGATGAAGGACAGCACCATGAGTTCCATGTATGCCAGGGAGATTCGTATGAATATACGAACATGAACTTCAAGACGACCTTCAACTCCGTCGGTAAACTCTGTAACACGCCTTATGTCGTTACCGGTACCGTCGAAGTGCGTGGTGTCGTGGACGGTAAGTCCGTCGTGATGTGTTCGTTTGAAGATGAAGTGACTTTCTGGGTAGATACCGTCTATAAGGACCAGATGACCTATGACACCATCTGTTATGACCCGATAGCTACCGACCAAACCTATTCCTGGTACAACCATCCTAAGTTCGCCGCCATCCCTGTCACCGCACCGGGTTATTTCACGTACGTGGACACCATGCATACCTATGACACCGGCTGCGACTCGATATGTGTACTCAAACTGCGCGTCGGACAACCTTATGAGATGCCTACCGTCGAAGCGATTTGCGATAACGCTTCCTTCGTATGGGAAGACACCCTGTTCTACGGTATCAACTACAAAGGCGCGGTACCCAATAACGGCAAGGCCAAACAGGTGGTTGAGCCGCTCTATACCTCCAGCCGACATACCCTCTCGCGCTATGGATGTGACTCGATCCTCACGCTCAGCCTCACCATCCATCCTACCTACATGGCGGAGCGCAAGGATACCGCTATCTGTGCCAACGAGCCATACGACTTCTACGGCACTATATACAATGTGCCGGGCGCACCGGAGGTGTGGACGCCGGGCAACACCTATATCCTCACCATTCCGGACTTCTCCATCCATGGCTGCGACTCCATGGTGCTGCATAGCGTGACCGTCTATCCGTATTACCCGGATGAACGTGAACCGAACGACACCGTCTGCCAGCAGAAAGGGGCGTACTACACATGGCCGAACCATCCGAACTGGACCGGACAGCAGTCGCTCGCCGCAGCAGGTAAGTACGAACTGACTGACCCACAGAAGACCATCCACGGTTGCGACTCGATCATCCATCGTACCCTCGTCGTCATTCCGAGTTACGAACTGCCGTTCACACATACGATGTCCAGCGAGGACACCATGCACTGGGAGGGACGTATATACGCCGGCGCTACTGCCGTCTTCGATAACCCCGCAGGCCTGCCTGTCGTCGTGTGCAGCGACATCACCGAGGTGGTCGATTCCCTCACCACCGAACCTGTCGGATCCTACACCTGCGACTCTGTACGCATCCTCACGCTGAAAATCGGAAAAGTATTCCGTGACACCACATACGATGCTACGTGCGCCAACTGCGGCACCTATAACTGGGTGATCACCAGTCCTATCACCGGTCGCGACACTATCATCTATATCGACGACCTGCCTGCGCCGTACGAGCAGCGCACGTACTACGACAGTCTGACCACTAACATGGGCTACGACTCCATCTACGTACGTATCCTCACCACCTATCCGAATTATAACTTCTTCGATAACGATGAGGTATGTCAGGGTCAACCGTATATATGGACCGATCATAACCCGATGGTCTATGCGCCGCCTTTCCATCGTCTCTTCGTGGACGGACACGAAGTGGCTGAGATTCCTACCGATCGCCATGGTACGATCTTCGTCACCGACTCCATGACCACCGATACGGTCTTCACCGATCCCAAGACCGGTGCCGTCAAGCCGATACATTGCGATAGTGTATGGACCCTCACCCTCACCATCCATCCTACCTATAACGACCGGTATGTCGAGCTCACCGACTATGTCTCCATGAGTTCGAATGACACCGTATCGCATTTCGTTCAGCCGCACACCCTCTTCGTCGGCTATGACTTCGACTATAACGCCGCCGGTATCACGCCTTCCGAACTGGAGCAGCAGTATGACCGCGTCGTCTATATGCAATCCACGGGCAGTGAGGTGTGGCGCGACTCTGCGGTCAACACCTCTGTCTTCGGGTGCGACTCGGTGCATTACATCGAATTGCGGATCTGTGCCGTGCAGTTCACACAGGTCTTTGACACCATCGCCGACAATGACACCACTTGGTATTTCGGCGGTGAGACTGCCCACCGTGAGCACACCCTGCCGCTCGTCACCGGAGAGCGCTTCCATCGCTATGACGATGGCACGCCGGTCGATTATTCGCAGGCTACGGGCCGAACCGAACGCCAGTACCTCTTCATCGACACCATGCGTACCGCCAACGGATGTGACTCCATCGTGCATAACTACCTCCACGTCTTCCCTGCTTATCGCTTCGAAGAAGACACGGCGATATGCTCCAACGAGCGCTTCGACTGGCGTACGTATATCTACCTCAACCATAACCACTCCGGCTATGTCTATGACTCCGTCAACTACCAGGTCGGCACTCATACGTTCGACTCCGTCTATGTGCTCGATCTCAATGTCGTGCCTTCCGGCTACTGGCAGTATGACACCATGCTCTGTATGAACGATACCATCCTCTGGCATTACCAGCGTATCTACTATCGTCCGGGTGGGCTGCAGTACGTAGAGGCGATATACAAGGATGACCAGTCTATGTGCGGCGACGTCTATCATATGGACCTCCATTTCATGCCGGTCTATAACACCGACCTCATCGAGCATGATACGATATGCCAGTACGAAGAGTACCACTGGATCTCCGAAGGAGCCACCCGGGAGCACTCCATCAACGTCCGGGACGGTAAGGGGCATCAGATAAAGACTATTCCTACCGACATCGCCGGCGATTATATCTATTACGACAGCCTCAGCACCGCCGCCTGCGGATGCGACTCCATATACACTCTCTATCTGCATGTCAACCCGTCCTTCCGGGCGTATGACACCACCTTCGTCTATTGCTCGTCCGACACGCTCAGGTGGCATGACAGGGAGTATTACTACCAGGGCGAACTCGAGGTCCGCGATACCATCTTCGGTACCGCCGTCAACAGCTGCGACTCCATCCATTATATGCGTATCCGCTTCGACATGGCGTATGATGAGACCGAGACCGTCTTCCTCTGCTCCGACGTCGAGCATTACCAATGGGAAGATATCGTCTTTGACGATACCCTCCGCGACGCACAGCACTGGCTCGAACCGCGCACCTATCATCTCAGCCGCACCTATCAGACCGTCCTCGGCCAGTGTGACTCGATCTTACGACTCGACCTCACCATCGCGCCGAACTTCGACTCCATCTGGACCGATACCCTCTGCCGAGGAGAGACATACGTCCTCTTCGACCAGCGGATCACCGAACCCGGACACTATTTCTCGCAGCAGCCGAACCGCTTCGGATGCTCCACCTTCTATTATCTCACGCTGGAGGAGCTGCCGCTGCCTACCTTCGACCTCAAGGCCGATCCTGTCTGCGTCGATGAGAACGGACTGGCGAACACTTATCTGCTGCATTTCACCTACACCGGTGAGTATGAACCCGTCGCCTACTCGATCCGCTATGACTCCGTCGCACAAGCCGCAGGATTCACCGATGCGCAGGATATAGCGATCGCACACGGCGCCTCCTCCATCGAACTGCCGGTACCGGCTTATTCCTCGCCTACCGCTTATCCGCGGCCCGGAACCTATCAGGCACAGATAGCCTTCGATAACGGCGTCTGCCTCAGCGACAGCCTCATGACATACGACTTCCGCTTCGTCATGAACTACCCCGCCTGGATCACCGAACAGCGCTACGGCGATATCATCGCTATACTCAATGACTCGCTCAACGGCGGATACACCTGGTCCGAATACCAGTGGTTCCAAGGCGACTCTATGCTCGTCGGACAGACCAAGCCCTACCTCTATCTGCCTACCGGACTCGCCATAGGCGAGCAGTACCACGTCCTCCTCACACGCGAGGGAGACACCGAGGCTTATCCTACCTGCCCCATCACTGTCATACCTAACCCGAACGGCACCGATTATACGCCTACCATGGGTTACCTCGCCGTCACACCGACATGCGTCGTCACCGCAAATCCGACGACGAACATCCTCTCCCGCAAGAGCGGCACATACCGTATCTCCTCGTCCAATGGTCGACTCGTCGGACAAGGATCGTTTGATCCCGATACCACGCCGATACGCTTACCGGCGGTGGACGGTTTATATATCATCCAGCTTTGGTCACCCGATACCCCGGAGGAACCGTACAGAGCTATCAAAGTACTTGTTAGAGAAAAATGCGAAAACTGCGCTACTTCCTTCTAATCCTGTGCCTCTGTCCGTCCCTCATCTGGGCACAAAGGCGCTATTCGGTTTCTGACCGATGGGAATATCAGCTCAACAGCCTCAGTGGATTCACCTCCACCGATGTCAATAATCAGACCGATATCCTCAATGGTCTACATGCCGGACTCTATACCGGATCACACCACCTGCTCGGCTTCTCTGCCGAAGGCAGCTGGACCGCTATGGTCAGCAACATGCCGGCGGCTTCCATCAAACCCGGAGGAGGGAGCGGAGCCTTCCACCTGCTGTATGAATACCAGTACAGCGGTTTCATCGTTCAGACCGGGCTCGGGGTCAACTACCAGCGCGTCACTGTCGGCGTCCAAGACACCGCCATCTATCATCCCCATATGATGGATTCTTGGTCGAATGTCAAACCCGTGGAGTTCACCCTCAAGCACCGCTTCGAAGACCGGCTCGACCAATCGACACAACTCTATGGCCAGATACCGCTCTACCTCGGTCATTATATCCTCAGCCCACTCGGTATTGGCTACGGACTCATCGGTGTCAAAGCCTCATATGCTTTCTGGAAAGGACAGACACGCATCACCGCCGTCGGATCCACCTCCGGACTCTACGAACGCTATGTCGGTATATGGGAAGAGATGGATAACCATGGCTTCCGCAAGGATGTACCTGTCGAGCGGACAAGCGACCCCCTGCAGATCAAGTTCGACCTCCTCGCCCATGCCGAGATGGGGTATGAGTTCTCTACTTTCCGCAGCGCAGCGAACTATAAGACCCGACCCGGAGACCGTATCGACTGCCGGATCCGTTTCGGGGCCTTCGTCGACTTCGGTATCATCAATATCAACCCCTCCAACAAGAAAAACCTCTACGACCTGCCGCAAGCCACTATCTACGACTTCCCCACCTACCGGATGGATCATATCTTCTCCACCACCGATGCCAAACAGTTCTGGATGCGAAACCTCTTCGTCGGCGTTCGTATGACCGTGCTCTTCGGCTTCCCGGAGCAAGAATTCTGTATCTTGTGTAACCCATGGCGGCACTAACCCATAAATCATAAATCATAAATCACTAGTGTTGCGTTGAATTTATTTATGTTTATTGCTTTTGAAGGCTTTTCCCGCAGGGACGGGGTTTGGGGATAAAAACTATCCGAAAGCTTGCTTGCGAGGAGTTTTTAGCCACAAAAACCCGAAAGCGCATAGCGCTATAGCATTCAAAAGGGTTTATTTGGTTTTATTTACAATTTTATTGCACCAATCATAAATCCCATGGCGGCACTAAAAGACACCGTACACCGTACACCGTACACTTTACACCGTACACTGTACACCCTCTCCGATTTGTGTTCCCTCATCGGTGAAGCGCTTGACGATAGCCTCTCCCCTTCCTATTGGGTCAAAGCCGAGATCAGCAGCCTCTCCGTCAAATCCGGACACATGTACCTCGAG
>JAFXYK010000037.1 GCA_017541805.1 Paludibacteraceae bacterium
ACTATATGTTTTATAGGATTTCCACATCTTGAATGTTTTATTTAAAGTTATACAATTTATCATTTTTATCAAGCCACCCATTAGTAATGGATTTTATCAACTTGTTGGTGATATCAAGATAATTCGCATTTGCAGGAACAGGCATAGGATGTATGCCGTCATCTATAGGAATTTGCAATGGACTTCCCCTCCAACCCCATTGTGCTCTATAGGCATCTACTTCTTTTTCCACATCATAATTCTGTATTTGATTATTGTTATCATATGATATCTCTCCTCGTGCAGTTTGACCTCCATGTCTTACTTCGTGAGCTACTGTTTCATCCAATGTCTCCAAGTTGGAGTACATAGTAATTATTTGGTGTCCATCTTCTTCTTTACCTGTAGTTCCTGGTTTATTTTTATCTAACTCGAAACGATATTCATTTTTTCCGTCATTCCGCATATCTTTGATATCCTTCCAAGTATAGTACAACTCTCTCATTTGATTGCCATCGCCTAATGCTGAATAAATTTTTTTTGTAAGCAATTCAGTTTCTATCTTTTGCGCAGTACCTTCGTTTGCTTCATCGAAATATCTTCCATCCGGGTCAACATACCTCACGGGATTCCAGTTACAATACGCATACGGGGATACACTTGGGTACTTATCCGATAGCGGATCCACGGAGAGCCATGAAGTAATTGCGGAGGAATAGCTTCGTGCACCGAAGAAGTCATAGCCCGTCTCCTCATCGCGTTCCTTGCCCGTAAACTTGTACCGCTCATCGTAGGTCGTATTTCGCTGATTGCGCCACAGTTCGCCATAGGGCATGTAATGGATGTACTGGACAGGTTCTCCACCTTCCGTAATCCATGATGCTGAACCAAGGTGGTCGGTGTAATAATAGTATATGCCGCTTGATATCGTATCTATAAATGTACTATCGTTATGAGATGTCGTCAGCAACAAGTTTGAGTCACACTGCAAGGTGATATCCCAGGCCAGATCATCCTCCACGCACTGCCATTGCAACTCGTCATAGCTATTACCTGCATTTGTCACAAATGTTGCTGTCGTATCAGGGCGTAACTCTATCCCTTGCGCAAACAGTGTCTGCATATATGCGCGGGCATTGGCGATACGTTCCGCCCCGGTATTTGCGGTGTCAATACAATTAGTCAAGCCATTTGTCTCTATCCGCGTGGCTATACGTTGACTTCCATTCATGATATGACTGGTATAATTACGCGGTGTAATGGTGAAATACGGATTGACATATATGACCGCATCATTAAAATTCATATGGAAAGTTTCTTCTCCTGCATTGTACTGGTCTATAGAGGCGGTTCCTGTCAACTTGTATGTCCGTTCTCCGTTGCCGTCATAGCCATAGAAAGCGCAATGTCTCTTATCCAACCTATTCTTCCGTACGGACATAATTCAAAACCTTTGCGGCTGCAAAGGTACAGCTTTTTTTTGATATGTGCAAAAAAAAATCGCACAACGGCGATTTTTTTAGGATTTAGGGGTAGTCGCTTTCTACTTTGAGTCGTGCGTCTTTTGCGACTGTGGGTATTTTAGTAAATAAAAGTAAATAAACCCTTTTGAATGCTATAGCGCTCTGCGCTTTCCTGTTTTTGTGGCTAAAAACTCCTCGCAAGCAAGCTTTCAGATAGTTTTTACCCCCAAACCCCGTCCCTGCGGGAAAAGCCTTCAAAAGCAATAAAACTAAATAAATTCAACGCTGGTACTTCGTGTATATGAACATCTGTAGAGGACGTGCTTTATCTATGTTTATCGCTTGGAGTGCTTTAACTCGAAGAGTGTAAGAAGAGTTAGTAAAAGCCATCCGGGAGTTTACTCACAAGGGGATTTTGGTAACTCTTTGAACAAGGAGCTACGCTCCTAAAACACTCCAAGTTTTTATTTAGTTTTATGTACTTTCCTTTTGCTTTTTAGGGTTATGGGCAATCAGGCAATAATGCCACGTTTCTTTAATTCCTGATAGACCAGGTGTACGGGGAATCCCATGACATTGAAATAAGAGCCGCGCATTCCCGTGCACGCCACATATCCGATCCATTCCTGCACGCCGTACGCGCCGGCTTTATCCAGCGGACGATATTTAGCCACATAATGTGCGATCTCTTCGTCTGACAGGTCTCCGAACGTCACATCCGTGCAATCGACGATCGTCTTTAATTCGTATCCCTTTTGTGCAAAAGTAACCGCCGTATAGACTTGGTGCGTCTTATTACGTAACTGCTTAAGCATCGCTATCGCGTCCTTCTCATCGTGCGGTTTGCCAAGCATCTTACCGTCCAGCCAAACAATCGTATCGGCGGTGATGAGCAGCTGGTTGCCTTGAAGTTTGGGTGCGTATGCCTGTGCCTTCGCGCGAGAGATATAATAAGGAATATCTCCTTCGCGTAGATGCGCCGGATAAGACTCATCCGCATCAATAGAGATCGCAACAAAAGGCAGGTCTAAACCTGCCATTAATTCGCGTCGCCGCGGAGATTGTGAACCAAGAATGATTTCCATTAGAACAAATCAAGTTGTGTATCAGCCGGCTTTTCGATGGTCATCGGAACTCCGTCGATGTCGATGGATGTAGTTTGCGTCGTTTCCGGAGATTCCGGGGTTTCTTCTTCAGGTTCTTCCGGAAGCGGCTCGGATTCCGGGGTGATATCTTCGATAGAGGCTACCTCAAGCGTTGTGATGCGTTTGCCCTTTGCTTTCGCCGATTTCTCGTCAATGAAGTCCTCCATCAGCAGTTCCATCGGTTCTTTCTTCTCGTCCGCGAACGTGACACGGAATGTAGCGTCTTCTCGATCCGAGAGGACAGCTATGCGCGAGTCTTTATCCTCCCCTAAGAGAGACTGGATTTGCGGTTTGGCATCATCGAGTTTGAAGCGTTTGCCATAGTAGTATTTGAGTTCGCCATTCCACTGGATAAGCGACCATACTTTCTCGGGGTTCCACTTCTCGATACGCCATATATTATCCTCAAAATGTGCGGTCAGGTCGTACGAAGTGGTATAATAGGTACCATCATTATTGATAACGAGGATACGATCCTCATCCCAGAACTCATCCAGATAAACGCCATGCTCATCGTAGTTGAGTCGCAGCACATCCGGATCGAACCAAACTTTACGTCCTCCTATCGTAGAGTGACCTTTCTGCTTGAGGGTGATGGACTTGACTTCGAACTTCGTCAGCACATTTCCTCTCGCCGTACGAGACTTGACGGCCAATTCAGAAAGGTCTTTGCATACCTCCAGTTTCTTCAGATGCAGTTGCGGTTTGAGCGTCACCTTGATAATCTCCGCTTCGCCGTTGGGGTTCGCAGTGAAGTATACGACTTTCGATCCCGGTTTACCTTGCGTCAGGTCATATTCTTTATCCTTCGCCACACCGGTGACATTGAAACGCTTCATGAAATACGTACCCTTCTTGCCATCGCGATAGACGACATTATAGACAGTACGTTCATCGCCGCGTTGGAAGACCGCAATATGAAGGATATCTGTGCCGACGAAGAGTTTCTCCGCCACTTTCATCACCTTGTATTTACCGTCTTTATGGAAGACGATAATATCGTCGATATCGGAGCAATTGAAGAGGAACTCATCTTTCTTGAGGCCGGTTCCTACGAAGCCTTCCTCACGGTTGATATAGAGTTTCTCGTTGTTCTCTACCACCGCCTTGACGTTGATAGCGCCGAAGTTACGCACCTCTGTACGCCGCGGATAGGCCTCGCCGTATTTCTTCTTGAGCATCTCGAACCAAGCGATTGTATAGTCCGTGAGATGATTGAGATTCTTGATACAAGCCTTGATCTTCTTCTCAAGATCCTTCATCAACTCGTCCGCTTTCTTGGAGTCGAACTTGGTGATACGAATCATTCGAATCTCGAAGAGTTTCTCGATATCCTCCGTGCGTACTTCGCGAATGAGCAGCGGTTTGAAGGGCGTGAGTGCTTCATCGACAAACTCGATCAGTTTCTCCTTATTCGGCGCATTCTCGTAGCCTTCCTGCTTATAGATACGGTTCTCAATGAAGATCTTCTCCAGCGAGGTATAGAAATATTTCTCCTCCAATTCGCCTTTCTCAATCTCCAGTTCCCATTTCAAGAGGGACTTGGTGTTCTCGCACGAGAGTTTGAGCAGGTTGCTGACGGTAGTAAAGATCGGTTTACGGTTTTCTACCACACAGCAGTTCGGGGATATGTTCACTTCACAATCCGTGAAGGCGTAAAGCGCGTCAATCGCTTTATCTGAAGAGGATCCCGGAGCCAATTGCACGACGATACGGGCCTGGTCTGCCGTGAAGTCATCAATCTTACGAATCTTGATCTTCCCTTTCTGGTTGGCCTTCAGGATGGTCTCAATAATCTTAGAAGTCGTCGTCCCGAAGGGAATCTCAGTGATGATAAGCGTCTTGTTATCGTCCGCTTTCTGAATGCGCGCACGGATCTTCACCGATCCGCCTCGCTCACCGTCGTTATAACGGGTCACATCAATGACACCGCCCGTGGGGAAGTCCGGATAGAGTTGGAACTCCTGATTGCGCAGATATGCCAGCGACGCATCGCACAGTTCATTGAAGTTATGCGGCAGAATCTTCGAGTTCAGTCCGACGGCAATACCTTCCACGCCTTGCGCGAGCAACAACGGGAACTTAACCGGTAAGTGAATCGGTTCATTCTTTCGTCCGTCGTAGGACTTCATCCACTCGGTCGTCTTCGGATTAAAGACCGTATCGAGAGCAAACTTAGAGAGGCGCGCCTCGATATAACGAGGAGCCGCAGCGCCATCACCTGTGAGGATATTTCCCCAGTTACCCTGACAATCAATGAGCAGATCTTTCTGACCCAGCTGCACCAGTGCGTCTCCGATAGAGGCATCGCCGTGCGGGTGATATTGCATGGTCTGACCGACGATGTTGGCCACTTTGTTGTACTTGCCGTCATCGACCGTCTTCATCGCGTGCAATATACGACGTTGCACCGGCTTTAGACCATCCTCTATAGCCGGTACAGCACGCTCGAGTATCACGTACGACGCATAGTCCAGGAACCAATCCTGGTACATACCCGTCAAATGATACTTCACTGCATCATTGAATCCTTCGCGGGCAGCCATTTGTTATTGACGAATGGCTTTGTTGACGAAAATATAGGTAAGAATGCCGCCAATCTCCAGGACGATACTAGCAACAAGCAGCCAGTTCTCCTGCAGCGCAAACTTGTATACCAACAGGCATACCACACCTAAAAGAAGGATAATAACTCCCAGATTCTTCAAAAAGTTTTCCATATTAACGCGTTAAATCAATTGCGGGTGCAAAGGTACAAAATTTTTTGGACATACGCAAGAAAAAAAAACTTTTTTTCGTTTAGGGGCTTAGAGTTTAGAGTTTAGAGAGAGGAAAAACGGTAAATTCCGCCGGGAAGGGAGCGTACGAGGCCTTGCAGTTCCAACGAAACGAGTTCCGAAGAAACATCGCCGTAAGGAAGTTGAAGCTCCATCACAAGCAAGTTGATATGTAAGCCTTCTTCTGCCTCCTGCAGTTTATTGAGAATCTGCTGTTGAGTCGGAGTAAGGTCATCCATCAGTTCAACGAGCGTCGTCTGACACCCGGCAGCAGGAGTGTTTTTCGTAGTCCACTGCATCGCCGCGATGAGCTCGTCCGCCGAATCGATGAGTTGTGCTTTCTGAGCCCGAATCAGGTTGTTACAACCGCACGAAGAAAGGTCCGAAGGTCGCCCCGGGAAAGCGAACAGATCCCGATCGTAGTCGCAGGCCATCTGTGCGGTCACCAGACTTCCTCCTCGTTCGCGCGACTCGACGACCACTACCGCATCCGCCAAACCGGCTACGATACGGTTGCGCTGAATGAAATACGGAGCAAACGGTTCTGTGCCGGAAGGGAACTCCGTGAGTAAGCCGCCGTGCTCCAGCGAAGCTACGGCTTCAGGACGATGGGTATAAGGATATATCCGATCCAACCCGTGCGCGGGAATAATGATCGTAGGAATGCCTGCTTGGAGCGCCGCGCGATGCGCCGTAATATCGATTCCATAAGCTCCTCCGCTGACGATAGTAACCGCCTCCAAGCGCTCCGCCAGTTCGCGCACCAATGTCTGTGTCAGTTCTTTTCCCCGCTCCGTGGGCCGACGTGTACCGACGACAGAGACGATATGTCCCGCAGAAGGATTCACATTACCTTTGCTGTAGAGCAATAAAGGCCGGTCGGGACATTGCCGAAGCCGATACGGGTAGTTTTCATCGTTCAAAGTCCAGACACGAATACCATGCTCGTCAATCCATTCCAACTCCTGCTTGGCACGATCAAGACAAGCGGCCATGTCGGGTTCATCCAACGCACGCCATGCCGCCTCTGCCGAACCGTAATGGTCCACCAGCGCCAACGATTTCCGCAAACGGGTGCGAAAAAGGAAGGAAAGGGCAATATCGTAAAGAGGAGAAGGAATCAACGGCGAACGAAGGTACGAATCAGATAAAACAGTGTCACTCCTGCTACGGCACCTATGCCGTCCGCAAGGAGATCCATGATGTCTGCCGAGCGGGTGAGTGTGCAATAGCGCTGCAGCACCTCCATCGCGCCGCCGTATAAGATCGCCAATACGCAGGTGAGGATATAATACAGTGCTTTTGCGCGGCGTATATACGCAAACCCGCCCATCAATGTTACGGCCAGCGCGAGATACATCACACCGTGCACCAACTTATCATTCACCTGTGCAGAAGGCATTTGACTTGCCTCCGCCAGTGAAAGGACAGCAATGCCTGCCGCCACTACGACGGCAGGCATGAACGCCATATAGGATTTTTTATTTTCGATCGGAGAGGTGGATTTTAGTTCCATAGCACAAGTCACCTGCATCGCCCAAACCCGGAACGATATATTTCTTCTCGTTCAAGATCGGGTCTATCGCTGCGCACCACAATGTCACATCTTCGCTATCATTGAGCGACTCACGCAGACAGTCGATCGCTTGCGGCGTACCGATTGCACAGCATAAATGCGTATGTTTGGGTTTGCCATGACGAAGCAGCGCGAGGTATCCCACCTCCATCGACATGCCGGTAGCCAGCATAGGATCGGCCACAATCAGCGTCTTTCCCTCAATAGCCGGAGCCGCCATATACTCCGCTACGATCTCCAACTCACCGTCTTTGTTCACACGGCGGTACGCACTCAAAAAGGCGTTCTCTGCGCGGTCGAAGATATTCAGGAAACCCTGATGCAGCGGCATGCCGGCACGCAGGATTGTAGCCAACACCAGTTGGTCACTGATGGTATTGACAGTAGCAGTAGCCAGCGGTGTCTGCACCTCTGTCGGCTGATAGTCCAGCACTTTGCTCACCTCCACAGCCATAAACTCGCCTATTCGCTCAATGTTTCTACGGAAACGGAGAGGATCCTTCTGGATATTCACATCGCGGATTTCGCTTAAGAACTGGTTGAGCACGCTGTTGTGCTCGGAGAGGTTGATGACTTTCATCGAATAAAGGGGTTAGATGGTTAGAGGATTATTGCATGGATTTAGCCGCTTTTTGCTCTGCTTTGACGGCCTTGGAATATTCTTTATATTTGGTCTCGATTATCGTCAAGTCGAGTGCTTTTTGCTGCACCTCCTGGATGTAAGATTGAAGGGTAGTCTGCGCATTCTGAATCGATGTCTCCAGGTCAGTGACCGCGCGCTTACGCTCTGCTACTTCACGCAACGAATAGCCGAGTTCTTTCTGCTGCGTCTCGAGGAACTGCAGATAACTCTCACGCGTCTGCTGGTTCAGCCCTTTCTGCTTATTGAGCGTTTTTTGCTGTTTCTCTACCGTCTTCTGCATTTTCTTCAACTCGCTTTCCTCTTTGGAATAGATTTTCTGCAAGGAAGCCGTAAAACGGGTAGCCTCTTTGATGGATTTCTCCATTTCCTTACCATGCGACTGCTCCGCTTTCAACTCCGCTTTCGCCGCTTTGATCTCATCGGCATTCTTATCCAACCCCTGCGCCAACACTTCCAACGAAGCACGGTACATGGTCGGCTCGGCAATATACAACGTACGAAGAGAATCCAATTTCGGATCTGCGATTTGGATATTCAACGGGGTCACTGTCTGCGCCAAAGCAGTCATACTCAAAGCCATCAAGGCCAATAGAACTATTTTTCTCATACTGGTAAATTTAAAAATCGATGCAAAGATACTACAAAATTTGCATATATGCAAAAAAAAGTGTAACTTTGCAACGTTTTTATTAATCTGAGTATGGAATCTTTCATTTATAAGGACAGTACGATCGCTTTTGTGACGGCCGCAGCGCAGACTTGCCTGCTGGTGGAGAAAAGCAATGAATACGAGCGTGAGGAATGGCGCGAACAGATGTTACGGCTGCTACCGGTGCTCTACCTGCGTACCCGTTTGGTGGATCAAGAGGAGTTAATGACGGAGGACGAGCCGCAGCGTTTTGTGACGGAAGAGGATTATAACTATGCGTTAGCAGGGATCCGAAATCTGCTGGGTCCGGACGACGCGTATTTGGATGTGTTTGTAGACCAAGGTATTTACACGGATGAGGTGCAAACGGCCTATATATCGGAAGGAATAGCAGATATATACCAGGAGTTGAAAGACTTGGCGGCTGCCTTTCAAACGGGCGAAGAAGCTATCATGCACGATGCGGTGGTGTTGTGCAGAGAGGCGTTTGAGATGCATTGGGGAAGAAAACTAATTGCTGTAATGAGGGCATTGCATGAGATATCAGATTCATCATATAAGTAAAGAGGAACTGCAACAACTGCCCGTTCAGGTGTTTGAAGGACAGGTGATTATTATTGACCGCCCGGAGCAAGTAGCCGAAGCGGTGGCTTATCTGCGCAAGAGTCGTGTCTTAGGTGTAGATACGGAGTCACGTCCCAGTTTTACACGGGGTATCCACTACCCTACAGCGTTGGTGCAGATAGCGGATCGCAAACGCTGTTTCCTTTTCCGCCTGACCCATATCGGCATGCCGCAGGAACTGGCAGATCTGTTTGCCGACGAGAAGATATGTAAGGTAGGTCTGGCGTTCAAAGACGATATCAACGGCCTTCGCCGACGTCACGATTTCAAACCGGCCAATTGTATTGACATCCAGCACTTAGTGCCGCTGTACGGCATTATGGATATGGGGTTGCAGAAACTGTTCGCCATCTGCTTCGGGCGTAAGATATCCAAGGCGCAGCAGTTAACCAATTGGGAGAACACGCACCTCACGCCGGAGCAGGCACGCTATGCAAGCACGGATGCTTGGGCCACCTTGCTGATATATGAAGATCTGCTGCAACATGAGCAGTTAGACAGCAAAGAGGTGGAAGCCTTGAAGCGCGAGGAGAAAGAACGGATGATCGAGCATCAGCAAGAAGTGCAAGACCAGCGGTTACGGGAACAAGGCATTGAACCGCCTCCTCATCTGACGCCGGAGGAGCGCAAAGCGCATCAGGCCGAGCGACGGAGAGAAGCGCGTAAACGCAAACGGCATCGCGCGGCAGAAAAGAAAAAAGTACAAAAAGCATAAATTCTCATGAAACGAATTCTCATTTTGGTGTGCGCCGTACTATGTACGCTGTACGCTTTCAGTGAAGTCAAGTATGTCTTCTATTTCATTGGAGACGGAATGGGCGCCAATCAAGTGCTTGGTGCAGAGATGTACCGCTCGGCTATACAAGGCGAAGCCTTAGGACGCGTGCAAACATTGATGACAACCTTTCCGTTCTCGGGACACGCCTCCAGTTACTCCAAGAGCAACGGTATCACGGACTCAGCCGCAGCGGGCACATGCTTGGCTACAGGCAAGAAGACCAAGAACGGGATGTTGGGTATGGACCAAGATTCGGTTAACGTCAGCACGATTGCAGAGGAGCTGAAAGCACAAGGATGGGGTGTCGGCATCATGACGACGGTAGCGATCGACCACGCTACCCCTGCGGCTTTCTATGCCCATATAGAAAAACGCAATTCGTATTACAAGATCGGCAAACAGTTAGCGGAAAGCCGGTTTGATTTCTTCGGCGGTGCCGGTTTTCACCATCCGCAAGGCAAGCACGACGACAAGGACATGAACTTATACCGCTTAGCTGAGAAGAAAGGCTATACCATCGCGCATGGATACGAAGAGGCTCAAGCACTGTTGGCACAAGATGAGATACAGAGTACGATGCCTGCTCCTCAAGTGGAAAAGATGATCCTGGTACAGAAAGATGACGACCAAGGCGCCAAGCACGGCAGTAACTTGTCCTACGCGATAGACCGCAAAGAAGGGGATTTGACGCTCAAACAGATTGTCAGCACGGCTATTCCTTTCCTGGATGCCAGATATGACCGGTTCTTTATGATGGTAGAAGGCGGCATGATCGATTATGCCTGCCATGGCGACGATGCGGCTACGGCGTTTGGAGAAGTATGGGATATGAACGAGGCACTGGAAGTGGCTTATTCGTTCTACCAGACGCATCCGGACGAGACACTGATCGTCGTGACGGCTGACCACGAGACCGGTGGATTGGCGCTTGGTAACGGCGATTACACCTTGCATTTAGAGTTGTTGCAAAATCAGAAATGCTCGGCGTGGATACTGAGCGATTTGTTTACGCAACTATTCAAAGAAAACAAGAAACCGAGTTGGGAACAAGTCAAAGAGATTTATCAGACGAACTTAGGTTTCTGGGATACAGTGGAGATCAGCAAGGAAGAGGAAGCGGCGCTGAAGGATGTGTACAAAAAAGCATGCAAAGGCAAGAGCAAAGATGCCAAGAACATGTACAAGTCCATTAACCAGTTAGGCGACGAAGGCATTGCACTGCTGAATAAGAAAGCACATATCGGTTGGACTACGCACGCGCACAGCGCGCACGCGATTCCTATTTATTCTATAGGTGTAGGCGCAGAACAGTTAAGCGGCTGGCACGATAACACAGAGATCGTACCGCTGATCAAAAAGGCAATCGGCAAATAAAATAAAGAAAAAACATTTTCTTAACACACAAAAAGAGGGGCGCAGATGCGTCCCTCCTTTTTTATGAGCGGATGGTTTATTTAACCAATTGGCCTTGGATTGTGAAGGTCTTCTCGCCCTTGATGATCAGGAGTTGACCATCGCGGATCACCTTCACAGCCTTGATACCATCAGCCGTGTTGTCGATACCTGTTCCGGTTTTGGGGAAGGTAATGTTCAGTGCATTGGTAGCGAAGGTCCAAGTGAAGGTATATTCACCAGCCTCATCAGCAGCGAGCGTCAAGTTACCTTGCCCTGCTACGACAGCCGCACTATTATTCTCGCGTGTGAAGGCTATGCCGTTTGCGGTCCAGTTGCCCGAACCACCGATACGCATACCGAACTCATAGTTGCCGGCTGCGAGCGTCATCGTCAAGGATGCCGTCTCATTGCCTTCCGCAACGGTGAAGTTCTCGGTATCCGCCCATGAGCCAAGGAAGTTACCGTGCATAGCAATCGTCGGAAGAACGACAGCAGAACCGGTCTTGGTTGCAACAGCAGCTACCTTGTTCTCTTCAGCTGCCGGGTTGAAGGTGATGGTGATGGTGTAGATACCAGCCTCAGCGATAGCTAAGCTGTAGTTTTGTGCCGGCCAGCAGGTCGTCCAAGCATGGTCTTCACAAACCTTGAACTCGATAGCACCTGCCGGCAGGGTCAGTTCAGTCTTCTCCCACTTATAGGTACCATCCTCTTGCTTAACCATGTCGTTATCGGTGTTTGCAGGAGCCCAAGTTGTACCGAAGAGGACATCCGAACCACCTGCAACGGTATAGGTATGTTCAACAACCGGAGGTTCGGGAGCTACGTAGAAGTCACCTAAGAGCTTGAAGGTCATCTTCCAGTCATCCGTTGCAACCTCTTCCCAGAAGTAAACTACTTGAACTGCACTTGCTGTATTCAGCTTGAAGACGATGTTACCGTCAGCATCTGCGCTCAGACCATCAGCCTTAACGGTCAATGCGTCATAGCCATAAACCTTACCGCCATTCCAGTCACCATCCTCAATAAGTTTGAGTTTGTACTCTTGGTTAGCCTTGAGGCTCAGAGCGAACGTATCGGTCTCGGACTTGATAGCCATAGGATCCCATGCTTTTTCTGCTGCCAGACCAGCGTCTACTACGAGAGCAGAGTCACCAGTGAGGTAGTACTTAGCTGTCGGTTCAATCGGTTTCTCCGGATAAACAATACCGAGCGAGTCATTAGCGAAGGTCCAAGTGAAGGTATAGTCACCATCCACATCAGCCTTGAATACCATGTTGTTTTCGTTGTTGCCGGTAATACCAGCAGCACCTGTGAACTCACGATTATATTCGTAGCCATTCGAACGCCATTCGCCGTTGATAATCATCTTGAAAGCATAGTCACCTTTCTTGATGTTTGCCTTCAGCGAAGCGGACTTCTTGTCTTCAGCAAGCGTGAACGGGAACTCATCGCCCCACTCATTGAACGAACCCTTAACAGCTACTGTCGGATCTGCCGGAGGAGTCGGACCAGCTTGAGCCTTTACAACCTCCACTTTCGACACCCACATAGTGGTACTGCCAGAGTTACGATAGAGACGGATATATTTTGCGTTAGCAACGCCTTCCGGTACAATGAAGATCGAGTCAACAGGAACACCGTTCGAGCCAAGGTATTGCGGGTCTCCCTTAGTAAGGATCTGATAAGTGGTAGCCGCCGAAGCCTTGTCCGCGCTGAAGTCAATACCCATAACATAGGTGGAGGTTCCTGAGCTAGTGCGGAAGTAAGCGATCTTAAGGGTATCACCTGCGTTTACTGCATTATCCATAGCGATGCCGAGATAGTACGCACCACTCGTGAAGCCTTTACCTGCCTTCAAGCACCAGTTGCCCTTTTGCGAAGCGCCCACAACGATGTTAGTACCATCTTTCTGAACAGCCTCTGCTGCACCACCCTTTTCGATAGCTTTATCTGCGGATGTTACGCCATTACCATTCCAAACATACATTTGGTCCGGATCAACCGGTTCCGTTTTTGCCGGGAAGGTAATCTCCATCGTGTTAGTTGCGAAGGTCCAAGTGAAGATATAGTCACCAGCTACGTCAGCCGTGAGAACCATGTTGTCACCATTCGATTCAAGACCAGAAACAGAGGTAAAATCACGGTGGAAAGTATAACCGTTACCACGCCATCCATCGTTAATGACCATCTTAAACTCATAGTTGCCAGCTGCAGCAATCGCTACCGTAGCAGAAGCGGACTCTTTGCCTGCAGACAGCGTCATAGCGCCGCCGTCCCAGCCGTTGAATTGACCACGAACAGCAGCCGTCGGATCTACAACAGCGTCGCCGGACTTGGTAGCAACAGCGCTTACCTTATTCTCGTTAGCCGGCTCGAAAGTAATGGAAATCGTGTACTGACCAGCCTCAGCGATAGCAAGTTGATAGTTGCTTGCAGGATAAGAAGCGTTATCCCAAGAATGGTTGGTCACCACCTTGAACTCAACCGTACCTGCACCGAGCGTTAAGTCGGTTTTCTCCCACTTGTACGTACCGTCGGTCTGCTTCACCATGTCGTTTGCAGCAAGGGCCGGATTCCAAGCTTCTCCGAACACAGCAGCCGGGTTACCAGCTACGGTGTACGTGTCACCAGCCGGAGTGTCGCCACCACCGGAAGTTGCTTTGTAAGTTACTGCGATAGCCGTCAATCGAACCTGTCCGTTTGTGGAGGTGTTGGTGTTCTTGCATTGGAACACAGCCTTTTGTCCACTTACCTCAACCGGAGTTTTGGAAGTCAGCTGGGTTTCTCCCATGTACAACGCACCACTGTTGGATACGGTGTAGGTAAACGTTACGGATTGCAGTTCATAGCCTTCCGCAGCATCGATGCTGAATGAACCAGCATCACTGCCGTTGGTGTAAAAACGCCAGTCGGAGTAATACTTACCGTTGTTACCGGTACCAATACGATTAGCCGTGATGACTTCGTCCAATACGACTTGGTCGTACTGAGTAGCATTCTGCCACTCATGGGTCTTGGCATAGTAGTCTCCGGAAGAAGCGTGGATTGTTACCGCTACATCCGTAGCCATCATGGAACCTGCAAATAGAATTGCAGTCAAAAAAGAAAAGATCTTTCTCATGATACTTAGATTTTAGTTAATAATGTTAATTATAGTTGGTTTGAACCAATTTTTCAAAACTCTGTTTTGGTTTTCACCAATTTTGCCTGCAAAATTACAAAAAAAAAATGACACACGCAAGTGCGCATGTCATTTTTTTATTATTTTTCGTTATTTTTAACGAATCTGTTGACCGTTTGCATTGTAGCGAACGCCGTTCTTCTCGATGATGAGTTGATCGTTCTGCAAGAACTTAACAGCGCTTGCCTTAACCTCCGTATTATCAATAGCCTCTTCCGGAGCTTTATAGGTCAACTTAATCGTAGAACCGTTGTAGGATGTAGCGTTAACAGTCATTCCGTCCTCAGCAATCTCAACAGTACCGGAAACCATGTAGTACGGATTGTAGTACTCGCCGTTCATTACACCGAAGTAGCAACCATAGTCGTACTGATCATCACCACCCGGGGAAGCATAGAACGTACCGTCTTGCTCAGTAAAGTTGATCGGATAAGTACCGGTAGCCGGTTCGGAAGTAGAAGAGATAAGCTCCAAATATGCGAAATATGCGCCGTCAGCGTCCTCAAGTTCGAAGAGAATAACACCAGCGTCAGCAACGTAGTCTTTAACACTCACCGAAGCGATTGTAACATCGAAGGTAGATACCGTAGTCGGCTCATAGTCATAGTTCAGGTCACTCTGTCCGCCTTCATCCTCTGCATCAATGAAGTAGAGTTGAATGCCGGTCTTGTAGTAAGAAACGAGAGCCAATACGGTGTATGTAGAACCAGCCTCGAAGGTATAAGCGTTCTTGAAGTTGTTGCGGAGCGTGTAGGTAGCATCGCCCATCGTGATAGTGATGTTCGAAGCTGTACCCTCAACGAATTCGCCTTCTGCGGTAACACCCTCGATAATGATATACTTGTTTACATCAGCATCGGTGATCACAGTCAGTAATTCCGGTTCGGGAGCCTCACCCGGGGTAGCCACAACAGCAGCTGCTTGGTCAGCGTTCGGCTTAACCTCGTAGAGACCATTGTAGATGTCAACAACACCTGCTACGCCTGCGAGCACGTCGCCTTCGCTCCAAGTAGCATCAGCAGCCAGATAGAGCAACATCGCGCCCGTAGCATCCTTAACCCAAACGTTCTTGCCGTTTACATAAGTAACAACAACGTCGTTGAGAGTAACCTCAGCGTTCTTCTCCAGAGCGTAAACTGCAGCACAAGTGATCGGAGTTACTACCGGAGCGATTTCCGGATATGTAACAGCAAGAACTTGAGTCTCGTAAGTATAAGTGAAGGTGTACTCACCAGCTACGTCAGCAACGAGGTGCATGTTACCGCTACCCTCTGCAAGAGAAGTAGAAGCAGCCTCGCGAGTGATGTTTGCGCCATTTGCTTTCCAGGAACCATCGAATTTCATACCGAATTCAATAGTCTTAGCCTCAAGAGTGAGTTTCAAAGTAGCAGTTTTCTTATCCTCTGATTTAGCGAAAGCCTCTGTGTCAGCCCAATCATTGCTTGCAAATTGACCATGCATAACTACTGTAGGAACTACAAC
>JAFXYK010000006.1 GCA_017541805.1 Paludibacteraceae bacterium
GCCGACTCCAAACATCTGACACTCGCCTACGACTCGATCAACTACGATCCGGCTACGCATGTGATCTACCTGCCGCAGTCCTTGACGAGCGGAAGTGTGAATATCTACACGACGGAAGGCGAACTGGTGAAGAGTATTCCGGTGGGCTTGCATCATAACATCATTCCGCTCAACAAGGATGAGTTCCGCCGTGGTACAGTGTATATCATCAAGTACCTGCCTAACGATAAAATGGCACGGAAGAGCCCGTGGATTAAGGTTATTTTCCATTAATCACCCCACTACTCCACAACACTCCCCATTTTACCCCACATTTTCGGGAAATTGTTAATAACCCGCGTAAACACTTGATTTTACGCGGGTTATCTTATGTTATCAATTGTTGAAAACATGTTAATAAAACAATTGAAAAATATTTTTGTGGGGAAATGTGGGGAATTTCAAATATTTTTTGTAATTTTGCACCCGAAATTAAAACATAGTGGAGCATGATGCAGACATTTATTGGAAATATTGAGGCAAGACTGGACGAAAAAGGGCGCATTTTCGTTCCGGCTACGTATCGTAAGATCTTGGCGGAAGCCGAGTCGAAGCGTATTGTGATGCGCCGCGATGCAGACAATGAGTGTCTGATGTTCTATCCCGAGCAGGTATGGAATGAGAAAGTCGAGCAATTGCGCCTGACGCTTGACGAGTGGGATCCGGAGGATCAACTCATTCTGATGCAGTTCATGGCCGACGCCGAATATATGGAGTTGGACGGTCAGGGACGTATCTTGCTGCAGAAGAAGAACCTGGAGACGATCGGTGCGCAGCAGGATGTGCTGTTCGTCGGCATGCTGGATCGCTTTGCGCTGTGGGCTCCGGCTACCTTCGCCGATAAACGAATGAGTCAAACGGAGTTGGCTGCACGGCTTCGTGCCAAAATGAGCAAGGTGAAAGGATGAATGAGGTCTACCACATACCCGCCATGTTGCAGGAGACGATCGAAGGCTTGAACATCAAGCCGGAGGGTGTCTATGTGGATGTGACGTTCGGTGGAGGCGGACATTCGAGAGCCATTTTATCGGCTCTCGATAATTCACAATTTACAATGAACAATGAACAAAGGGCTTGTAAGAGTTCAGTACAAAAAGGACACTTATACTCTTTTGATCAGGACCAAGACGCGTTGGCGAATGCGATTGACGACCCGAAATGGACTTTTGTACTATCTAACTTCCGATATCTGCGCAACTGGATGGACTATTACGGAGTGGAACATATAGATGGTCTGTTGGCAGATTTAGGAGTTAGTTTTCATCATTTCGACTGTCCGGAGCGCGGATTCAGTTTCCGGTTTAGTGCGCCATTAGATATGCGGATGAACCAGACCGCCAAGCGTACAGCTGCGGATATCGTTAATACGTACAGCGAAGAGGAGTTAGCGAATATCTTCCGGTTATACGGCGAGTTGAAGAACGGCCGCGCTGTAGCGCAAGCTATCTGCCGTGCCCGTGCGCAGAAACCTATCGAGCGTACGGAAGATCTGGTGGCTGCTTCGCGTATTCCCGAAGCGATGAGTAAAGAGTTAGCGCGTCTCTTCCAAGCCCTGCGGATAGAGGTGAACGATGAGTTAGGGGCGCTACGTGAGATGTTGGTGGCTGCGCGTGACCTATTGAAACCCGGAGGCCGCATTGCTATCCTCACCTACCACTCGCTGGAAGACCGGTTGGTGAAGAATTTCCTTCGCAGCGGTAACTTAGAGGGTACGATTGAGAAAGATTTCTACGGCAATAACCTCTCTCCGTTTGTGCTGATCGAGAAAGGGCGCGAGGCGAGTGCAGAAGAGGTGGCGCGTAACCCGCGCAGCCGCAGCGCCAAACTACGTATTGCAGAAAAGAAACCGTAAATAGTCAAGTATATGGCTCGTCCGAATAAAATACAATCCTGGTTGAACGGAGACTTGCTGCGCAGCAAGGGACTCCGGAGACAGTATCCCCTTATCGGACTCATCGCCGGCTTGATCTTCATCTATATCCTGATCGGATATCAGTCCGTCCGCCAGCAACATCGTCTCTCCGACGCCAAGCAAGAGATGATGGATGCGAAGTTCAAATATATGACGATCAATGCGGAGCTGACCAATGCCACACGGCAATCGAACATCATCGAGGCGCTGAAGGCGAAAGGCAGCACGCTCAAAGAAAACAATAAACCTACTATTAAAATCCTTAACTAAGATGTCAACTGATCAACGTAACACTGTATGGCGCTTCGCCATCATTTTCATCGCCATCTTTCTTGGCTTTGCGGCGGTTGTAGGCCGTATTATCTATGTGCAGACCGTGGAGCGGGACCAATGGTTATCCGTAGCGGTTCACCAAGACCCGGTCTATCAACCTATTCCTCCTACGCGAGGGAACATCCTCGATTGCAACGGGCATTTATTAGCTTCGTCCATGCCTCGGTATATGATGTACATGGACACGAATGTGCCGGCGCTGCAGCAGAACGAGGGAAAACTGCTCTATGCGCATATTGACTCGCTGGCATACGACCTGGCGAAGGTCGTAGGTTCGTTTTCGCAGGCCGAGTATAAGAAACGGATCCTGGCTGCGTATAAGAACAAAGAGTCGCGTCTGGACCTGAATAACAAACGCTCCATCAACTACCTGCAGCGGCAGGCGCTGGAGAAGAACTCCCTCATCAAGAAAGGGCGATACAAAAGTGGTATTTTCTACGAAGAACGGCACGAACGTATCAATCCATACGGTAACCTGGCTCGCCGTACCATCGGTCAGATATATGGGGACGGAGGTTCGGGTAACGCCGGTCTGGAGAAACGCTTTGACAAGGAACTGCGGGGTATCGAAGGCGCTATGCGCATCGAGCGAATCGGCGGACGCAAAGAGTCCATCACGGTGCAAGAGGCGCAGGATGGCATGGATATCGTGACGACCATCGATGCGAACCTGCAGGATATCGTAGAGAAAGCCCTCATCGAGAAAGTGTCCGCGAAAGAGGCGCGCTGGGGCTGCTGTATCCTGATGGAGACGCAGACGGGTTATATCCGCGCGATCGCCAATGTGGACCGCAACGCAGACGGTACTTACTCCGAGCAACTCAACCACGCCGTGATGCGTGTCGATCCGGGATCGACCTTCAAGACCGTCTCATTGGTAGCGATGCTTAATGACGGTCTGGTGACGCTCGACGACACCGTGAGTGTGACGCGCGAGTCGTGGTGGTATCCCAATAAGAAGAAAGGCGTCAGTCACACCGACTCGCACAAGAAAGATACGATTCTCACGGCACGTAGCGCGCTGGCGGTATCCAGTAACATCGCTTTTGCGAAACTCGTCACACGGAACTACGAAGGCTCCGCCACGAAGTTCATTCAGTCGCTGCAACGGATCGGTATCCGCGACAGCGTCTATTGCGAGATCCCGGGTTATGAGAAACCGCGCATCAACCATCCGAAAGACACCGTCACCATCAGTAAGATGGCGTATGGTTACTCGGTTGAAGTGAGTCCGATCACGCTGGCTATGTTCTATAACGCGATCGCCAATAACGGACGTATGATGCGGCCGATGCTCGTCACCGCTATTCGCAAGAACGGACGGGACATACAGACATTTAAGCCGGAAGTGGTGCACCGCTCTATTTGTAGCGCCAAGACCATTCAGGCTATCCGCCTGGCGCTGCACGACGTGGTGTGGGACAACCACTTAGGTACGGCTTCTGTGGACCCGTGGAAAAACCCCAAGGCGCAGTCCAAGTTGGTGTCCATCGCCGGCAAGACCGGTACGGCGCAGATCATGGACCGCTCGCGCAGAAGCAAGGTGGACTATGACAAGAGCACCCACCGCATCACCTTCGTCGGGTATTTTCCGGAAGACAACCCGCAGTACACCTGTATCTGCATGATCGAAGCCCCGCGTGGCGCCTACGATGCCGGAATGGACTGCGGATCGACTGTACGTAAAATCGCCGAGAAAGTGATGGCATATACCGGGTGCTACGTGTATGAAGACGGAGAGCGGATATTGGTAAAACGTTAACCGGTTTAGAACCGGAGCAAGATATACTATGCAGTTACATGAATTAATCAGTGTCTTGAAGCCGATTGAAGTGATCGGTAGCGTAGACAAACCTGTACACGGTCTGCATTTTGACAGCCGTAAGATTGAGAAAGACGATGTGTTTGTAGCCCAGGTAGGCACAGCAGTAGATGGACATACATTCATTGATGGTTGTGTCGCCAAGGGTGCTACGGCCGTCGTACTTTCTGACCGGAAGTACTTGGACAATGAACAATGGACAATGAACAATGGACAAGTCACTTTTATCCTCGTGGAC
>JAFXYK010000038.1 GCA_017541805.1 Paludibacteraceae bacterium
ACATGCCAAGATCAGTAAATCACGTTGCTTCGCGCAACCGTCGTAAGAAGATCATGTCGCTCACCCGTGGTAACTTTGGTGGTCGTGCTAATGTATGGACCGTAGCAAAGAACACATGGGAGAAAGGTTTGCAGTACGCTTACCGCGATCGTAAGAACAAAAAACGTACTTTCCGCGCTCTGTGGATCCAACGTATCAACGCAGCTGCTCGCCTCGAAGGTCTGAGCTACAGCCAGTTGATGGGTGCACTCAAGAACGCAGGTATCGTTATCAACCGCAAGGCACTTGCTGACCTCGCTATGAATCAACCCGCTGCTTTCAAAGCAGTTGTTGATCAGGCGAAAAAGAAAGCTGCTAAGTAAGGTTTAATCGAGTAATGAACATTACGAGAAGAAACTTTACTAAGTAAAGGTTCTTACAAGAAAAAGGCTCGCAATTATGCGAGCTCTTTTTTTATCTCTTCTTGTAATGTTTGGCTTGCGGGAACAAGCGGTAATCTCAAATAGTTCTGAATTATCCCTTTTTGCGCCAAAACCGCCTTGATACCTACGGGATTTCCTTCCTTGAATAGCAGTTTGACCATTTGATCGTACTGTGCCTGTTTCGCTTGGTCCTTTTGATGCACGATCGCATAAAAATCCTCCGCAAACGCATTGCTTGCTACGGAGATCAATCCCGCACCTCCGGCTTCCATGATTTCACACGCAATACCATCATCACCGCTGATTACCAGCAGTTTGCCTTTGGCAAGGTCGATTAACTTTTTAATTTGTTCTACGTTTCCGCTGGCTTCTTTGATGCCGACGATCTTGTCGGGATTGGCTTCCCAGATACGCATCACCGTCTCCGGCAGCATATTCACGCCTGTGCGCCCGGGAACATTATACAAGATCACGGGAATAGGCGAGGCTTTAGCAATGGCATAGAAATGTTGGAACAGTCCTTCCTGATTCGGTTTATTGTAGTACGGGCAGACACTTAATATTGCCTCGAAACCGGTCAAGTCTATCGTTTGCAAGCTCTCGCAAACTGCCGCGGTGCAGTTACCTCCGACGCCTAAAACCAACGGCAAACGACCCTTCACATACCTGCGAATAAACGTCCGCACTTCCTCGCGCTCTTTCTCCGTCATTGTAGCCGCCTCGCCGGTAGTGCCTAACACGACGATATAATCAACTGAGCCGGTCAATTGCGTGTCTAACAAACGCGCAAGAGCATCAAAATCCACGCTTCCGTCGGCCTTGAACGGTGTGATGAGTGCCGTGCCTAATCCCTTTAACTTCTTCATACTTTCACTCTTTAATCGTTAGATTGAATGGATGTTAAATATTTCATGATCTGGTCGTATAACCAAGCCGTCTCGATGCCGGCTTCGTCGCCTTGTTCGGGATCGAAATCGGGTAGGGAGATAAGCATGTCGTGCAGACCTTCGCCTAAGTTCATGCCCACTTTAAAATCGGCATCGGTGTACATCGCGATATAACGCAATGGCACCAAGGAACGTTTGGAAAGGTCAATCAGCAGGTCATAATGTTCGGCACGCAGGTCGGTCAGCACATACCCTTTCGGCTTACCAAACAGGTTATAATCCCGCAGACCCAAGATTCGGCTTTGCGGAAGAATCAAGGTCTGCACATCTTGTTTGGCTACATATCCCCACATCGTCACATCCATCTGTCGGCGCAGCAGGTCTTGACGAATGGACTTCACGCTATCGTTGCGCTCCAGTACGTCACTCTCGTATATCACCATCACCTTCAGAGGCTGGTCCATGTGCGGAAAATGCGGATCTCTCGGTCCTTGTTTCTTAAGCAGATACTCAAATATACGTTGTTTGATCTTCATCATTCCATCATTTAATCATTCTATCATTCCAAGGAATTCATCTTCAGTCATTAGTTGGATGCCGAGGTCTTCGGCTTTCTTCCGTTTCTCCGGTCCCATGTTCTCTCCGGCCAGAATAAAATTGGTTTTCTTGCTGACAGAACCGCTGTTTTTACCTCCGTTGGCTTCGATCATCGCCTTGTACTCATCGCGGCTGTGGTGGCTGAAGGTGCCGGAGATGACGATGATCTGACCTGCTAACTTATCGCTCGTGGGTTCCGCTTCTGCTTCGCCTTCGAATTGCAGACCGGCTTGGCGCAAACGTTCCAGAATCTCTAAGTTCTGCAGGTCCTCGAAATACTTCACGATGTTCTCGGCAATCTGCGGACCTACATCTTCGATGGCGCACAGTTGTTTCACCGTTGCCCATTGTAGGCTGTCAATCGTGTTATATTTGCGTGCGATTTTCTTAGCCGTCGTCTCGCCCACCATGCGGATACCCAAAGCGAACAGCACGCGTGCCCATGGCACTTGTTTGCTGGCTTCGATGCCGGCTAACATGTTCTGCGCACTCTTCTCGCCTAAGCGTTCCTGCGAAGCGATGTCTTCGGCTTTCAGGTCATAGATATCGGCGATGTTATGCAGGAGTCCTTGACGGTATAGTAGGTCAATCGTCTCTTCTCCCAAACCGTCTATGCTCATCGCCTTTCGACTCACGAAATGCTCGATCTTCCCTTTGATCTGCGGCGGACAACCTGCCTCATTCGGGCATCGCCATGCCGCTTCTCCCTCTACGCGCACGAGCGTCGCTCCACATTCGGGGCAAGTAGTGGGGAAAGAGTACATCATTTCATCATTGAGCGACGGAGTCGCGCTCATTGCATCATTTCGGTCAGCCCGACCGACGATCTTCGGTATGATCTCGCCGCCTTTCTCTACCCACACCATATCTCCGGGACGGATATCGAGCGACTTGATAAAATCTTCGTTATGCAGCGTCGCGCGTTGCACCATCGTGCCGCTCAACTGCACCGGTTCTAAGTTCGCCACCGGTGTCACTACACCTGTTCGGCCCACCTGATAGGTGATCTCCTTGAGTAGCGTCAACTGTTTCTCCGCAGGGAACTTATACGCAATAGCCCATCGCGGTGTCTTGGCGGTATAACCCAACTCCTCCTGTTGCGCTAAGTTATTGACTTTCAGCACGATACCGTCGGTTGCTACCGGCAGATTCTTGCGCTCGGTGTCCCAATAGGCGATATACGCCATCACCTCGTCCACGTTCTTGCACACCTTGATGGCATCGGAGATATGGAATCCCCATTCTTTGGCGGTATTAAGTCGTTCGAAATGCGTCTTACCCGGTAGGTTCTCGCCGATCATATAATACAGGTACGCATCCAAGCCGCGCCGTGCCACTTCCTTCGGATCCTGCAGTTTGAGGGTACCTGAAGCGGCATTTCTCGGATTGGCAAACAGCGGTTCTTCCTGCTCCTCACGTTCTTTATTCAGCGCCTCAAAACGCTCCCAAGGTAACAGCACCTCTCCGCGAAGTTCAAAGAAATCCGGTACGTCGTCTCGCTCAATCTTCCAGGGGATAGAAGGAATGGTTTTGATGTTCGCAATCACATCGTCTCCCTGTTGCCCGTCGCCGCGCGTCAGCGCCCGAACGAGCACGCCCTTCTCGTACCAAAGGCTGATACTCAATCCGTCGTATTTCAGTTCGCAAACGATTTCTGCATTCGAAGGTAACTTACGCACCCAGTCTTCAATCTCTTCGCGCGAGTAACTATTCGCCAAGGACAACATCGGGTACTTGTGCTTGACCGTCTCAAAGCCCTTTTTGCCGAGGTCCGAACCCACATGTTGCGTCGGACTTTTGGGGTCAAACATATCGGGAAACATCGCCTCTAAGGCTTGCAGACGATGCATCTTCTCATCGAACTCACGATCGGATAGAGTAGGCATGTTAAGTACATAGTACTTATAGTTCGCCTCCTCCAACTCCTTGCGCAGGTTGCGTAGTTCTTCCCGTTCCGGTGCTTCTATTTCGGAAAACAGATCCATCATCGTATGATGAGTTTCTTCTGATATACTTTGCCTTTGACGTACAGATAAATGATATACACACCCGGATCGGTCGGCAGATCCACTATGTGATAATCCGAGTGGATTTCCATGCGTTCCTTGAGCAAACCGTTGATTGTATAGATGGCGTAGTAACTGTGCTCCTCCGGGTCGCTGTTGTACGCATTTTGAATCACAATCTCGTTACTCTTGTGCTCCAGCACCTCCAGCGAGTTGATATACGGCGTCAGCGGTTGCGAAAGCGTGCTGTCCAACTTCAGGCCTACCAACACCGGATCGTGGTCCGAGCAGCGGAACATAGTAGCGTCGCTTGATTTATCGTATGTGTATTTATCGTCCTCGTCCGAATTGATATGATAGCCGGCCATACCGGTCACTTGACGATAGAGCGTCTCGTTACTGATGGCATGGTCGATGTAACTGGCCATACCGCTGTACATATAACTGTAACTGCTGTCCGCATGGAAAGCGCGATGCAGGTCGATCATGCTATTGGTATTGCTCTCGGTAAACACCATGATCGGCTCCGTCTTGGCATAGCAGTTCATATCACCCATGATCAGCACATCGTTATCGCGGATATTGCGGTTCTGACGGTAACTGTTGTATAACTTCACCACCGCTTGCGCTTCGTTGACGCGGCGGTCCGCACCGCCGGTGTTCATCGATTTGAAGTGGTTGATGGAGTAGATGAACTTCTCGCCGGTCGAAATCTCCCGGAAACAGACCATCTTCTTGCGGTAAGGCAGCTCTACGCTTGTCTCTGCAGGGGTGCCGATAGGCTCCACTTTATTGGCATCGTACACGAAATCCACTTTCTGACTGGTACCGGTGGTCGCGTCGTTGAAATACTTGTAATTGCGGGTCGGCATCTTCGTATTCAGGTCATTGACGATTTCCTCAATCGCCTCGTTGCCTTGCTGCAACTCCACCAGGCCGTAGATGTCGGCGTTGATCTTCCTGAGAGCGTTGTTGATCTTGGTGCGCTGTTTCTGGTGCTCGGCATAACTGTCGGCGCCCATCGAACCCCAGGTCATGTAGTAGTTCTCCAGGTTGAAACCGCAGACCAGCAGCCGATAATCACCCAAATCCGGCAGAGCAACCTCCAAATCTGCACGCTTATTGCCTTTCCACTCTCCGCTCTGCATTGCTAGGCTGCTCGAGCTGTTCACCGTCGCCTTCAGGTTATATATCTTCTCTCCGCATCGGTGGTAACCGCTCACGTTGTTTAACGAGAACATACACGTGCTATTGATACGCACCGTCTCGTTGTATGCATCCGAACCGATGATACCCTGGCATAAAGGCTCAAAACGACGCCATGGAGATACGACGTATTTCCCGTTCGCATTGGCGCATACCACCATCGGCATGTCAAATATAACGGTCTGTCCTACATAAGGAAGCAGCGCACTACTGCTCCATTTACCGGAATCCGGAAGAGAGATATGCGTTTCTTGTGCGCATAAACCACACGCTAAAAACAGCAACGCAACAATAGAAATTCGTGTTTTCATTTCTTTTCTTATAAAATCGGCGACAAAGTTACTAAAAAATTTTGACATATCCAAAAAAAGTTGTAACTTTGTGCCCGATTTGAGTAAATTTGGTTGTTTGAATGAAGATTTCGCACCTCAGAACATACATTCGTTTCCGGAAATGGGGTAAGTACCTCATTACGATTCTTGTGTTCCTGATTGTGTACCTCTTCGTGGGCGACCAGAGTCTGATTCGTTTCTCCCATCGTCGCCAACAGATCAAGCATATCGAGAAGCAGACGCAGACCTATCGGCGCGAGACGCAAAAAGCAGAACAAACGATTCAGATGCTCAATAGCAAGGACAGTTTGGAGCGCTACGCGCGTGAACTGTATTATATGCACAATGATAATGAGGATGTCTATATCGTAGAGGAATAACCATTAACTGTCGCAGGAATGAAAAAATCAACCATACTCTTACTTGTCGGTGCCCTTGTGGTAGCTGCCGGAGCCGGACTCAGTCTGGCGGAGATAGAACCCGCAGCTGATTACACGCTGCTGGCCGGTGTTATCATCATCGTCATTCGCGGTTTTATTAGAAACCACGAGAACGATTAAAATGTCAAATCTCAAATGTCCAATGTCAAATGATCGATCCGAATCGATCCGAACATATTATCTTAGGAGTTGACCCCGGAACGCTTTTCATGGGTTACGCCCTCTTGTACACCGTTGGACAACAGGTCGATATACTGGAGTTCGGCGCGTATGATGTGCATAAGTTGGAAGGCCAATATCCGCGGTTACAAAAAGAATTTTTCTTTTTGCAGGACCTGATTGATAAGTACCATCCTACCTGTTTGGCGATCGAGACGCAGTTTGTGGACAAGAACCCGCAGACGATGATTAAGATCGTTCATGCGCAGGGTGTGGCGATTGCGGCGGCGCTATCCAAAGATGTGCCGATCTACGAGTACTCGCCGATGAAAATCAAGATGGCCATCACCGGCAACGGACACTCCACCAAACAGCAGGTAGCCGGCATGCTTCAGCGTTTCATGCACATCCCCGATGAGGACATGCCCAAGAAACTGGATGCCACCGATGCACTCGCCATCGCCTACTGCCACTACCTACAATTAGGGTTACCCGTCTCTTCCGGTGGAGCGAAAGACTGGACTACCTTTGCCAAACGTAAAGGACTGACTGACAAAGGGTTAACGGGACCGAATGCCCAACTCCTCGCTGCCCTTGCCACGGCCAAAAAGACAAAAAAATAACAAAATCTATCCCTAAAATTTGGTAGTGTCAAAAAAAAGCAGTATCTTTGCACTCGAAAATCAAAAATCGAAAATCAAAAATCAAAAATTAAATACTATGGCTTACAAAATTTCAACAGACTGCATTGCTTGCGGTACATGTATTGACGAGTGCCCGATGGGCGCTATCTCGGAAGGCGAACATTATTCCATCGATCCGGAGATCTGCACCGAGTGCGGAACCTGCGCTGATGTATGCCCAAGTGGCGCTATCAGCCTCTAAAAGGTGGATTTTTTAACGAAAATTGTGTATTTTTGAGGGTTTACGTAGGTAGACCCTCATTTTTTTGTAAAAAATGCTACCTAAACCTTGCAAATATCAAAAAAAAGTTGTAACTTTGCGCCGTATTTTCAATATTTTACTCAAAATGGAGAAAAAAGGAACCATAATCGATGAAAAAATGCAACAAGAGGAGCAAATCGATCCTCAGGCTGCCATGTTAGACACACTATTCAGAATCCACGATTTTCTGGTGGCACATGCCTCCATGCCTCTTCGGCGTCAGCTCATGGATGAGATCAACTGGGACGATCGGCTGATTGCTATCAAAGGTGGACGTGGAGTAGGAAAGACGGATTTTATGCTAACGCGCGTGCGAGAGATTGAGGATGAATGGCGGAAAGCGCAGGAGGCGGAGCAACTATTGCACAAACGCCGTAAACCGAAACGCGAGATACGTCCGTGTCTGTACGTCAGCTTCAATGACTTCTTCTTTACGAAACATACGTTGTTGGAGCTCGCGTCTGCGTTTGCAAGAACCGGAGGACGCTATCTCTTCCTGGACCAGCTGTTCAAATATCCGAACTGGTCGCGCGAACTGAAGCGGTGCTATAACCGGTACAAAGATCTGCATATCATCTTCTGCGCTACGCCGGTCATGCCAATCGACGAAGATAATCCGGACCTCAAGGATATCGCGGTGACTTATAACCTCCGCGGATTCTCCTTCCGTGAGTATCTGAACCTGCAGACCGGACTCAAACTGCGTTCTTATACCCTCGAGGAGATCATGCAGCGTCATGCGTCTATCTCGCGCGAGATATGCGAACGGGTGCGTCCGCTCAATTTCTTCAAGGCGTATCTCAACCACGGCTATTATCCTTCTTACCTCGAGTCCAAGTCGTTTGAGGCGGAGTTGCTTAAAGTGATGAATAGCCAGTTGGAGGTGGATGTGCTGATGATCAAGCAGATCGACGTCGCTTGTCTGCATAAGCTGCGCAAACTGCTGTATATCCTCATGCACGATGCGCCCTGTGCACTTAACATCAGTAATATATCTGATGAGATCGAACTGAGTCGCGCTACGACGATGAACTATGTCAAGTACCTCAAGGACTCGCGTCTGATCAACCTCCTCTATCCGGAAGGCAAGAACTTCCCCATGAAGCCGACGAAGGTCTATATGCATAATACCAATGTGGCGAAGATGGATTTCACGCGGGATATCCCGATGGTAGATATGTACGAGACCTATTTCTATAATACGGTGCACGGCGCGCACAAGGTGAATGCGTCCGATCGCTCGGCGATGTTCATCGTGGATGGTAAGTACTATTTCGATGTGAAGGAACTGCCGTCTATGCGCGATACCATCCGTCCGACGGCTGTCGGTGATATGGAACTCGGTCGCGGCAACCAGATTCCGCTCTGGCTCTTAGGATTCTTATACTAAAACAACAATATTTAACAACTGTTTTTTATGGCAAAAGAGAAAAAATTCTTAACATTGGATGGTAACGCAGCTGCGGCGCATGTGGCTTACATGTTCACCGAGGTCGCTGCTATCTATCCTATCACGCCGTCGTCGCCGATGGCGGAGAACGTGGACGAGTGGGCTGCCGCAGGTCGTAAGAACCTGTTCGGCGAGACCGTTACCGTGCAGGAGATGCAATCCGAGGCCGGTGCCGCTGGTGCCGTACACGGTTCGCTCAACGCAGGTGCGCTGACCACCACTTTCACGGCGTCGCAGGGTCTGCTGCTCATGATCCCGAACATGTACAAGATCGCCGGTGAGTTGATCCCGACCGTCTTCCATGTATCGGCTCGTACGCTGGCTTCCCACGTGCTCTGTATCTTCGGTGACCACCAGGATGTCATGGCTTGCCGCCAAACCGGTTTCGCTATGCTCGCTGAGGCTTCCGTACAAGAGGTGATGGACCTCGCAGGTGTTGCTCACCTC
>JAFXYK010000039.1 GCA_017541805.1 Paludibacteraceae bacterium
ACCGAAGAGAGCTTAACGGCCGTTACTATTAACGACGTAGCTATCAGCGCAACTGATCTCGCCTCTCTAGTATCAAACAAGTATCTTTTCCTTGCGGATGCGTATGTTACCGCTCCGGTCGTTAAGTTCACTAAGCACACCGTCATCACCTATGATGATGCATCCACCAAGGAGAAAGACGAAGTCATTGAAGTAACCTCCCAGCCAGAAACTACTACATGGAGTGCTTCTGCTACGATCAATGGTAACTCATACTATGTATATACTTCAAAAGCTGCCAGCCGCACCGTTACCTACATGTATGGCGAGCAAGTTCTGGGTACTGAAATCGTTGCGGCTAACGGAAATCCAGCAGAATACGCACAATATGAGACCATGCCTCTTGCAACCTTCGGCGGATGGTACAAAGACGCTGAATTGACCCAGAAGGTTGAATCTATGGCTGCCGAAGTCATTTCAGCAAATGTTACTTTCTACGCTAAGTTCTCCAAGGCTTATGCTGAATCGATTGACTTTGAGGGAATGGTTATAAATAACGGTAAGAGTTATGATGTGAAGTCCGCTTTGGATGCTAAGTATTACGATTACAAAACTATCGACGCTCTGGATTCGCTCAATAATGATAAGGGAGCAGCTCGTAACGAACCGTATCTTGGTCTGAAGATCAAGAAAAAAGGCGGTTATCTCGCTTGCAACGTACTGCCGGGTACGACCATCCGTATCAAGTTCGGTTATGTTGCAGAGACCGTTTTGGCTATCGCCGGAAATGATACAATAGAGTTGAAACCGACCGACAATAAGATAGCTGCACTGCAGTTCCCGATCGCGGTTGAGACACTCGTTAAACTCCAGACGACCTCTGACAAGACCGTTGTTATCAAGCAGATCATGATCGATCAGCCGATCGCAACTTGGATGTATCCTATCACTTATGCTCCTGCTGAGAACGGCGCAGTAAGCGGTTGGACTATCGCTTTCCCAGGTGAGGACGTAACCGTAGCAATCGCTCCTGAAGCAGGCTATCTGACACACAGCCTGACCTACAACGGTGTAGCGCTGCACGATGACGAGAACACAGGTGCTGCAACCTTCACCATGCCATCAGAGGCTGTTACTGTTGCGGCTGAATTCCTTCAAGAATTCCCGACGGATATTAACAATACGGACGCTGCTGTCAAAGCCGTTAAGGTAATCCGCAACGGACAGTTAATCATCGTTCGCGAGGGTATTGAGTACAATGCGCAAGGCGCAATTGTAAAGTAATATGAAACGATTATTTTCGCTTTTAATAGTGGCAGCATTGGGTCTCGGCTCAATGCATGCCACTATTAAAATTCATACCATCGGCGACAGTACGATGGCGGATTATGATGAAAACACAACCGACAAGCGCGGTTGGTGCATGTATCTGGGTTCTTTCTTCGACGCGCAAAATGTGACGGTGAACAACCGTGGCAAATCAGGGTCGGACACCCGCGGTTTCTATACCGGCGCGGCTTATTGGGCCTCCGTCAAGAGTCAGATGAGTGCCGGAGACTACCTGCTCATCCAGTTTGCGCACAACGACGAGGGAACGGTTACCTATGGTATGGATAACTTAGAGTACGCGCAATATTGCAAAGACAACAGCCTGCCGGCTCCGACGGACGCGCGCGGTACGAATCCGCAGACGACCTATCGCGATTACCTGCGCTTATTCATCGATGAGGCACGCGAACTGGGTGTGAACCCTGTGCTCGTAGCACCTATCTGCCGTGCCTATTTCGCGAATGGCGACATCAAACGCAACGGTCGCCACGACTTAGGCGATAAGTTCAGCAAGATCGAAAACGGCGTACTCTACGAGAACCAATCCTTGCCGGCAGACGACCATTCGATGGATTATGTGGAGGCGATGAAGATTGTGGCGAAGGAGAAGAACGTGCCCTTCATCGACCTGATGCAAGCCACCCGTGAGTTATACCTCTCCTACGGAGAGACACAATGTCTGAAACTGCTCTTCTGTGAAGGAGACAAGACCCACACCAACACGATGGGTGCGAATCTCATCGCGCGTCAAGCGGCGCAGCTGCTGAAAGAGGCAGGGATCTTAGCGGAATATATCAGCATTCCCGAATCCGTCTCTGCCAGCCCGAATGCGCTTGATTTCGGCGAAGTATACAGCGGCGTGCAGCAGAATAAAGAACTCTTAATCACCGGTTTCGGTCTCCAACCTGCTACCGGCAGCGTTTCGATCGCTTCTTCCGGCGACGTGACGATCTCCGTGGATAAGACGACTTACAGTCAGAGCGCCACCGTCAACTACGAAGGCAGCACCTTATTCCAAAAAATATACGTGCGCGCGACGTACACGAACGAAGGTGAGCAGAATGACAACATCACCGTCAGCTTTGGCAACAACACCCTCGCCGTCCCTGTCACAGCCAGCGTCATTTCCCTCGCAGGGGGTAGTGAGGTCAGTGCTTTGTGGCCGATCGTCGATAAAGCTACCGTAACGAATTCAACCGTAACAGGTCCTATTGCCGCTAATTGCACGATGAGCCATATGATGGCTGCAGATACCAAGTCCGACTTCACGCAAGGCGATGAGACCGGCATCACGCTCGTTCGATTCCACAATGCCGACGACGGAGGCGCCAAGGTGGCATGGCCGGCCAATGAGATCGACGAGAATGCCACCCGTTATATTGATTTTGCCATCACCGCTCCGGGCACGATGGAAGTGCGAATCACCAAGATCTCGCTGGACATCACTTCGCATAGCACCTCTACCATGTGTTACCATATCAACACCGGTTTTGGCGATAACTTCACTGACGTGCAGACTATCGCGGAGAAAGTCAATATGACCAATTTGGAGATAGCGCACCTGGAATTGACGCCGACTCTGACCATTCCGGCAGGCGAGACGCTGCATGTGCGTGTACTGCCTTGGCACAACTTAGGTGAAGCAAAAAGCGGCAAGTATATCTGTCTGCGCGACGTGAAGATCGAGGGTCTTGCTTTTGAACCGGGGAAAGAAGGTATTGAGACGATTCAACAGCCGGAAATCAGCAGCGAGAAAATGCTGATCAACGGTCAACTGCTGATCAAGAGAAACGGCGTTTTCTACCACGTGAACGGCCAAATCGTTCGCTGAAAATAGGGGAAAAGTACGTTTTTTAGCATTTTTTTGACAAAAAATTTGCGTATGTCAGAAAAAAGCAGTACTTTTGCAGTCCCTTTTGAAAAGGTGTATATCGCGGAGTAGAGCAGTGGTAGCTCGTCAGGCTCATAACCTGAAGGTCGGTGGTTCGATCCCGCCCTCCGCAACATATGAAAAAACATTTTTTCACAATACTGATTTTAGTTAGCACGCTCTGCGCTTCGGCGGTAGAGCGTGTTTCGTTAGATGCATTACAGTCCGATTGGACGAAGTATGAGAATCAGACAATAGTCCTTTCTACCCCGCTTGTCGTTTGCGGTAGTTTCTATGACTCATTGGTCTTGGCGCCGGAGCGGCTTTTCTGTCCGGAAGAACGCGCTATCGGCTTGGCAGACGGCGACAGCACGATGTACTATGAGTGGGTGGCGCGCAACCGCGAGGCCAGTGTTTGTCTCCATTGCCGCAACCAATACTATAAGGTGCGAACAGGAGATATCGTTCGCGGTCTGAAAGCACGTGTGACAGGAGAACGGCAGTTACTGACAGGTAAGTCCATCCGCACGCGTCATATAGCAAAAGATCGCTTATCGAAACCGAAGAAAGGCGAACTGCGCATCGTAGGCGCAAATATTGAGAACTACTTTGCCGACTTAGGAGGTTACGCCCATAAACGCACCACACCCAAACAACTGGCGCTGAAGACCCGCAAACTGACTGCCGCCTTGCGCGCGATGCACGCGGATGTGATCGCTTGCTGCGAGATGCAGGTGGGAGACAAAGCACCGCAGTTACTCTTGGAGACGCTGAACAAAGGCGGCAAGAAATATGCGTATGTCACTATGCCGCTGGAGAATATGGACCGAATTGGCGGATGTTTCCTATATGATACGGAACGCGTGCGCCCATACGCGCAACCTATTTCGGCTTATCACGACACCACGGATCATTATTACGCACGCATGTTCGCTGTCGGTTTTGAAGAGATAGCTACCGGCGAGCGACTGATCATTAGTGTAAATCACTTCAAGTCCAAACGCCCCGGTCGCACACAGTACGACACGAACCAACGCCGCATGATGAACACTGACTCGCTGCTGACGATGCTGCCGTTAGCGACCGAAGTGTTCGGAGACGAAGATATTCTCCTATTAGGCGACTATAACTGCTATACACAGGAACAGCCGATACAAACCATCGTGCGTGCCGGATATGCCGATATGTTACCGCAGGGGCAAGCCAAAGACTATTCCTACAGTTACAAAGGAGAAGCCGGTTATTTGGACCGTTGCTTTGCGTCCCCGACGATGGCATCGCAGATCGTACGAGTTCGTCCGTGGCATGTGAATGCTGACTGGTACTACCAGCACGGCGCGTATAAGATGAAAGACAAGAGCTTGCATCGGTATGCGGATCACGATCCGATTATCGTAGATATTAAATTAGGGAAATAACAAAAATAGCCGCCAGAGTTGGCGGCTATTTTCGTGATCCCGCTGGGCAAATTTACTAATTTGCACCAACGGTGCGAGCTTCTGCTCTGTGATCCCGCTGGGGCTCAAACCCAGAACCTTCAGAACCGGAATCTGACACTCTATTCAATTGAGCTACGGGACCGAAGCGCTATCGTGATCAGTCACGACGACGCATAAAAATCATGATGTAATACAGCAGTGTAGCAAGTGCGCTGAGCGCTGCGACTACATAGGTATAAGCCGCAGAACGAAGGGCGGAAACGGCCATATCGCGTTGTTCGCGTTCTACCACGCCGGACTCTTCCAACCATCCTACTGCGCGCTGGCTGGCATTGATCTCCACCGGCAAGGTGATGAAAGAGAACAAGGTGATCATTCCATAGAGACAAATACCGATCAATAACATCGTTGTGCCCAGGCTGTTCACTAAAAGAAGACCAATCAGAATCACCCACGTCACAATGTTACTGCTGAACTGCACTACGGGCACCAGTGCCGAACGCAGTTTAAGCGGCGCATAGGCTTGCTGATGCTGAATGGCATGGCCACACTCGTGTGCCGCCACGGCTGCTGCTGCCACATTCGCTTCGTTATATACGCTTTCTGACAAATTGACAGTTTTGTTCAGCGGATTATAATGGTCGGTCAACATACCCGGCGTACAGGTCACCTTCACATCGTCGATGCCATTCTCGCGAAGCATCTTCTCCGCCACTTCTTTTCCGGTCAAACGAATAGGTTCCTTCGAGAATTTCTCAAACTTACGCTTAAGCGAATAAGAAACCACCCAACTGGCAATCGCTATTCCGATAAAGATGATGAAATAGAATACCATCGGATCCAACTCTTGTGTTTGCTCTGCTGTGTTTTGCGCAGCGTCAAGTAATATCGTTGCTAACATAATCTATTATTTTTCTTTACGTTTGTGTGAGCGGCATACCTTGCATTCTCCGTAGATAAACAAGGAGTAATGACGCATCACGAAGTTAGAGTATTTTCTTTCTTTCACTATCTGTTCCACCAGTCGGTCTCGGATATCCGTCACACGGCCGCATTTCGTACATATGACCTGCACTCGTGCCGATTTTCCGACCACGATCTCATATTCCGTAGAAGCCTTGCCCCTCTGCCGTGAAGTAGCGCACAAAATTTGTGCCAAAACCAACAAATTGAGGGTATTATAAACCGTTGCGACAGAAATTTGTTGTGTTTCACAGCCTTGCACGAGTTGTTCCGCCGTAAAAGGTTGCTGTAACTGACATATCTGCTCCAGCACCGCTTCGCGCACCCGAGAGGGACGCATCTCATTCTGACGGATATACGCGCCTAACTGTTTAAACGCCAGATTACGAGTTTTCGTGCTAACTGCCACAGCGATTAAATAGCTTTGATATAGGCGCGACGGCGCTTGTGTTGAATATGATCTACGCGGCTGAAGAAATCCAGAATCTTATCATTCGTCTCCAGCATAGAGGTCGTCTCCAGACCCGACAGGCCATACTTCATAAACATGGGAATCATATCCTGGTAGAAGAGCGTGTCCACACCCTTGTTCTGGTAATCCGGACGGATGGCTACGAGCAGGAAATTAAATGCCTCCGGTTTCTTGGAGCGCAACGCCTTGAGGATATGATACCATCCGAACGGGAATAGTTTACCGCCACATTTACGCAACGCACTGGAGATCTCCGGCATACCTAAACCAACGCCTACCACTTCCTCTTTCTCATTCACGATAATCGTCACGAAATCAAAATTGAGCAGCGGCAAGTACATATCACGATAGTACTCTTTCTGTCGCTGGGTCATAGGCTGGAAGTTATATAACTTCTGATACGCCGTGTCAATCACATCCATATACGTAGTGCCGAAACGTCGTGTCAACTCGCGCACGTTCTTCACTTTCACCACATGCACGTTCGAGCGTTGCTTGACGATCTCCGCCACGCGGTTCACCCGTTCCGGACACACCTTCGGCGGATAGATACGCATCTCAATCCAATCTGCCTCCTTGGTCAAACCATACGCATCCACATGCTTCACGTAGTACGGATAGTTATACAACGAAGCCATTGGTGCGCGGTACTCATATCCCTCCAAAAGCAAGCCCTCGTGATCGAAATCCGTAAAGCCGACCGGTCCGTTGAGCTCGTTCATGCCGCGTGCTTTTCCCCACTCTACCACCTTGTCCAGCAAGGCTTTGCTCACCTCCATATCATCGATGAAATCGAACCAACCGAAACGCACTTTCTGTACATTCCAATGTTCGTTAGCGCGGCGGTTGATGATACCGGCAATACGTCCTACCGGCTTACCATCGCGATAGGCCATGAAGAGTTGAAAATCACATACCTCCAATGCCGGGTTCTTTGCCGGATTGAAGCAGTTCATCTCATCAAAAAACAAAGGAGGGCAGTAGTAAGGACTGTCCTTGTATAAGTCGTTTGCGAATTCGATAAAACGCTTGATCTCTTTTCTCGAATGGATTTCGCGGATTTCTACGGCCATATGGTTGTTTGTTGGGAATTAAGTGGAGCACAGGGGACTCGAACCCCTTACCTTAACATTGCGAACGTTACGCTCTACCAGATGAGCTAGTGCCCCTATTGTTGTGGAGCTAACGGGAGTCGAAAATTGACATTGTCAATAATCGTACCCTTTAGGGTTAAGAACCCGGGTGAGAATCCCCTTTAGATCCAAAGAATGCCACCGCATTCGTTCGTGGAGCTAACGGGAGTCGAAAATTGACGTTGTCAATAATCGTACCCTTTAGGGTTAAGAACCCGGGTGAGAATCCCCTTTAGATCCAAAGAATGCCACCGCATTCTTTCGTGGAGCTAACGGGAGTCGAACCCGTGTCCAAACAAGGAATACTTATGCTTTCTACACGCTTATCTTGGCCTTGGTTTTCGTCCGGCAGCAAGACCCAAGCCACCAACTACCGGCTTATCTGCTAAATCTTCGATACCGCATCGCAGCCTGCGCTATCTATTCTGTGTATTTCCGCACCGCTGTACCCTTTCAGCCCACAGACTCGGCTTGGAGCGATGTCTCGTTCAGGCGCCTGGCGCCCGAAAAAGCTAATCTACTATACTTCGATTAGGCAGCGAGAGCATAAGTATTGTTGCCAGTTATATTTCGAAGCGAGATTTACGAGCATTGCCTCATTGCTCGGCGTGCTTACACAACCATTCTACCTGCTGTCAAAACCAAATAGCCCCCATCAAGTCGAAAGTGGGTGCAAAATTACTGCTTTTTTTTGAATTATGCAAATATATTTTGATTTTTTTCTAAATTAAAGGCTGACTTCCTGTACTTTATAGAAGTACAATCTCGACACGGCGGTTCATCTGGCGATGTTCCTCGCTGTCGTTCGGAACGATAGGATCGCGTTCTCCGCGCCCTTCGATCTCAATGCGTTCCGGCATAATACCGCGCTTCACCATCGCCTGCTTCACCTCGACACACCGTCCTTCAGAAAGCACCTGGTTGGAGCGATCAGAACCGATATTATCGGTGTGTCCGACGATACGAATACGTTGATCAGGCCGTCCGGATAAGAACTGATACAACTCCTGCAATGCCGCTTCAGAGGTATCCAGAATACGCGTCTTGCCGGTCACAAAATAGATATTATGCAATACGAAGGACTTGATCTCTCGTGGTGCCATCACCACGCCCGGATAGAAACTGAAATCCTGAATCGTGTCGTGGAACGGGAAATAGCGCGGGGAAGTAGCATCAATCGTATAATACGGAATGCGGTCATCCAATAATACCGCGAGCACGGAATGCAGCGAATCGGACGTCGTCTGCATCACTTTGCGCCCTTGCGGGTTGCGCACAACGATATTGGCAGACACAGGACGGGAGGTTAGCGAATCGGTGACAGTAAACGTCAGTCGCGTCTCCGGATAGAGCGACAACTTAACCGTATCCTCATCTTCCTTGTGATTAAAGAATACCGTATCAGAAGCAAAGAAGCCCGTTCGTGCAGCCGAAGCCCAGTATTGACCTTGCGGCAGTCCTTTAGATACCCGAGCATGCTTCGTATCCGTTCCTTTGCTCAGTTTGGGTTTCTTGTTCGGCCGTGCATTCCGTTCCTGCACGGTCACATGCGCCGCAGACAGGGGTTCATTCGTCTTCAGATTGAAGGTATAGACATACAATAAGGGTTTGCCGTCCTTGAGACGTTTCCGCTTGGCGGCTTTCGCCTTAGCCGCTTTCTTCTTATCCGCCTTGCGTTTCGCCGCTTCGCGTTTGCGCAGCTGCACCTCTTTGGCCTTCGCACGTTTCTCCGCGGGCGTCATGGCGTACAGCGAATCTACTGACGGCATCAGCACAAAGAGCGAAAGAAGCAATATGAACAGTTTTCTAAGCATTATATGTCTTCACTTTTTAAAGGAACAGGAGGATAGTGCGGGACTATCCTCCTGTCGTGGTCCCACTTGGGCTTGAACCAAGGACCCCCTGATTATGAGTCAGGTGCTACTAACCAACTGAGCTATGGGACCTCGCGGGTTAATGTTTCGCCGCGTGTTTCTGATAGAGGATAATACTTGCATCCTTGTAGATGCGCATCTCCTCTGCCGTCAATTCCGGAATGATCAGTTCCATACCGGGCTTGATATCATTCGGGTTCTTCAGGCGATCCTTATTCGCGATGTAAATATATACCCAGCAATAGGTGTTGTTATAATATTTACGAGCCAACTTGGAGAGCGTTGTAGCTTTGTCTGCCGTGATGGTCTCGCTCTCGCGCTGCTTGTATACATTCTCTTGCTCCGGTCTAGCCGTCTCAGACAACGGAATCGTCTGTACTTCCGGCTCTGCCGTCACTTCAGGTTCACGGTGCGAACGCTTGTCATCCAGATCCGCTTTCATCCGCTCGAAGGTATCTTTGTCTACCAGGCGGATCATAGCGCGTCTGTTCGGACCATAGGCTGCGGTGCTGCGGTGTCCGACGAGTTTACCCAGACCCATCGCATACATACGAGCCGTATCCACACCATGCTCCGCACTCAACTCATCCATCACATTCGCTGCACGTCTGTCACCCAACGCATAGTTGAGTTGGTTCGAACCGGTGTTGTCGCAATAACCGGTTACAACGGCATACAGCGTCGTATCTTCCGTCAAGCGGTCAGCTACCTGTTGGATGGTGATCAACGCCTTGTCATCCAAGTTCGACTTGTTGTTCGCGAAGTATACGTAGTAAATCGTCTCCTGATCTTTCTCCGTATGGGTCTCTACGACGCGTTCACGAACGATGATCGAGTCGTGACGAATGATAACCGTGTCGTGCGCCTGCTTGAACTCTTCTTGTTTCTTCCAAGTATCCAAACTCGAGATATTACGAACGTGCGTCTTCGAAACCGCCATCAGTTTGAAGCGCATATTCAAAGTCACATCCACAATACCGTCGTTGTTCTTGGAAGCCACACCATTGGAGTTGTAGTTATAACCACGACCGTCAATATAGTCATTGATGAAATAGTTATAGGTAGCGCGAACACCCAAGGCGATGGTACGGTTGAGATTGAACTCCAGACCAAGACCTGCTTGAACAAAGAACTGGCCCGCATATTCCTTCATGTAGTCCGGACCGACAACACCGTCCGCATTCACATAACTCAGCGTGTGACCGCGTTTGTGCGTCGGATTATGAATCCCTTTATCGTCGGTATAATAATCATCGAAATACATCTTGTCGCTCTTATACCACGCGTAGCCGCCGCCGACAATGGCATTAAGAGAGAAGATTTTCTTTTTAGCCTTTGGGAAGAACAGATTCATGAAGTCCATCGATACATACAGCGCCAGCTTGTGCATATTACCGTTGAGCAAGGTATCTGCATTATCCAGCCCCGGCTTACCGGTCACATTATACATATCGAACATATAGTTCAATCCCAAGCTCCAAACCGGAGTGAAGGAGTATTCCAGATCCAAACCGGCATTCGGAATGGCAAAAGCATGCTTCATCTCCGAATTAAAGTCGCCGTCAAAATAGTTAAATCCCACATGCGGCGTCAACGACCAATGCGATATCTTATCCGAGATAGTCTCATTCTCGTCCACCTTATAGGGATGTGCGCCCTTTACATCAGTCTGCTCCGCAGCCTGCAGCATCAGGCCGGAAAAACAGAGCAGAGTCAGTATAAATAATCCTTTTTTCATGAATGAAAGAGGTTGTTTGTTGACAAATTCACAATTCAGGCTGCAAAATTACTACTTTTTTTTGACATAACCAAATTTTTTTGCTAAAAAAAATATTTTTTACACCGAGTATTGCATATATGAATTTTTTTTTGTAATTTTGTGCCGTAATTAATGGGATAACTTTAAAACACAATATTTATGGACATTTTGGAACAAATGGTAGCGCGTGCGAAAGCAAATCCGCAGCGCATTGTTTTGCCGGAAGGCGATGAACCACGTACGTTAGAGGCTGCTAACATCTTGCTTAGAGACAAGATTGCGCAGCTTATTTTAATCGGTGACCCGGAGAAGATCAAAGGTATGGCTGCCGAGAAGGGTTATGAGTACATCAAGGATGCCAAGATCGTAGATCCGATTCGCGACCCGAAGATGCCGGAGTACGCCAACTTGCTGTTTGAGTTGCGTAAGAGCAAAGGTATGACGGAGGAAGAAGCTGCTAAGAAAGCGCAAGACCCGTTGTATCTGGGTTGCTTGATGATTAAGGCCGGCGATGCAGACGGTGAATTAGCCGGTGCTCGCGGCACAACGGCTGATACGATCCGCCCCGCCTTCCAGATTCTGAAGACCCGTCCGGGTTGCTCGATCGTCAGCGGTGCCTTCTTGATGTTCACGCCGGCCAAACAGCTGGGTGAGAACGGTTTCCTGCTCTTCGCAGACTGCGCAGTTAACCCGAATCCGGATGCTAAACAATTGGCAGAGATCGCTATCTCTACCGCTGAGACGGCACGCGCTATTGCCGGCATCGAACCGCGCGTAGCGATGTTGAGTTTCTCCACGAAGGGCAGTGCTAAGCATGAATTGGTGGATAAAGTAGCGGAAGCAACGAAGCTCGCCAAAGAGATGGCTCCGGACTTGGCTTTGGACGGAGAATTACAAGCAGACGCTGCGCTGATTGAGAGCGTAGCGAAGACCAAAGCGCCGGGTAGTCCGGTTGCCGGAAAAGCCAACGTACTGGTATTCCCCGACCTGCAAGCAGGTAACATCGGTTACAAACTCGTAGAGCGCTTCAGCGGAGCTGACGCTGTCGGTCCGATTCTGCAAGGTATCGCTGCTCCGGTCAATGACCTCAGCCGCGGATGCAAAGTACAGGATATCGTACAAATGGTAGTAATCACCGCCAATCAGGCGATTAAATAATATATGAAGGTTCGTGCAAGTCGAGTGTAAGCTTGCTTACGCAACTCGACGAAGCCGAAGCTCCAAAATTTAAATTTATTTAAATTATGAAGATATTAGTATTGAACTGCGGAAGTAGCAGTATTAAGTATAAGCTCTTTGACATGGAGAGCAAGTCCGTAATGGCGCAAGGCGGTATTGAGAAAATCGGTTTGCCGGACTCGTTCTTATTGGTTAAACTGCCGAATGGCGAGAAGGTTAAATTCGAGAAATCGATGCCGGAGCATACCGTAGGTATTGAGTTGATCTTGGAGAAGCTCGTGGATCCGAAGATCGGTTGCATCAAAGATCTCAAAGAGATCAATGCCGTAGGTCACCGCGTAGTGCATGGTGGTGAGAAATTCAACAAGTCCGTGCTCATCACCCCGGAGGTAAAAGAGATGATCATCAAGTGCGTAGAACTGGCTCCGCTGCACAACCCTGCTAACCTCAAGGGTATCGACGCGATCGAGAAGATCCTGCCGAGTGTTCCGCAGGTAGCTGTGTTCGACACCGCTTTCCATCAGACGATGCCGGACTACGCGTATATGTACGCTCTTCCGTATGAGTTATACGAGAAATATGCGATTCGTCGCTATGGTTTCCACGGAACGAGTCACCGTTATGTAAGTGCTCGCGTATGTGAGTTCCTTGGTGTGGATCCGAAGAAACAGAAGATCGTTATCGCCCACATCGGTGGTGGCGGCAGCTGCGCTGCTGTCATGAACGGTGCGTGCGTAGACACCAGCATGGGTCTGACGCCGGTGGAAGGTCTTGTGATGGGTACTCGCGCCGGCGACCTTGACCTCGGAGCAGCTACGTTTATCATGGATAAAGAGCACCTGAGTACTGCAGAGTTTAACAACCTCGTGAATAAGAAATCCGGTTTGCTGGGCGTGAGCGGTGTTTCGAGTGACTGCCGTGATATCGAAGCGGCTATCAATCAAGGCAACAAACGTGCTGACTTGGCGCGTAAGATGTTCATCTACCGCGTGATCAAGTATATCGGCGCTTATGCAGCAGCCATGAACGGTTTGGATATTCTGGTCTTCACCGCAGGTATCGGCGAGAACGATCCGTATATCCGCGCACAAGTCATGAAGGGCTTAAGTTTCTTAGGCATCGAGGTGGACGAAGCAGCCAACAATGTACGTGGCGAAGAGCGGATTATCTCTACCCCGAATTCCAAAGTAAAAGTTTGCCTTATTCCGACAGACGAAGAATTGATGATTGCCAGCGATACCGCTGCATTAGTTTGACTAGGGTCCTAGGGTCTTAGGGCCCTAGGATACCTGTATTTTACCAAAGAAAAACACACCCACATAGAATGAATAAACCCATCATTTATCAACTCTTCCCCCGTTATTTTACGAACTACAACGAGACACGCAAATTCAACGGGATCAAGGAAGAGAATGGATGCGGTCGATTTGTAGATATCAACGAGCGGGCACTTCAGTCCATTGCCGACTTAGGTGCTACGCATGTATGGTACACCGGTGTCATCCGGCACGCGACCGCACAATATAACAACCCCGCCATCACCAAGGGCAAAGCAGGTTCTCCTTATGCCATCACGGATTACTATGACGTAGATCCGGACTTGGCGAAGAACGAGGAGAAACGAATGCAGGAGTTTGAAGCGCTGGTAGCCCGCACGCATGAAGCCGGATTAGGTGCCCTGATTGATTTTGTGCCGAACCATGTAGCACGCGAATACAAGAGCACCTGCAAACCGGCCGGCGTAGAGGATCTGGGCGAGAACGATCATCCGGAATGGGCGTTCTCTCCGCTGAATAACTTCTATTACCTTCCCGGTGAGCGCTTCTCAATGGATAAAGACCTGCAGGGCTACGAGGAGTTTCCCGCTAAAGTGACCGGTAATGACTGTTTCACCAGCCATCCGTGCGAGAATGACTGGTATGAGACCGTCAAACTCAACTATGGTGTCTTTTATCAAGGCGGCCGTGAGAAACAGTTCGATCCTATTCCCTCTACATGGATCAAGATGCGCGATATATTGCTCTTTTGGGCATCCAAAGGCGTAGACGGTTTCCGCGTAGATATGGCGGAGATGGTGCCTGTAGAGTTTTTTGCCTGGGCCATCGCGGCTGTACGCAAGAAATACAAGAAAATCCTTTTTATCGGCGAATGCTACGACCCGAACCAATACGACGCCTATCTGTCAGCCGGTTTCGATTACCTGTACGACAAAGTGGGTATGTATGACTATTTGCGGGGTGTGACGAGCAAAGGATGGCCGGCGGAAGGTATTACGAGCCGGTGGATGCAACACGGCGACGAGCGCATTAAGCACATGTTATATTTCCTGGAGAACCACGATGAACAACGTATTGCCAGTGGTTTCTTCTGCGGCAGTGGTCGTTGTGCCGAGCCGGCCATGATTGTGGCTTCGCTGCTTAATCAATGTCCTGTAATGATCTATTCGGGGCAAGAGTTAGGCGAACGCGGCATGGATATGGAAGGTTTCAGCGACATCGACGGCCGTTCCACCATCTTCGACTACTGGGGCGTTAAGAGTCTGCAGGCTTGGGCGAACAAGGGCAAGTTCGACGGTGCCAAGCTGAACGACGCACAAAAGGAGTTACGCGATTTCTACCGACACCTATTAACTTTCGCGCGCGATAGCAAAGCTGTTCAGAAAGGAAAGATGTACGACATCACTTATGTACAAGGTGAAGAATTCGACAAACGCCAGCATTTTGCCTTTATACGCCATGTCAAAGGGGAGACATTGCTGGTCGTCGTAAATTTCCACGACCGCGAGCAACATATGCACGTACGTATTCCGAACGACGCATTCGTTTATCTCGATATGGAAGAGAAGATGAACGCGAAAGCGACAGACATGCTCACAGGAGACAAGATGACTTTTGATTTTGTACCGGAAGGTGTAGTCGAGGTAACACTGGGTGCATGGAAAGGGGCGGTGCTGAAGATCAGGTGATCAAATTTAGGATTTATGATTGATCTTTGTAAGGACATATTGCGGTTGGTAAGATGGAGTAATTTACTCTTTCTCGGAGCACTGGTTTGGTTGATGGAGAAATGGGTAGCGGTACCTGTTTTAAACAAAGCCGGCTACGGAGAGCAGTTACCCGGATACCTGTTATTGCTGATAGCCATAGCCGTGATACTGATTGCCGCCGGCGGCTACGTGATCAATGACTATTTCGATGTCAAGATAGACCGTATCAACCGGCCGGACGACGTGATAGTAACGGGTACGATAAGCAAGCCGGCAGCCATGCGGCTCAGTTTATTCCTGAGCGGCATCGGCATTGCGTGCGGTATTGCCACGGCGGTTATGCTGCATAGTACAACCCTCGGAATTATCTTTTTGATTGTTCCGGGGTTGTTATGGTTTTACTCCAGCAGTTACAAACGGTTATTAATCATCGGCAACGTCACCATCGCGTTATTGGCAGCGACCGTGCCGCTAATAGTAGCCTTTGCCAATGAAGCCCAGCTAAAGATACTTCATCATTACGATTTATCCGTGATGCCATATACGCCGGTTCGCACGATTTATGCATGGATAGGCGGGTTCGCCTTGTTTGCATTTCTTCTGACATGGACCAGAGAGATTCTCAAAGACATGCAAGACCAGATGGGCGACCGGGAATTGGAATGTCACTCCATGCCGGTAGTATGGGGAGAGCGATGGACGAAGATTTTTGTGACCGGACTGATTATTGCTACCATCGCTATCATCGGCCATTTATGGTATCATGTGCTACCCTTCCCGACTACATGGAACAACCTCAGCACGCGCTATATCGCATTAGGTATCATCATTCCGCTCGTTAGCGATATATGGTTATTATGGGCGGCAAAGATTCCAAGCGATTACAAGACATGCCAGCAGGTCATCAAATTCACCATGTTGATCGGCATGCTCTATAGCATTGTTATCGTTAGAGGGCTATAGCCTCCTTTTACGGTTCAATCCCGCGACCATCTCGCGACCATTACGGACATCTACGTCCCGTCCTTTTCGTATGTTCTGTTCCCCGGCATTTTAGGGTGACGGGGTGACAGGGTGACACCCTTGTTTATATATCTCACACACGCGTGGGTGTGTATAGTTTTAGGGAAAGGGTGTCACCCCGTCACCCTGTCACCCCCAACCCTCTATTAAAAATGACACGATTTATTCTTCTTTATCCTCGTCTTCTTTGTCGAAGGGTAAGGTTGGCTTTTGACTTTCAAAGAAACGTTTGGCGCTGAGAGGAGATACTACTTTCTTGCCGGTTTGGGCTTCCAACTCTTCTCGTGCCACACGTGCTACTTTTCCGCCACGTGCTGCAACCTCTTTGTTTTCTTCCATAGTGGAAGGATTTTCGCTGCGAGTGATACTGGTAGCAGACAATTCCGCTAACATATTGAGCACTAATTCTTCATTGGTCATATTATCTCGAAGGTTCTCCTTCTTCAGACCTTTGAATTTCTTATACTCTCGAGCGGTTTTGCCGGACCATGCTTGATAAAGGATATCTGTCAGCGTTGCGTACTCTAAACTATCTTTCACGCCATGCTGGTCCCATTGGTCGGTCAAGTCTTTGCGAATCTCAATGCTCTTGAGACGCTGGTTGATCCAGTTATCCGAATATCCAAGACGCTTGTAGTCTCGCAAAGCTTGCTGAATGCTTAATTCCGGATCTTGCAATTGATCCAAACGCTCTCTTCCCACATGCGCCAACCATAACTTAAACGGCTCTGCTTTCTTAGAAGGGATAGATTGAATGAGGCGCATAAGTTGCTCAGTATCAGCAACATCGGTTAAATAATTCTTTCCATCAGCAGAGGGTAATTTCAGTTGTCCGATTTTTGCGGACAACTCACTTCCTTCCTTCTGTAACCTACTCTTAAGATCACTCCAATACTTACGAGGTCTATCCGTATCGGTTAACACCTCGATCACATCCACAATGGAGAAGTAGTATTTCTCCTGTTGTTCATCCCACAATGTGCGGATCTTCTTACTCTCAAATAGTTTGATTGAACTATCTTCCATGGTAAC
>JAFXYK010000040.1 GCA_017541805.1 Paludibacteraceae bacterium
AGGGAAGGAATTGTTCTCGCAGATCGGTTGTGACTACTGCCACCGTCCTACATGGACCACCGGTGCTGACGAGGTGCGCGACCCGAATAACAACCCTGCCGCAGCGTCTATGCCGCGCTATCCGAACCAGAAGATTTGGCCGTACACCGATATGATCCAGCATAAACTGTGCATGGAGAATGATATCCGTACGGGTTGGTGCCGAACCACTCCGCTCTGGGGTCGCGGCTTGCACCGCAAAGCTACCGGCGACGCGTACGAAGCACGTATGCACGACACCCGTGCCCGCAACGTGATCGAAGCCATCATGTGGCATGGATATAGCACCGAGTCGGATGCCTACTGGCCGACACAGCAGTTCTATAAACTGACCAAAGAAGAGCGCGATGCGATTGTGGCTTTCATCAATGCGATCTAAGCCTGTTACCTGGCTGTTACACATTGCCCTGGCGACGATTCTCGTCGGGGCATGTGTAACCCATTTCTTTGGCGAACAGGGCGAGATACACCTGCGCTACGACAAAGCCGAATCGCTCAACATACACGGCACACCCATCACGCTTTTCCTGTGGAATTTTGAAGCCACCGAATCCGATTATATCACCGACCTGCGACTCCTGGACCGCAGTAAAGACCCGTTGGTAGTGGACGAAGGAACAGTTCGTATGAATAAGCCGTTCAAGTACCACGGTTATCGGTTCTGTCAGTCTAATTTCGACAGCGACGGACTGGGTGTCACGCTGCGCTATAACCATGACCCGTGGGGGATCGGTATCACCTATACCGGCTATGTCCTGCTGCTGCTCGCTATGATCGGCTTCTTCTTCCAGAAGAACAGCCGTTTCCGGGCTTTGTTCAAAAGTCTGACAGCCAAGTGGCCGGTCAGTGCAAAGATCTGTGTTCCGTCCGCTTTCGTCGTGCTCGTCATTACTTTGGCCTTCATCATGACCAAAGCCGTCACACCTAAACCGCCCTTGCAACCCGTCCTGCAGACACCGCTCTTAGGCATTCACGTGTCGGTGATCATGCTGGCCTACACCCTCTTTGCCATTATCGCTATCTGCGGTCTCATCGGTCTCTGCACCAATAAACTCTCCACTTTAAACTCTAAACTCTCCACTGTATCTTCGATACTCCTCTACCCTGCTCTTTTCTGCCTAATGGCCGGTATCTTCATTGGTGCCGTGTGGGCAAATATGTCATGGGGCAGATACTGGGGTTGGGATCCGAAAGAGACCTGGGCACTCATCACCATGCTCGTCTATGCCGCCCTGCTCCATTTCCCTTGGTTGAAGAAATACACCGTACACCATACACCGTACACAAAAATCTATCACGCCCTCTGCGTGATAGATTTTGCCTTCGTCCTCTTCACCTATTTCGGAGTCTCTTACCTCCTCGGAGGCCTGCATTCCTATGCCTGATCACTCTTTGATCATTTGGAGGAAACGGATGATGTAGTCTTTCCAGTTGGGCCAGGTGTGACCGCCTGCGCTCTCGTAGTAGGTGTAGGGGTACTTGTTCTTATTCAGCCATTTACGGTATTTCTTGACGTGCGAGTAGAGGAAGTCATCCTTGCCGATCGCGATATAATAAACCTTCGCCGAGGGGGAGTAGTTATGCACGAAGGTCGCCGGAGAGAACATACCTACATAGGCAAACTGACCGTCTAACACATGCGCCACCCGCATCGTGTGATAACCGCCCATGGAGAGACCGGCTATGGCACGCGTGGCAGGGTTGCCGTCAATCGGATATTTACTTTCCGCCTCCGCCATGAACGCAGCGAAGTTGGCTTCCCACTCGCCGTTCGTCGCATGGGCTTTCTCTTCCGCGGAGGTAGGTCGGCTCGGACAGTTATCCGGCATGACGATCACACGTTCGTCGATCAGTCCGCGCGCCACCAACGAGTCCAGGATGTGCACCAAGTCGCCTTTATCGATCCAGTCATCCTCATTGCCCCACATACCATGCTGCAGATACAAAACGGGGTACCTTTCACCTTTCACCTCTCCCCTTTCACCTTTCACCGGCACATACACCCTGCACGGTACACCTTGTATCGTATCGCGCACTACCGTACCTGTCGCGGCGTGCATCCCTACCGCCAGCAGCGTAGCGGTCAAGCAAAGAATGACTCTTTTCATGATGTGTTCGTTTTGATTGCGGCTGCAAAGGTACAAAAAAAATCTGACCCGCGCAAGAAAAAAGAACAGATTTTTTTGCATATGTCGAAAAAAAGCAGTACCTTTGCGATTTGCAAAGGTTGAGCAAAAAAGAGTGTATAAACGCATCGAGAATGACCATGTCGTCATCATCCGAAACGGCGAACGCTACGATGTGACCGGCAAGAAACTGAGATAAACAAGCGGGAATAGAAAAATAAAGCGTCCTGCGGGGCGCTTTATTTTTGCTCAAGCTCTTGAGCTGTTTCCGATTGACCGGAAGTGAACTTTTGGAAATTCTGTTCCATCCGTTCGTGGTCCTGCTTGTATTCATCGCCATAGATATCCGGCGGATTAGCCGGGGCATAGCAGGCCGTTACAAGAAACGTAACGCCGGTTAACATACATAGTTTGATACCGGCACGGAAGATTTTGTCCAATAAAGCGCGCATAATACAGTCGGTTTTAATTTGACGCTGCAAAAGTACTGCTTTTTTGTGAGATATGCAAGGCCTAAAACCAAAATCCCAATATTTTTCCCAAGTTTTTATTTGCGTATTACAGAAAAAAGCAGTACTTTTGCATCCGATTTTGGAATATGCGTATTAAATGGTACATAGTATGGTTGTTCTTGGTCGTAAGTATTGCCGCCGG
>JAFXYK010000041.1 GCA_017541805.1 Paludibacteraceae bacterium
GCGAGATATGATATCAAGGCTACTTTCTTCATGGTGGGGGAGAATATCGACAAGCATCCGGATGTCTTTGCGCAGGTGCTTCAGGCAGGCCATTCCATCGGCAATCATACCTATAACCACCTCAAAGGCTGGAACACGGACTTTGATACCTATATGGCCAATGTCCATCAATGGGAAGACGCCGCAAAAAATCACCTTTCACCTCTCTTCCGTCCTCCTTACGGCAAAGCCACTCTCGCGCAGCGCCGTGCCTTGCATCAACTCGGCTATCAGATCATCTATTGGGACATCCTCACGCAGGACTATAATGCCTCTGTGACACCCGAGCATATGCTCGCTAAGATCAAACGCCAGGTGCGCCCCGGTTCCATCATCAATTTCCACGACTCCCTCAAGTCCACCGAGCGCATGCTCACCGTCCTCCCTCAAGCCATCGAGTGGCTTATGCAACAGGGCTACACTTTCGCCGCATTGTAATTTCAATAAATCTGCACGAAAATTGCAGATTTTTTTGTCTATCTCAAAAATTTATTGTACCTTTGCACCCGCAAAGGTTTGCAAAGAGGGGAAAGAAACGCAAAAAATATAACATATTTGCTATGTTGAGTGATATAATTATAACAGTCATTGTTATTACTTTGATTGTATGGCATGTCTATTTGCTGAAAAAATTCAGAAAAGCACTTAGTCAGCATATTCCTTTTAGGATAAAGGATTTGATTTGTTTGCTAATTGTAAATTTCATCGTTGCATTCGTTGTTCTATTATTCAATAGTATTGTTATTGGTTCAATAATTGTCGGAGCAAATGATGCTCACCCACTTATAGGTATGATACAAGGAATAGGAATAATGTATAACGGCATCATAGCAAGCGGTATTATAGCTGCAATAGGAGACATTATAATTGGGATAATATATGCAAAACACAACGCTAAAATCAAAAACGCAAAAGATAATCAACATGCAATCGAAGTAGAATAACCTCTTGCAGCCTGTTTTGGGCTGCATTTTTTTTGAGGCAACTATTAGGAATTTCCGAATAGTTCAAAAAAATATGCTGTTTGCTTGCATATATTGATTTTTTTGTGTACCTTTGCACCCGCAATTGGTTTAGAAACCGATACCGTCGCTTCCCGACGCTAAACAGAAGGACATATTGTTTATTCGCGTTTGCGATTTATTGGACGTCTCGGAATGTGAGAAATTTTGAAGATATGCCAGTAATAAGTCAGCAAGCGTCCATAGTAATATGGGCGTGACTTATCGGTATATGGGCACTTCTCACAGCCTTGGAGCAGGTAAGGAACGCTCATTTTTAATTATATAATACAATGAAAAAGAATCTTTTTACTAAACTTTTTTTTGTGGTTGTGATTGCCTCAACCTTATGTCTTGTGGCTTGTCAGAATGATCCGGGAAATACGCCGTCTTTTGATACAACCGAGTTATGGCCGGCAGCAATCACGCATGAAGTGAAGATAAGTAAATTAGATGATCCGGATCCGTATCCTGATTCGACCTTGTATGGATATATCAATCGGCAGGGAAAGATGGTCATCCGTCCGCAGTTTATTACTGCCGGTTCTTTCTCTTGTGGTTATGCTCCTGTACAGATGAAGTATGCGAGCAATCCGCAAATTCCGACAACAGCATATCTTGATAAGAGTGGAAGTATCCATACTATCGGAGGCTATGATTACTATCCGGGAGAAGAGGGTATTCGTGCAATCCCATCGCCATTTTATTATAACATTGCAGTTATTTATCATATGTCTCTTCCGTCTGTAGGAAATTATTATTCCTCTTGTATGGTGGATCGAAACATCAATGTGGTTAGTGACTGGATTGGCAACGGGAAATTACACAACATGACGGCTGATGGATTAGCAGCTTATGTGGATGATAATATATTTGAAGTGTCCCATTACAACCGTTCCGGCAAGAAGGTACTTCAAACAAAAGCCTATCCGGATGATCCACAATTCAAGGATGGTTACATTGTTTTGCGCCTCTATGACCAAAATTATGGTCTGTTTTCTAATAAATATAGTATTATTGATAAGTCTGGAAATGTTATGTATGAGGACTCGCTTCCTCTATCTAATCTTGGACATCAGCGTTTCTTGCGTCAACACCCGGATGCACTTTCATCGGAAGACCTATATGATATTATTGATGCGCAGGGCCACCTATTAGGTTCGCCTGAATTCTCTGCGCCGGAATTATTGGAAGAGGAGCAGTACCTTGTAAAACGCACGGCTTATGAACAGTTACACGAATATGCATCAAAACGTGAATATTACTATATTAACCAAGATGGAAAACAGACTATTCAACGTTCGTTCTGCAGCGCACAACCGTTCCAAGAAGGCTATGCACTTGTTTATGATTGGAATTTAGAAACAGGCGAGGCATATCCATACGAAATCATCAATAAGAAAGGAGAAACGGTATTAAAATTGGAACCCAATGAGAATTTTGTCAGCTATCATAACGGACTCCTGCTGACGTCAATATACGAATATATGTCAAGTGGCCGATATGAAGGCATTTATCATTATACATACAAAGACTTGTCCGGAAATGTAGTCTATAGTTGGGATGAAAAGTGGCTAAGAAATTCTAACAATGCGCCTGCTCAGGTGAAAAGCTTCGCGACTGACAGCATAGATGTTAATGTTCCTTTCCGCGTGGAAAATGGCAACTACATTTTTCCGGATGGCTTGTATCTGTTGGGACCCCATACTGCAACCAAATAGACTCGCCCACAACATTGCTTACGCGCCACCTGAGCGCCACCTGAGCGGAACCTGATTGGAACCTGAGCGGAACGAGAGAATATCGCATCCCACCCCTACTTATATATACTATGTAGTATATATGGCGTGATTTTAGAAAATATCCATAAAAGTATCTAAAATCGCCTATTCTGCATTTTTATTTGCATATGTCAAAAAAAAGCAGTACCTTTGCACCCGCAATTAAATTTAATACATAAAGTGAAGCATATTGTAGTTCGATTTTGTGGAGACTCGGGCGACGGAATGCAGTTGACGGGTAACCTGTTTGCCCAGTTGGCAGCAGAGTTGGGACACGAGATATCCACGTTGCCGGACTTTCCGGCAGAGATTCGTGCACCGCAGGGAACATTAGGCGGTGTGAGTGGTTTCCAAGTAGAGTTAGGAGAAGGCGTATACACGCCTGGCGACAAAGCAGATGTGATCGTGGCGATGAACGCGGCGGCGCTAAAAGTATGTACGTTAGGTTCGCATTTTAACCATCCTCAGGCGCATTTCGATGAGCAGTTCTCGCTGTATCACCGCCATGCAATCGTGATGGTAGATACGGACAGCCTGACGAACAAAGATCTGGAGAAAGCGCAGTATCATACGGCGAACCCGTTCGAGGAGTTAGGGATCCCGGAGAGCGTGCAGATAGTGCCGGTAGCCTTGACGACGTTGACGAAAGAGGCGCTCAAGGACTCGGGCATGGATAACAAAGCAATGCTCAAGAGCCGAAACATGTTCGCATTAGGTCTGATATGCTGGCTGTTCGACGAACCGATGGAGAAAGCGATTCACCTGCTGGAAGATAAATTCAAGAAGAAACCCGCCCTTATCGCTCCGAACACGAAAGTGATGGTGGATGGATATAACTATGGGCAGAATCTCGCCTTATCGGTAAACCAAATTCGACTCGAGAGTGGAGCGTCGAGAGTGGAGAGTGGAGAGAAAGGCCGGTGCACGTCTATTGCGGGAAACAGGGCGACGGCATTCGGATTGATCGCAGCGGCTGAGAAAGCAGGCAAGCACCTGTTCCTGGGTTCGTATCCTATTACTCCTGCAACGGATATACTGCATGAACTGGCTGGCCGCAAGGATATGAACGTGATGGCTATTCAAGCGGAAGACGAGATAGCAGGTGTTTGTACGGCTATCGGCGCGGCTTTTGCCGGCGACTTAGCTTGTACGACGACGAGTGGTCCGGGTCTGAGTCTGAAGAGCGAGGCGATCGGTCTGGCCGTGATGGCGGAGTTGCCGTTAGTGGTAGTGGATGTACAACGCGGTGGTCCGAGTACAGGTCTTCCGACGAAGACGGAGCAGACGGACTTGCTGCAAGCGTTATACGGCCGTAACGGCGAGTGTCCGGCGGTAGTGCTGGCTGCTTCGACAAGCGCTAACTGCTTCGACTTTGCGTACGAGGCATGTAAGATCGCATTGGAGAACATGACACCGGTAGTGCTGCTGACCGATACGTATCTGGCTAACGGAACGTCTATATGGCGTATCCCGACGATGGCGGAGTTACCGGCGATAAAGCCGCAGAGCGTGCCGGAGGACCTGAAGGGGCATTATAACCCGGCGCTGCGCGATGAACGCGGTGTACGCTACTGGGCTTATCCGGGCATGGAGGGCTACGAGCATCGCAACATCGGATTGGAGCGCGACGCCGAACGCGGAACGATATCCACGAACCCGGAGAACCACGAGAAGATGGTGCTGGCGCGTAAACAGAAGATAGAGCAGATTGCGAACTCCATTCCGGAACTGCGCGTGCAGTGCAATACGGATAGCGACACGCTGCTCGTAGGATGGGGTAGTACCGAGGGACATCTCCATGCGGCTGCGGACGAACTGAATTGTGCGCTGGCGCAGTTCAATTATATCATGCCGCTGCCGAAGAACACCCGCGAGGTGCTGAGTCAATACAAGCGCATCATTGTATGCGAATTGAATACGGGTCAGTTTGCGGCGTATCTTCGCGCACAATTCCCCGATATTAAGATGGAGCAGTATAACGAAATACAAGGACAACCGTTTGCGGTAGAAAGGATCGTAGCATATGGAAGCAAGTCAATTTAAATCAGATCAATACGTACGTTTTTGTCCGGGATGCGGCGACCACGCGATATGTATGGCGCTACAGAAAGCGATGGCGCAGATAGGTGTCCCGACGCATGAGATAGCAGTCATATCCGGTATCGGTTGTTCGAGCCGTATGCCGCATTACCTGAACACCTACGGTTTTAACACGATTCACGGTCGTGGCGGTGCTGTGGCGACAGGTGTGAAGACGAGTCATCCGGAGTTGACGGTTTGGCAGATGAGCGGCGACGGCGATTGCTTCGCTATCGGAGGCAACCATTTCATCCATGAGATACGGCGAAACGTGGACCTGAACGTATGCGTATTCAACAACCGCATCTACGGATTGACCAAAGGGCAATATAGTCCGACGAGTGCCAAGGGCTTCGTATCCAAATCGAGTCCGTTCGGCACGGTGGAACGTCCGTTCATTCCGGCTCAGTTGGTATTAGGCGCAGGAGGTACGTTCTTTGCCCGCACGCTGGATGTAGATATGCCGACGACAGTGGATTGTATGGTAGCGGCGAAAGAGCATAAAGGATGCTCAATTATCGAGTGTCTGGTGAACTGCGTTATTTTCAATAACGGCACGCATGCATGGATAGCCGACCGCGAGCAACGCGCGGAGCACAGCATCATCCTCAAGCACGGCGAGAAGATGATCTTCGGAAAGAACAACGACAAGGGATTGGCGGTAGAGATCGATCCGCAGACGTTTGTGCCGAAGATGATCGTGGTGGCTGCCGACGATCCGCGTGTGCTGACACACGACGCGACACAGCCCGACCCGACGCTGCATCGTCTGTTGGCGCTGATGGGGCAGAACCTGGTAACGGACGTGAACAGTCAGCCGACGGAGGACAGTCTGCCGATCGCATTAGGTGTGATCCGTAATGTAGAGGCGGAGACGTATGACCAGGCGGTGAATAAGCAGATTGCCGACGTGCGCGAGAAAGCCAAAGCACATTGCTTCGACGAGCTCACCGCAACGTTGGAACGTTGGTAACGTTTAAGGAGTTAACGAATTAACGTTTAACGAGTTAGAGTGGTATGTAGATCAGATACTTGGTGCTGAACCAATCACCTTGGAACCATTGACTGCAGGGAGCGATCTCTGCAGTTTTTTTGTACGGTGCGAGTTCGGCTTGCAAGTCGCCTCCTTTGAGGACAATGAGTCCATTCGGCATGGCATTGCGGGGTTTGGATGCGATATTCTTACGCACCAGTTTGACCAGATCGGGTAGGGGCATAACGGCGCGAGAGACAACGAAATCGAACTTCTGCTTCTCCTCCTCTGCGCGCTCTTGAATGCAGGTGACATTGGTCAGTCCGAGGGCATTAGCGACCTCCGAAGCCACTTTGATCTTCTTGCCGATGGAGTCGATGAGCGTGAATCGGCACTCGGGAAAGAGAATAGCCAAAGGGATGCCGGGGAAACCGCCTCCTGTACCGACGTCCAAGACGGATGTACCGGGCATGAAGGGAATCCACTTGGCGATCGCCAAGGAATGGAGCACATGGTGCTCGTAGAGATTATCGATATCCTTACGCGATATTACGTTGATCTTGCTATTCCAATCGCGATAAAGCGCATCAAGCTGAGCGAATTGCTCAGCCTGATGGCTTGTTAGTTTAAAGTATTCAGAAATCAGCATTCAGAATTCAGTTTTTATTCTGCCATGTTGGTGAAGACGTTTTGTACATCTTCGTCCTCTTCAATCTTATCGATGAGTTTCTGTACGGACTCGCGTTGCTCGTCGGTGAGTTCCTTGGTGTCATTCGGGATACGAACGAACTCCATAGCCTGGATCTCAAAGCCGTTCTCCTCGAGGTATTTCTGCATGTTGATTGCCTCGTTGAAGTCCGAATAGATGACGATGGTGTTCTCCTCCTCATCCACGCCGAGTTCCTCTACACCGAAGTCAATGAGTTCGAGTTCGAGTTCATCCAGGTCAATGCCGTCCTTCATCGTAACGGTGAAGCAAGCCTTGCGGTCGAAGAGGAACTGGAGCGAACCCTGTGTACCGAGTGTACCGCCGAACTTGGTGAAGTACGAACGGATGTTCGCTACAGTACGCATGTGGTTGTCGGTAGCGGTCTCCACGAAGATAGCGATACCATGCGGTCCGTATCCCTCGTAGTTGATCTCCTTATAACCCTCGGACGATTTATCGGTCGCTTTCTTGATGGCGCGATCGATGTTATCCTTCGGCATGTTCTCACGCTTACACTGCTGGATGAGTGCACGCAGACGCGGGTTGGAATCGGGATCCGGTCCACCCTCACGGGCTGCGATAGTGATTTCCTTACCTAATTTCGTAAATGTACGGGACATGTGTCCCCATCTTTTCAGTTTTGTCGCTTTGCGATATTCAAAAGCTCTTCCCATATGATTAATGTTTAATGAATGAACGTAAAATGTTTAACGATTTACTCCTCGGGAGTAACGGCGGTGGAGTCAGCCGGGGTCGGATCGGCATGATCGAGGATGGTCTCAATATGTACTTCCTCGAAGGTGATCTTAAACTCCACACGGCGGTTCTTTTGACGTCCGGCCTTGGTCTTATTATCCGCTATCGGGCGCTCCTGACCGAATCCGAAGGCGCTCATACGCTCTTTGGCCACGCCGCGCTTAACGAGGTACTCGAGTACAGCGTCTGCACGGTTCTGCGAGAGCTTAAGGTTTGCGTCTTCATTACCGGTGTTATCCGTATGTCCTTGCACCTCGATGATATAATCGGGGTTCTCCTTGAAGGTCTGTGCAATCTCATCCAAGAGCGGATAGGACTTCGGTTTGATGGTAGCCTTACCGGTCTCGAACTCGATACCTTGCATCGCTTTCTCCAGCAGTTTGCGTACCTCGCGCTTGATCTCCGGACAGCCCTTGTTAGCCTTTACACCGGCTACCGTAGGACACTCGTCCATATAATCGGGTACACCGTCCTCATCGCTATCGAGGTCGCACCCCTTGGCGTCTACATGACCGATGGCTTCAGGTTTGGTATTCGGGCACTCGTCCATGAAATCGGGCACACCGTCTTTATCACCATCCTCCGCGCATCCTTTCTCATCTACCTTACCGCGCGCCGCTTCCGGTGTATTCGGGCACTCGTCCATATAATCGGGTACTCCGTCGCCGTCGCTATCGAGGTCACATCCCTTGGCATCCACATGACCGATAGCCTCCGGTTTGGTATCCGGACACTCGTCCATGAAATCAGGTACGCCATCCTTATCGGTGTCGAGTACACATCCTTTCTCATCCACCTTCCCGCGCGCGGCCTCCGGTGTATTCGGGCACTCGTCCTTATAATCAGGTACTCCGTCGCCGTCGCTATCAAGGTCACATCCCTTGGCGTCCACATGACCGATCGCTTCTGGTTTGGTATCCGGGCACTCGTCCAAGTAATCGGGCACACCGTCTTTATCCGTATCAAGCGGGCAGCCTAGACTATCCACCTTTCCGTATGCTGCTTCCGGTGTATTCGGGCATTGGTCTTTATAATCCTCCACACCGTCGCCATCCGTATCAAGCGCACATCCTACGCTATCCACATGTCCGATAGCGGCAGCCGGTGTGCCGAGACAATGGTCGAGGTAATCGGGTACACCGTCATGGTCTTCGTCCAGCGGGCATCCCTGTTCATCCACGGCTACACCTCTCGGTGTATCTGGACACATGTCAATCTTATCCCATACACCGTCTTTATCCTTATCCCGACGGTTCGAACCCCAGCAGATAGAGAATCCAAGGGCGAGGTTGAACATTTTTGTTTTATCGGGGATGACATACAGTTTTTTTCCGTCTTTATCCAGCCCCGCATAAGAAGTCGGGATATAATCCATGGCCAGCGTCATGTTGATACCGTCGTAAGGCATGAAACTGAGACCTGCACCGATATTGCTATACTTACCGTTATTCATGAGAGAGTAGGAAACGGCGATGTTGAACCAGTTCACCGGTCGGAAGGCTGCGCCGAGGGTGATCTCCTCATAGAGACGGGAGTTATACAGGCGTGTCGCCGAGACGATACCGAGACCGATGCGGTTATCCCAGAAGTTGGCATCGAGACCGATGTTGAGTCGCGCAGATGTCATCTTAGCGATACCGCTTCCTGCATCCTTCATCCTCACACCGTCGAGCAGACCCATCATACGGTTCTTGACGGTATCCATGAGAATGTCGGTAGAGAAATTACCCTGTGCATCGCGGTAAGCCGGATCGCCATAGTCGATGTATCCGGCGCCGTTGAAACTGGTGTCCACGGTACAGGTATAGCGATTACTTCTATTCCAATAGATGAATCCGAGATCGGTGAGGGCCGCTGTCACTTGCAGGTACTCGATAGGTTTCCATGTGAAACCGAAGTCGATAGCAGCACCGTAGCCGGAGGGCTTGAGGGCACTCTTAACCAATGCCATCGGATCGGAGGTGTCCACGAACTGATTCGGGTCGAACGAGCCGTCTTTGAATCCTTCGATCATCTGGCGCATCGTCTTACCATCCACGTATTGGCTGAAATAGGCCGTATTGACCGGTCCGGCGATATCCATATCCAAGGTACCTTTCATATCCCAGGCATCCGTGCTGGCCTCGATACCTAATCGCTTGGCATTGAGGCCCATGTATGCCGTTCCTAAGAGCACTTTGAGTTTACCACCAAGGGTCCATTCGTCGTTGATCTTATAGCTATAACCGCCGCTGATCTCCGTATAGATCATCGCTCCAGCACCGAGTCCACCAAGGGTGAAGGTGTTCTTCGCTCCAGGTGTGAGGTCGGTCATACCTCCGCCCAAGACGAAATCGAAGATGGACTTAGGCACGGTAGCTCCGCCAATGATACGTTCGTTGATACCGATGGTGAGATATCCTTGTTCTTTGATACGGAAGCCCATGTTGAGCAGGCCTAAGGTAGCCTCTCCGTTGATTAGCGACATGGAGCGTATCTGGTTGAGGAACGCATTCTTATCGGCATTGGGGTGGAGCGGAGTGATTGTTCTCTGCGTGACGGGATCGACGAAGAGGATGTCGCGCAGTGTGAACGAGTTATTTCCTGCTCCGAAAGACATCCATCCCAGCGGCGTGAAGTTGATAAATCCTCTGCTAACGGGTTGGAAGGCAGGGTTGATGGTATGCCGCATGGGGGCATTCTCCAAGAAATAGAGCGTGGTCACTTGTTGTGCGCTTGCGCTAAGTGTGATCATTGCCACAAGGGCCGCTACGATAATCTTTTTCATTGTTCAGCCCTCCTTATTTTTTATTCGAGTTATTATTCTCAAACTTCAGCAAAGCATCCACATGCGCGGTGAGTCCTATCTTGAGTTTCAGACCTTGGTCATTGGTGATGCGTATGTTCTCCATTCCTCTTGCGTAGGCCTCTTGGAGCGACTCATCGTCGATGCGCGCATAATAAACGATATGCTTGATAGACGGCATGAGATCGAGTTTGGCTTTCGTCAACCGCGCGGTGATGATAGTCTCTCCGCCCTTGGTATCCGGTACCCACTGGCCTCCGCTCTTAACAAACGGTTGTGCTTTGAAGACGACGGTGTCTTGCTCAAAGAGAAGGAGGGGTTGAGTCGGATCGACGGGATCCATAATGATCTGGCCTGCGGCATTCAAGCAACGCATGTAGGCCTTGATATCCACCGGGATCTCATTCTCCGCATGGAGAACGACGGTTACATCGGTAGCCTTGACGGTATCAATCACCTCCACCTCGCTCAGCAGCGAATCGATGCTGTAGGCGCTGAGGTTGATATCTTTGATGGTATCGGTATAGTCGATATGCAGGTCCTTATTGAAGATGAAGGGCAGTGTGCACACCGCATCAATACGGATTGAGGTATTCGGAGTGATACGGATCTGCGGTGTCATCTGGTAGTTAAAGTCCAGATTGAACTTATAGCCGAGTTTCTGCGGCATATTCATGAAGAGCGAGTCGATGTGTCCGCGTGCGGGATCCTTATCGAAGGGGATCATCATGTTAGTCGTCGAATCTCCGATAATACTGGTGTTCGGGTCGAGGTATTCGCCTTGCTCAAACTGTTTTGGGAAATTACGGAAGGTCTGTGTACCGCGTACGAAGGAAGCATAGTGCTTGATGTTATTGGCATCCTCGGCGTACAGGTAATCACCGTCCACTTTCAGCGCACCGGCTACCTGAGTGACGATATACATATCTATCTTCGGGTCCGCGAACGGCACATTCGACTTGCTGATCCACTCAAGGTCACCCCAACTCTCGCTCAGGTCCACTACCGCCTCGTCGTACATATCTTTGGAGCGGATGAAGCGGCCCCATATTGCGGAGTAGTCGATGAACTGCACGCCCAGCTTATAGTCAAATCCGGCATCCGAAGGCACGTCCACCTTCTGTCCGGCTGGGATGGTGAAAGTGAAGTAGATATCGAAATTACAGGAATCAATCACTTGTCCTACGACATACTGTCCGGCTCCGTTTTTCTTCATCAGGTTGATGGTAAACCGATCGACCTGGGTCGGTATGGTCTGACCATAGCCGTAGTTATCCTTGGCCTTGTCATATACGACCATTGTGTTACCCGAAGGACGGCTTATCTGTTCGCCAAGCGCGAGTTTTACATTGTCGATCCACTCCCATTCCAGCGGCAGGTTGTGGGTATTGATGATCGAACTGAAGCTCGCCAAGTCGATCAAGGCGCTATCGAGGCGCTCTTTATCCAGCGAGTCCACATGGTTGATACCCTTCAGCTTGAGCGGCATGTTGAATTTCAAGGTAACAGGCATTCCCGTACCCGTTACCCGCTTGTTCTCTCCTACTTGCTCATACACCTCAATCTTATCATACACATTGAGGTTCAACTCCTTCTCCGAGATATACTGGGAAAGGTCCACTTGGTGGAAGTTTCGAGCGACATGGAAGGTATCTTTCCACGTAATGACACCTTTGTTGTCCAAGGTGTCCACATAGAAATTACCGATGCTGTCGCCGAAGAAATCACCGATCGTTGCATGAAGCGTACAAACCGGCAAAGCCAAGCCCATCTCTACCTCGGCGCGGGTGTCGATGTTATTGAGGTCAATGTCCGAATGACAGCTCGATAGCATCGTTCCTAATCCAATCGCGATAACCGCGTGCAGAAATTTAAAATTCATAAAATAATATGATTTGTTTGTTATGTTGCTAAATCGGGCGCAAAATTACTAAAAAAATTTGACTTACGCAAAATTTTTATAAAATTTTTAGCGTAGGAGGTAAATTTTCTCCGTTGATCGCGTGAGGGCGGTGTATAGCCAGCGTAGGAACTCACGGTGTTCGGTTGGGTCGGCCATACGCGCCTCATCTTCTCCGATCCCCGAGGTGTCGATATAGACATGCCTCCATTGGCCGCCTTGTGCTTTATGACATGTGACGCAATAGGCAAAGCGCACCTGCAGGGCGTTGTAATAGGGGGATTCGTAGATAGTTTTGATAAGTTCTTTCTTATTTCGGATCTCCGGATAGTCTTCCGCGATGCGCGAGAAGAGTTCGCGCTGCAGGGTATAGTTGGCTTCGGGACTGTCGGTCGTGAGGGTGTCGAGCCATACAAGGCCTTCGATCTCCCACTGATAGTCGATGGACCGAAGGGCGGCTTTGGCGAACTGGAAACCGTACATTTCATGGCGATTATAGAGCCGCTCTATCTCGAACATATCGCCGTTAGCGATAAACTCAAGGTCCTCATATTCCTGTGCCCAGAAATAGTTGTTTTTTGTGACCATGATACGGTCTCCGTTCGACAGGTCATCTTCTTTCCACAACACGCGTGCCCGCACCCCACCGTTGTAGAGGTTAGTCATCTTATTGCTGCGGGCGATAATGAGTGTCTCTTCGGCTCCTACGGTCCGCCAACTGGCTTCGAGGGTCTCAATCAGTTCTTCGCCGGGGACGCGGATGATATCTTTTTTGTTATCTAGGATGCCTAGAGTTCCTAGATGGTCTAGGTCTCCTAGTTGATCGCGGAGTCGAGTGGCTTCGCTGAGGATACCGGATTCCAGCGCTTGGCGAGCAACCGCTGTCAATTGGAAATTGGAAATTGTTAATTGGTAGGTATGCGCCATGTAATCTGCATCGAGGGCGGGGCTGTTGAGGCTACCGACAGGCGGCAGTTGGGCGTCATCGCCAACGAGGAGCAGGCTGCATCCGCTCCCGCTATAGACATACCGAACCAGGTCGTCCAGCAGACAGCCACTACCAAACGTACCGTTGTCTCTGTTGCCGGAGAGCATAGAGGCTTCATCTATGATGAAAAGTGTGCGTCGATGGAGGTTATCGGAGAGCGAGAAGGATTCGGATCCCAATTGGTTCTGGCGGTAAATCTTCTTATGAATGGTATAGGCTGTTTCGCCGGAATAGCGGCTAAGCACTTTAGCGGCTCGCCCGGTAGGAGCAAGTAGGACACAGGGTTGTTTGAGTTGCTTGAGGGCACGCACAAGGGCACTCATGACGCTGGTTTTTCCCGTTCCGGCATAACCTCGGAGGATGAAAGCTTTGCGTGGATCGGTGGACACCAAGAAGGACCCGAGGGCCTGAAAAAGACCTTCTTTCTCCGCATTCGGTTCGAAAGGCAATTCGGCCTTAATGCGAGATATGATGAAGTCCGTTAGCATTTTTTTGCTAAAAAATTTGCGTATGTCAAAAAAAAGCTGTACCTTTGCAGCCGATTTTGAGATATAGGTAGGTGCTATACGACCAGCTCCCTCTGAATTCCCCCAGGACTTGACCGTAGCAAGGGTAGGAGGTTGTAGCGGTGCGATGTAGTTAGCCTACCTTTTTTTTATTCCACCATCTGTCCGGCGAGATTATAAATATGTCCATGCCGGATGATCAGGATCTGGTCTCCCCGGATGATTTTTTGTACTTGTGCCGGTTCGTTGTCGAAAGGCGATTGGATGTCTTCCGTTCGCTTCATCGTATAGGCTTTCCATGCATCCGGGATGCCGTATCCCGCCTGGTTTCGTTTGTCGGCATTCGGATAGAGGTGCGCCGAGCGAATAATACGTTCACGAATCTGCATGGCGTTCTCGTCCGGCAGCGCTGACCATAAAGCGGCTGCCATACCTGCCAATAAGGGTGTCGCAAAACTCGTACCGTTTGATGTGACGATAGAGCCGTCCGGATAGATGAGGGTCGTCTGTACGCCGACTGCACACACTTCGGGTTTGACGCGTCCATCCGAAGACGGACCATAACTGGACCAGGAGCCTATGACACTGTCTAAACCGACTGCACCTACGGTGAGGATGCTGTCAGCATCGGCCGGTGCACTAATCGTACGCCAGTCTGAATCGCCTTCATTACCTGCTGCTACGCAGACGAGCATACCTTTTCGTGCCGCGATGGTAGCGGCTTGACTGACCCGCGTGATCTTGCCGTCCAGGTCGGTGCGCTTATCGAGACTCCACTCGTCATTATCGAAAAGTGCGTAGCCTAGCGAGACGGAGAACACATTGACACCGAGGGAATCAGCTTTCTCGAGTGCTGCGACCAAGTTATCCATCTCTTTAGGGCTCTCGGGGGCGTTCTCTTCGGACCGCATGAGGTAATAATCCGCCTTTGTGGCTGCACCGTAGAAGCCGTCCGTGATGCCCGATATCACACTGAGACACTCGGTACCATGTGTGCCGGTATAGCCATAGAAATCATCCGTGTCGTCGGTGAAATCGAAATGTCCCAGTTCCTGCTTATGCCGGAAACAACTCATTGTATTGGCATTCTTGAACCCGCCGTCGCACACGGCCATCAGGATACCTTGTCCTTCAAAACCGGCTTGATGCAGCGGCAGCAAGTTATACACCGCTAACTGCTGGTCGGTCCAGTTAGCTTGGATGGCGTTCGTTGTTACCGGCGCAGCAGGGGCTTTTCTCTTGCGCGGACTGTAGTATGAATAGCTATCGTCGCGCGTCAGCTCCACGTCTATGACGAAAGAGAGTTGCGCCACTTGCTGTGCCGTCTGTTCATCCATTTCGACGGTAGCACCATTGAACCAGCGGCTCACATGGTAAATCTTCACTCCTAATTTCTGCAGTTGACCTAAATACAAGGAACTGACCGGATAATCCATGTTGTCCGTCGGTATATTCCATTTCGCCCGTTGCTCTTTCGCGCGCTCAGAGAGTGCAGGCACCGATTTCTCCGGTTTATCCAAGAAAGACACGAAGAAAGTGAGGAGTAAAATCATTAATTTAATCATGGCAGCGCTCCTATTTTAATTCCAATTGTACGACGTTCTCCACATGCTGGGTGTGAGGGAACATATCCACGGGTTGCACTTTAGTGACGCGGTACTTGGCATCCAGCAATGCCAAATCGCGCGCCTGTGTAGCCGGGTTACAACTGACATAGACGATGCGTTTCGGCTCCGCATTAAGAATGACGTTCACCACATCCTCATGCATGCCAGCGCGAGGCGGATCGGTGATGATAACATCCGGCCGACCATATTGGGCTACGAAAGCGTCGTTGAGGATATCCTTCATGTCCCCGGCGAAGAAAAGGGTGTTCTCGATGCCGTTGATGCGCGAGTTCACTTTCGCGTCTTCAATGGCTTCAGGTACATATTCGATACCGATCACCTGTCGCGCCTTCTTGGACACAAAATTGGCAATGGTGCCCGTGCCGGTGTAGAGGTCGTAGACCAATTCATTGCCTGTCAACTCCGCGAACTCGCGAGCTACTTTATAGAGTTCGTAAGCCTGCTCGGTATTGGTTTGATAGAACGATTTGGGTCCCACTTTGAACTGTAGACCTTCCATTTCTTCCATGATATGGTCCTGACCGAAATAGATCTTCACCTCCTGATCGCCTATCGTATCGTTGAACTTCAGGTTCTCTACGTAGAGGAGGGAGATGATTTCCGGAAATTCCTGGTGCAAGAATTCCAGAAGATTGGAGATTTTTGATTTTTGATTTTTGATTTCTTCTCCAAAACATACGATAAGCATCAGTTCACCTTTGTGGTTGTTGCGTAAGATAAGGGTGCGCAAGAGTCCCTCGTGGGTATGTTCGTTATAGAACGTGAGTCCGTGTTCGCGCGCATACTCTCGTACGCTGTTTCGGATGCGGTTGTTGATGTCCGGCATGAGGTGACACTCGGTGATATCTAGCACTTTATCGAAGCAGTTCGGGATATGAAAACCGAGTCCGTAGGTGCTATCCACTTTATCCAATCCTCCGGCCGCTTCGATCACTTCCCATGGGAACCACTTACGGTCCGCGCAAGTGAACTCCAACTTATTGCGATACTCGTAGATATGTTTAGAGCCGAGGATAGGACTGATCTCAGGCAGTTCGATCTTGCCGATGCGCGTGAGGTTGTCGACGATCTGCTGCTGCTTGTATTTGAGTTGCTCCGCATAGGGTAGTATCTGCCATTTACAACCGCCGCATACGCCGAAATGCTTGCACTTGGCTTCACACCGGCTACCCGAAGGTTGAACGAGACGCAGCACTTTGGCTTCCATGAAGGAGTGCTTTTTCTTGGTGATCTGCAGGTCCACGATGTCGCCAGGCACGCAGTTCGGCACAAAAGTGACGATGTCATTGATGCGCACCAGTGCCTTGCCTTCGGCAGCCACTCCGGTGATCTCTATATGTTCATAAACCGGTAAGTTCTTCTTTTTCATCTCTTTATTCCGTTTACTTTTCTAACAACCATTCAATAGCGTGTTTATAAATTTTATCGAAGTCCATGACTGCTTCCAAAGGAAAACCATAGACCAAAGTTTTCACAAGAGGTGATTGGTCATTGTTGCCAGGCGATAGGTATCCGACAGCAGCAGTGCAACGCATATCTTCATAGGTGGCCATTTTGACGGCATCTTTTTCGGGTTTGAGTCCTTCCGGATGACATGTGAATATTTGTTGGGCATTCGGTTCCAACATCAATTGATACAAGCGATGACGCGGGCTGGAGACACGTCCTGATCGTGTAGCTCGCGCCGCATGGTAAGATGTATGCAGATATTGTTTCGCCCACGTCTGGTTAATCGCACTGAAATGGTCCGTACTCAACAGTAGTTTGCCGGCATTGTTCAGATATATCTCCAACATATTTTGTGCCGCTTCATTCAAGGGGTGTTTGTTACGACCGCAAATAAAATCAATTAAAGCGAAATTGAACTCCGGTGCATCCTTGCTACGCATAGTCTCCATCATTCCTGCTGTACAGCTGACATATGAGATCCGCATTCGCCGTAAGACACGCCCATGTTGTGCACTCCAGTCATGGGTGTTACCTATTGTTATTTCTCCGGCATGATCCCTGTAGCATGCTCCAAAACCGCAGTTGTCATCATTAACCCAAGGATGTGAACGGTCATAATCCCATTGCTGTCCGATATACGCACAAGAGAAATAGTCTTCACATGCATAACTACCCGGTACGATGCCGGCATAAGTGGAGTCAGCGAACCACTCCGGACCATATACCTCATCAAATCCATCAACGATTAAGACCATCGGTGCATCGTCCTGTTCACTCATATACGCACTGATCACAGGAGACGGCAAACTCAGACCGCCGTTATTTCCGGCGACGACGTAGTAGTTATACCGCACACCATGTCGGAGATCCACTTGCAGTTGGGTGGCGTCTTCTACCTGCTGCACATTCCATTCTCCGTCGTTCTCCTGGATATACACCATGTAATAAGTAGGCGTAGCAGTGGGTTCCAAGGTATCCAAGTTTGCCTGCCATTGCAATACCGCATTAGTAACAGGTGCTTGGCCATTGGAAATTTGTATACCCAGTTGTTTAACGGGCAACGGTTGAACGATCGCATTAGAGCCGTTGAGGTAGCGCAAGATACCTTTGTAGATCGCGCGAGCGGCCGTAAAACGGAAAGCAGGATCCAAACCGTATTGCATGTCCGCCATATTCTTGTGGCTGAGCAGTTCCAAGATGATACTGGGCACTACCGGCACGCGCGACTCGCAGTAGTTTGATTCGAAAAGCTGGCGTCGGGTCCAGTTAGGAGCGACTGTCTGCAGATCTTGCGTCACTTGTGTCTGAATCCAATCAGCTAAGTTCCGGTTGACTTTCTCGCGATCCTGTCCGTCTCGCAGCTGTTCCTGTCCCTCATCATCGAAAGAGGTGTAGATGACGAGCGTGCCGATGATCGTGGAATCATTACCGCTGTCTTGTCCGTCGGTATGCAGCGCGAGGCAGAGGTCGATAGGGGTGTCTAGGGAGTTTACCCACATCGCCCGACACTTCATATCATCTTTGTATTCATTGCCGTCATACAGATCCCAAATCGTAGTATCGGCTCCTTGCGACACCAGCCAATAGCGTGCCGCTTCTGTCCATTGTGGCATTCCGGAAACACCGGGTTGCTGTTGATCCAACCCTGCACGCGGCGAATAGACCGTCGCTCCTGCATTCTCCAACATCTGGGTGACGCGCCGTGCATATTCATGCGAGAAAAGGTCCTCGACGGTTGTCCAAAGGGTCGCACGCTGCCATATCCACTCGTCCCGATCGCGGTTGTAATAGAGTCCATGGCTCGGGTAGAGCACGATATTACGGTCCGTCAGGTCGCTCTTGTCGCTCGTGGTCATCTTCCCTTTTCCGCAGTTGGTGACAAATGAATCAAGGTCGCTATTAACCACCTGAATGGACACTTTGCCTTTCTCATGCCCCAGCACCAGATGACTGATGTACCGCTTGACTTCTGCTATTTTCTGTGGCGTCCAGCGTACATCCTTGAGGGTGCGGTTGGTCTTGATAACGATCTCATTCCCGCTGACGCGCAGGCTCTTCACCCGCACGTTAGCTGACCAGACAGGGGAGAACCCCGTCCAGGCAGTGAGCGAGTCTCCTAAGGCCCGCATACCGATATCAGCCTTAGCCGTATCAAAGACCAAGGCACAAAGGACAAGGATGAATATGTATTTAAAAATCCTCATCACTCAGGTCGGCGTTGGCTTTCTTGTTGTTGAGTGCCGCTTCTTGGAACGACTTCAGCAAATCCGCTGCCATCTTATTCTGGTAACTTTCTACGATCTCATAGTCTTTCGCTTCGTTTTCTTTGAATACGACACGCACTTTGATGATCTTCTCTCCTTTGGTCAGACCTTCGATCAGTTCCGGAGTCGTCTCATACTCCACAACTGTCGGGTAGAAAGAGATCGTAGCGGTGCCTTTTTTCTCCGAGTATTTCTTCTCTTTCGATACCGGTGCGGTAGTGCGGTTCAGGCGAATCGCCTTGCCGTCGCTCATACGAATGAGGATGCGCGAAGCATCGGTGAACTCGTTATATGCATTCGTGTTGACCGTTTTTACCAGAATGGTCGTCACATCCACACCGTTGGTGTGCGTCTGCACAAAAGCGATCTGAGGTTTGAGATTCTTGTTCACCGTGTTATCCACATGAATGAACTTGCCTCGCTCCGCTGCGCTGAGGCTCATAGTTGCTGCCATCAAAATGGCAACGAATACAGAAAATACCTTGTTTTGCATATTAATTTTTTATTTTAAATTTTCTATTTACAGGGCGTACGCGATATCCGGCTGCGCGCAGTTGCTCCAGCAGTCCTTTGTCTCCTCCCAGATAAATGGCATTGAGGGTGATGAAGGCTTTTCCTTCCGTCAGGTACGGTTTGAGTCGCTTCGTCCATTCTTTATTGCGCGCACAATAGATCTTGTAATCCGAGAAGGAGATAGAGGTGGTATTGTTGGGTCCTTCCACTTGATAGGCCATGTCGGATAATCGCCCGTTGAGGTACATCGCTTTGAGTGTCCGCTCCTGTTTAACTTCATTCTCCGGATACTCCAGCACTTTCTTCAATTCCGCACATTGCCAGTGGAAGGGCTCGCGGTCAAAGAGCATGTACATCGTCTCGCCGATATTATCTAATCCGATCACCGGCAAGTCGCGTTCTGCGGCTACGGATTCGAAGAACGATTCCATCGATCGCTGCTCATCATATTGCAGCCATTGCTTCATCAATTCCGTGCGTACCATCTCGGTTAAGTACGCCGGTTTCATGCGGCACAATTTATCTAATCCCATCTCTAAATACACGCGAAGACTGTTGTCGATGAAATTATAATCACTTTCGCTATAAAAATTGGTCAGTTTGACAGAGTCGGGTAGGATGGCCGCCTGGCGGAGTGCAGCCAGCGCTTCGTAGTCCTGCATGGCGAATTCCGTGATCACTTTGTCGCACTTGGCGAAGCACTTGAATACATTCGGAATGGTATCCAAAAACTGCATGTCCACTAACCGGTTTGTAGCCAGGATATACGATTTGCTCTTAGCACCATTGCCGGACACTTCGTATAGCACCTGTGCCTTGGTAGGAACAAGGAACAAGGACAAAAGACCAAGGGTCACTATGTATCGGATGGTGCTCATTTAAATCTCGTTATGATATTATATGCCTGGTAAATACCGAGTTCTCCGGCTTTGCTGAGGTCCTCTAAGCCTTTCTCGTTCTCGCCCGTATAGAGATAGACAAGCCCGCGGTTGAAATAGGCTTCGGCAAAGTCGAGATCCTGTGCGATAGCGCGGGTGTAATAGGTGATGGCATCTTTCCACTCATGCTGTGCGCAGAGGATGTTGGCTTTGTTGTAGTACGCAAAGACAAAATCCGGCTGCATCTTTATCACCTGGTCAAAATCGCGCAGCATGATATCAAAATCCATGTTGGTCGTCGCTTCCTGTTCTCCGGTCAAGCGTTGATATTCTAATAGTCTATACCGCCATGTGGCCCGGCAGAAAGTAGCGATGACCTGCAACTGGCTATTAATCTTCGGACATTGCAGGGCACGCGTACAGTCGTCAATAGCACTGGTGTAGTCCTGCACAATAGCAAACTCCATCGCGCGGGCTAGGAAGACGTACTGTAATACATTGTCATCCGTCTGCGTGTGATCGATATGCGCATCAATATACTCCGACAGGCGGCTGATCTCCGCAAAATGAAAGTCCACCATCTCTGCGGTCAGTGCTATCTCTTGCGGCGTGAAGCGCAGATTAGCCGGCAGTACATTGGCTTTATTCACCTGATCTACTATCTGATGATAGTAGTTAGTGCGCCTCAGACTCAGATCTTGGCTGTAATAGCTGAGGGTAACATTGGGCTCCGGTACCACATCCTGATATTTCTTTTGCACAGATCCGCGGGTCTGTGAGTCATATTTCTGTTCCTCTTCCGGCAGGTCGGTATTGCCCTGCGCAGCCGAGGTAGAGAACTCTTTGCGTCGGTCTTTCTTCTGCGGCTGTGCGTCAGCAATCATCATATCCGTATTGGGCTGCGCCGACTGTTTGGCTTGGATATCTTCTTTATGCATTTCTAAATCCCGTGCTTTCTCGCGGTACTTAAATGCTGCCCTCTCTTTGCCTTGTTTCTCACAGGCTTGTGCGGCCAAGTAATAAGAAGGTAAGAAATACGGATAGCGTACGATCATCGAATCCATGTTGGCGACCACTGCGCTCCATTGTTTGAGTTGCATCTGTACCAATGCTCGCTGATAACGCATTTCTGTGCGCTCCGGTGCCAAGGCAATAGCGGTGTTGAAATCCTCCAAAGCCCGGTTATAGTCTCCTACCTCTTGCCGCATGATAGCGCGGTTGTAGTAGCATTCTGCGTCGCGTGGGGCTATCTTGACGGCCTGTTCGAAATCCGACAGTGCACCGCGGTAGTTATGCCGCCGATAATGCAGCAGACCGCGGTTGATATAATCTCCGGCCCACTTGGAACCCAAGTGAATAGCCTGTGAGAGCTGGGCATACGCTTCCTCTTCCCGATCCAGCATCAGATTGGTCACACCTAAAGCGGACCAAACAGCGGGGTTCGTCTTATCATACTTAGCCGCCTGTTCAAATGCCTCCAGAGCCGTCAGCGTGTCTTCTTTGAGAAAAGCGATATGTCCTTTCTCGGACCACACAGATGCGTTCTGCGGTTCACGGTGCAAGAGATGCTCGATGTCCTCCATCGCTTGTTCGTATTTCTTCCGCTGTGCGCGTGTGTCTGCGCGTAATAATATATAGGTGCGGTTTTCGGGACTGAACTGTAAAGCCTCGCTATAATCCGTTTCTGCTTTCTCCCACTGACCCAATTCGCGATAGATATAGCCGCGTGCATAGTAACAACCCGGAGAGAACGGATTTCGCTCGATAGCAGCATTACAGTCGTTGAGCGCACCTTGATAGTCCTCCAATTGAATCTTTGCTATAGCGCGGTAGAAATAGGGTTCGGCCAAGTAAGGCTTGAGACGAATGACCTGGTTAAAATACTGAATAGAAAGGACATAGTCCTCAAAATACAATGCATTCCGTCCGATCGCGGTGATGCGGTCGGTGTTCAGTTGCGCCTTTGCCGGAGCAAAGAACAAAGCGCACAGAACAAGGAGTACTATGTATCTATATATTTTCACCTTTATTTCTCGCAGCCTTCATTAGGGTCGAACCATACCGGGATATCAAATTGTTCGTCCTCGCTGTATCCTAATGCATTATCGTTATATACTTTCTTCAGGAAGAGTGCACAGATCGGCAGGGCAGAGTTGGCACCCTGACCATAGCGCATGTTATCGAAGTGAATGAGGTTCTCTTCACCTCCGCACCAAGCACCGCTCACCAGTGAAGGCGTGAAGCACATGAACCATCCGTCGGCATTCTCGTTCGATGTTCCGGTCTTACCGCCCATAGGCACTCTCAGCCTGTACGGATATCCTTGGCTTCTCATGCGAACACCGGTACCTTTATCCACTACGGCGCGCAGCATGTGAACCATCTTATAGGCTGTGGTCTCGCTGATAATCTCATGACGTTTGGGCGAGAACTGTGCGATGATATTGCCGTTCGCATCTTCGATGCGGGTCACATACAGCGGTTCGGTTCGTATACCTTTGTTCGCGAAAGCCGTGTAGGCATCTACCATTTCTTCTACACTCACTTCACATGGTCCGACACTGAGTGATACAACCGGATCCAATTGACCCTTGATACCAAAGGAGCGCATGAGCGTCACTAACTGCTCTGGTGTGAAGAGGGACATGAGGTATGCCGACGCCCAGTTAGACGATTCTTGCAGGCCTACGGTAAGGCTGATATTATCCGCTTTCGGTCCGTCTTTGTATTGGCGAATGATGTGTGACTCACGGGGCGTCCAGGTCTGTCCGTCGAAGAGTTCAAACGTCACAGAGTCGTACGGAATGGTATCACAGGGCCACATTCCTTCGTCCATCGCCAAGGTATAGAGGTAGGGTTTGATAGTTGACCCCACTTGCCGACGTCCTGTAGTACACATATCGAATTGGAAATTCGAGAAGTCCGGTCCTCCGACGTATGCTTTGACATGTCCGGTGATAGGATCCATCGCCATAAATCCGCAGCGAAGGATGCCTTTCCGCCAACGAATGGAGTCGTACGGTGTCATAGTGGTATCAATCATACCGCGGTCGAATGTGAAGACCTGCATGGGGTATTTCTCATAGAAAGTCTTGATGATCGAATCGTGCGGAATTCCCAGTGAATCCATCAGCAGATAGCGATCGGAGTGCGTCATGTGACTCATCATCACTCTATTCATGTCGAAGGAACCGCCGGCTTTCTTCTGTTGCTCGGACAGGTTGGAGTAGGGCGCGTTTTTCTTGCGTTTGAGTTCCTTGTCAAACTCCTTCTGCAGTCCTGTCATGTGTTCGCGCACAGCCTCTTCGGCATAGCGCTGCATACGCGAGTCAATCGTCGTATAAATCTTCAGACCATCGCGATAGATATTGTATTTATTGCCGTCAGGCTTACGGTATTTCTCGCAAAAACCATACAGCGGGTCATTCTCCCACCGCCAGCGTGCCAGTGAGTTACTGGCAGAGGGTTCAGAAGCCGTCATTGCAACACGGAGATATTCACGGAAATACGGAGCCAGGCCTTGTTTATGATCGGCCGACTGGAAATGCAGTTCCAAAGGCAATTGCTTGAGCGAGTCGCACGTAGCCTGATCAATCTTACCGTATTTCGCCATTTGGTCCAACACCGTATTTCGGCGAAGCCGCGAGCGTTCCTGGAAACGACGGGGATTATACATAGACGGGTTTTTACACATACCGACGAGCAGTGCTGCTTCCTCCAGTTTCAGATCTTTCGGCGTCGAACTGAAATAGATACGAGCTGCAGACTGCAGACCGACGGCATTGTTGAGAAAATCAAAGCGGTTGAGATACATCGTGATGATCTCTTCCTTGGAATACAGCCGCTCCAGATTAGTCGCAATCACCCATTCCGTCGGTTTTTGCGTAGCACGCTGAATAGGATTGCGACCTACATTCTCGGTCCACAGCAGTTTCGCTAACTGTTGCGAGATCGTACTACCTCCTCCGGCGCGTCCTAACTTAACAATGGCGCGGAACAGACTCTTACCGTCCACACCGGTGTGTTGCTCAAACCGCACATCCTCTGTAGCAATCAAGGCGTCAATCACATAGGGCGATATATCTTCATACTTCACACCGACGCGGTTTTCCTTGTAGTACTGACCGATCACTACGCCGTCGGAGGATATAATCTCTGTCGCCAGCAGGTTCTTCGGGTTCTGCAGATCATCAATTTTGGGTACAAAGCCGATTACTCCATGAATGATGAGTTCCATCACAATAAAGACAGTCAGAATCAGTACGGCTAATAAACTCCAGAACCAAACGGTGAACCATGTGTACCAAGGTCTCCATGGGAAGTTCGTTTTTGCCTCTTTCAACCATAATTTTAACTTTGTTTTCATATCATTAAGTCTTCAATTATTCTATTTAATATGTGAATCCCCTGTCGGGTTGCCACTATATGTCCGTCCTCTGTCTCTCGCAAGAGTCCGTTCGCAATATATGCGCTTATGTCCTTGCGTATAAGCGATTTAGTGACACCTCTGTTCGTTCTCAACCCCAACATCATCCGTTCGTTGTACAAGTCGTCCTTCGTCAGCGTCTCACTCTCTCGCTGCAAATTCTGTGCCGTAATTCCGCTTATATATGCATCCAGGTCACTTGGGTTCCAACTGCGCACAGGAGGTATAAAACTATGTGCTCCGGCGCCGATACCGATATACGGTGTGTGGTCCCAATAGGCGCTGTTGTGTTTCGCTTCATATCCTGGCAGCGCAAAATTACTTACTTCATAGTGTACGAATCCTGCTTGTTGCAGGTAATCACACAGCATGTCGTACATCGCATTCTCTGTATCCTCATCAATCGCTTCTATCTGTCCTTCCTCCAGCATCTTCGTCAGCGCCGTCCCTTCTTCGTACATCAGCCCGTAACACGATACATGCTGTATGCCTAAGGACAGTGCAGTCTCGATATCTGCTTTCCACTGCTCCATGCTCTGCGTCGGTAGTGCATACATCAGGTCAATAGAGATATTGTCAAACCCTGCTTCTTGAGCAATCTTCACCGCCTCTATCGCTTGTCGCGCATTATGACGTCTACCGATCAATTGTAGCAGTTCGTCTTGAAAGGACTGCACCCCCATCGATAGCCGGTTCAGCCCTAATGACCTTAATCCTTGCAGGTACTCCTTCGTCACATCACCGGGGTTGACCTCTATGGTATATTCAGCTGGTTGATAGCTGGTAATCAGCTGGTTAATAGCTGTTGTCAATTCGATGGAGAGGGTACTTGGAGTCCCTCCGCCGATATAAATCGTTCGGATCGGCTCACCAGCCTCATCCTTTCTTTGCTCCAACTCCCGAAGCACTGCTTGCACATATTCTTCCCGCCGCTCTAACTGCGTCGTAGAGAAGAAATCGCAATACAGACAGCGCTTCTTGCAGAACGGAATATGTATGTACAATCCTGCCACTAATCCTTCTTCCAAAACTCCGTGCCAACCAACTCGTCAGGCAGATACTGCTGTGCTACCCAATGTCCCGGAAAATCATGCGGGTACTTATATCCGTCTGAATAACCAAGATCTTTCATCAGACTGGTCGGAGCATTGCGTAAATGCAAAGGCACCGGCAGGTTTCCTGTCTCGCGCACTTTCGCCAATGCCGCATCTATCGCCAGATAGGCTGAGTTATCTTTCTTACAAGTAGCCAAATATATCGTCGTCTCTGCCAAAGGAA
>JAFXYK010000042.1 GCA_017541805.1 Paludibacteraceae bacterium
ATACGGCTGACTGCTTCGCGCATGTCGTGTATGTCCCCGCGAGGGAAGGTCAACATAGGATCTGCCTGCGCGAGACGCACCTGGTCTGTCAGCAGCAGCTTATACTGCACGCGGTCGTACGCTGTCTCCATCTGCATGGCGTCCACTTGTTCACGCCCCAGCGCCGAAGCACAACGTCTCCCCAACTCCTCCCGTATCACGGTGAAGTCAATCTTCGCTTCTATGTTCGTTGGATAGTACAATGACTTATTTAATTTTATCTCTTTTTATTTACTATTTCAGCCTAAAATGCGACAATCACGGATGGCATTGGCCCCAACGGCTTCATTTAACTTCCGCACCAACTCAAACCGGTTCTCAAACAGCTGTGCCTTGAGCGCAGCGGAGTTGACATGCACGATCAGCATGCCGTCTTTCACCTCCACGCTACGGGTCAACTTCGTCACGGTCTCACCCATCACGCGCGGCCAAGCTTCTTCGATCTGCACATCCAGCACAGACTGCTCCAGTCCGCTCTCCCGCAGAAAAGCCACTAATGCATCCGTTACATTCACCATTAACCTTTCACCTTTAACCTTTACCCCTACCAGTCCATCTTATCGTCTTTGACCTTCTTGAGGTATATCCGTTGCCGTGTACGGAACGTACGGATCGTCGGATCAAGACCGTTCAGTTTCTGAATCGCTTCGATCGTCACGCCTTCCTCCTGACTCAGTCTCCACAGGGACAAACCGGGATGCGTCCACACATAGTCTTTCTCGCTCTTCGTTTTCTTCGCCGACAGATAGATACGGTCGCCCACCATCATATCGCGGCCCAAGGCGTCGTTATCCTCGCGCAGGTCGCGTTCACGCACGTTGAGCCGAAAGGCTACGTTCGCATATGTGTCACCCTCACGCGCCAATACATATGGCACACCGTTGCATTTCTTCTTCGGGTGCATCAGCATGAAACTGTCTTTCTCCTGCTTGGCGGTCAACGGCTCCACGTATTCCGGTTCAGGGTCGTTATGAATCACCATGATCGGCTCACTCTTCCGTACAACCGTCGCTTTCAGCGGCTTCTTCGGCTTCTCCTGTGCCTGACTCTCCACTTTCTGTGCATCCTTAGACGACGCAGTCGTATCATTGAGCACCGCAGGTGCGCTCAATCCATCATTCTTCACAAGCGTGTCGAGCCGATAGTCCTCAATGATCTTAATCAGTTTCGGCGCATAGTTCGCATCGGTCGCGTAACCGCACTCTTTGAGGCGGTGTGCCCAACCCTCATAGTCCTCCGGCACAATCTCGAAACACGTCGCATAACGCGGCCGTTGCAGGAAAAGTGCATGGTCTTTGAAACTCTCAGCCGCATTGGCGTACTGACGGAAGCACTCGTCTTTCGCATCGTCATCGTAGTAATACACCGCGCCGAGCCATTCGTTCGTGCACTTGATACCAAAATGGTTATTTGCATTCACGGCCAACTCACTCTGTCCGGCACCTGACTCCAGCAACGCTTGCGCCATGATGATAGACGCGGGGATGCCGTACTCCGCTTGGTTCTCTACTGCTACGCTCTTCCATTGCTCAATGTATCGAAGATACGTCGGATTCTGATTCTGTGCCGCCAGGCTCATTACAAGCCCCAATGCGACCATCAATATACTCGTTTTTCTCATAGTCTTAACCTTTGCGGCTGCAAAGGTACAATAAAAAAATCAATTGTGCAAGATTTTGTATATTTTTATATAAAAAAGCAGCTCACGACGGGGCAAACTGCAATAGAATTATGTTCTATATTCCCACTCGGGATCATCTGCTATGTAAGTGCTATGCAAATGCTATGCAAGTGCTGATCAAAATTTGTCAGTAATGTTGTATTTGTCGGGATGTTCTTGGCTTTTGCGGCTGCAATACGCACGTGCTATTTAGACAAGATGAACTATCTTGACATTTTCAGGATCTTGTTGACGGAGATATTCCGCTAACAGACGACGGTGACATTGCTCCGGGGTTTCTTCGCTACAAAGGAAACAGCAGCCATCAAAATCAGCCACTTGATACCTTCGGTTGATGCAACGACAATCCAGCAATCCGGGTGCAAAAGTACGAAAAATATTTTATATATGCAAAAAAAATGCACAAAAATGCGCGCGCGCTTGCATATGTCAAAAAAAAGCAGTACCTTTGCGCGGTAATTTGGACACGTATGCAGAAAAGTGAGTTCACAGAGGCTGAAGAGCAAATGATTCGACGCGAGTTTGAAGCGCTGTTGGATGATTATGCCCATACTCCCCACCGTCAGAAGGTGGAGATCATCACGCATGCGTTTAATTTCGCGCACAAGGCGCATTATGGCGTGCGTCGCCTGAGCGGAGAGCCGTACATCATGCACCCGCTTGCTGTCGCGCGCATATGTGTCCGCGAGATCGGGCTCGGAAGTACAAGTATCTGTTCCGCGCTGCTGCACGACGTAGTGGAGGACACGGATTATACAGTGGAGGACATCGCGGGCTTGTTCGGCGATAAGATCGCGCAGATAGTGAGCGGTCTGACGAAGATCAGCGGCGGTGTATTCGGCGACCAGGCATCGGAGCAGGCGGAGAACTTCCGTCGCTTGCTGCTGACGATCAATGAGGATATCCGCGTAGTGCTGGTGAAGATCGCCGACCGGTTGCATAACATGCGCACCCTCGGTGCACAGCCGAAGGAGAAGCAATACAAGATCGCCGGCGAGACGCAGTATATCTACGCGCCGTTGGCGCACCGTCTGGGATTGTTCCCGATCAAGACGGAGTTGGAAGACCTGAGTTTCCGCTACGAGCACCCCGAGACATGGCAGGAGATACACGCCAAGCTGGAGAAAGTGAAGCAATATCACCTGGACTCATTCGAGACCTTCGCCAAACCTATCCGTGAACGGCTGACCAGCATGGGTTATTCGTTCACCATGAAAGCGCGCATCAAGACCGTCTATTCGATATGGAAGAAGATGATGCGGCAGCAGTGTAACTTCGAAGACGTATATGACCTGATGGCGGTGCGTATCATCTTCACGCCGAACGAGTCGATGAGTGAGAAAGACCAATGCTGGATGATCTACTCAGCGATCACGGAGATATACCGTCCGCATCCGGAGCGCATCCGCGACTGGATCTCGACACCGAAAGCGAACGGCTACGAGGCGCTGCATGTGACGGTGATGGGTACGCACGGCGAGTGGATCGAAGTGCAGATACGTACCGACCGAATGCACGAGATAGCGGAACACGGTTACGCCGCGCACTGGAAATACAAGACCGGTGAGTCGGACGATTCGGAGCTCGATAAATGGTTACAGGAGATCAAGGAGATTTTGGCGAACCCGGATAAGAACGCGATGGATTTCATCGGCAACTTCCGGTTGAACCTGTTTGCACAGGAGGTATTCGTCTTCACGCCGAAGGGTGAGATCAAGACGATGCCGATGGGTTCGACGACGCTGGACTTCGCATTCATGCTGCACTCGGAGATAGGCGAACACTGTATCGGCGCGAAAGTGAACCATACGTTGGTGCCGCTGTCGTATCCGCTGAAGAGCGGCGACCAGGTGGAGATCATCACGTCGTCGAGTCAGCATCCGCAGAAAGAGTGGTTCGGCTTCATCACGACCGCCAAAGCCCGCAACGGACTGAACATGTATTTCCGTCGCGAGGAACGCAGATATATCAAGCACGGCGAGCGGTTAGTGGAAGACGCGATCAGCATGGATAAGGACCTGGCGGCGAACCACGATATGGCTTTGGCACGGTTATTGTCTTACTACCAGATGACGCAGCCGACGGAGCTGTACCGCGAAGTGGGTCAGGGTGCGATCCGGCTGGACAACCTGCACGATATCGTGTACCCCAAACGCGGCTGGAGGTCGTATATACCGTTTATCGGGAAGAAAGGAGACAAAGGGACATCGGCTGTCCCCTCTACGGAGAAGACAGAGATCGTCAAGCCGCAGAAAGGACGGCATCAGTTTGTGATATCCGATGAGAACCTCGGCAAAGAATGCATCCTGAGCAACTGCTGTCATCCGATTCCCGGCGACGAAGTGCTCGGATACCTGGACGAGAAAGGCATGATGCACATCCACCAGGTGGACTGCGAGGAAGCGATGGTGCTCAAGAGCAGTTTCGGCAAGCGTATCTACGAGGCGACATGGAACACGCACCGTGTACAGTCGTTCGTGGAGACGATAGAGATGAGAGGTATCGATAAGTTCGGCGTGTTCATCCAGGTGCTGCAGAAGATATCGACGGATTTCCATATCAACATCCGCACCATCAATGCGACGAGCGAAGACGGTATCTTCAAATGTATGATGGAAGTGTACGTTTATGACCGATCGGAGTTGACAGAACTCTTCAAAGCGATCCGCAAGATCGAGGATATTAAGGAAATTAAACGAATTAAAGTTGAAAGTTAAAAGTTTAACGTATAGAGTTTAAAGATATGAAAAAGATTTTAAGTACTCTCTGCATGGCTCTTGTAGCAGTAGCCATGATGGGTCAGGAACCGGTGATTACCTTTGAGAAGACGGTTCATGACTTCGGTAAGATTCATGAGGAAGACGGCCGTGTGTCGGTTGATTTCCAGTTTAAGAACGAAGGAATGACTCCGCTGGTGCTGAGTAACGTACGTGCCAGCTGCGGTTGCACCACTCCGAAATGGACGCGTGACCCGATCGAGCCGGGCCAGACAGGTGTCATCACGGTGACCTATAACCCGAACGGCCGTCCCGGCGGTTTCAACAAGACCGTCACCATCACGTCGAATGCGAAAGAGTCCACCACCCGCGTGTATATCAAGGGCGAAGTGATTCCGAAGCAAGCAAAGCCGGTGAACAAATACACGGTGGCTGTAGGTGAGTTGAACATGAAGACCACGACGCTCAACTTCGGCACAATCAAGAAAGGTGAGGCAAAGCAAGGTGAGTTGGAATACACAAACCTCAAAGACGAAGAGCACAAAGTGGAACTGGCTACCAGTTCGGCAGACAATGCATATTTCTTCTCGCAGACCACGCTGGCAACCGTAAAAAAGAACGAGGTAGGTAAGTTCGTATTCGAACTCAACACCGCCAATGCGAAGATCTACGGCCCGGTAGAGGTATATGCATACGTCGTTATTGACGGCAAACAGCATATCGAGGAGGCCTACAAACTGACCGTGAAGGCGAATGTGGTAGAGGACTTCAGCAACATGACGACCGAGCAGAAACAGCAGGCTCCGATCATTGAGACGCTGGCTGAATACAACGCAGGTACGATTGCAGCCGGTAAGACGATGAAATATGCGTTTGCTATCAAGAACAGCGGTGCCAACGCACTGGAGGTTCGTCGCGTCTATACCGAGGCAGAGCACCTGACTATCAAGGCTGCGCCGAAGACGATCAAGAACGGAAAGAAAGGTAACGTGGCGGTAGATATCCAGACCAAAGGTCTCGAAGCAGGTAACTACACGGAAGACGTGATTGTTATCACGAACGACTACCAGCACCCGATAAAGACGATCAAGATCAACTTCACCGTTGAATGATGGATCATCCGGAAAATAGTGCCGAATACAAAGGGTTGACGGTGAACGCCGGTGTAGAGAACCTGCCCTCCGTCAATCCCTACTCCACCTTCCGCCGCAGGAAGACGGTGCTGAGCCCCGAAGAATATTTCGAGGGCATTCGTCGTGGCGACATGACGATCCTCAGCCAGGCCGTGACGCTGGTGGAGAGTAACCTGCTGGCAGACCAGGTCATCGCGCAGAAAGTGATAGAGCTGTGTCTGCCGTATGCCGGTAACTCGATTCGCGTCGGTATCACGGGTGTGCCCGGAGCAGGTAAGTCCACGTTCATCGAGGCGCTGGGTATCGAGCTGTGCAACCAAGGGAAGCACCTTGCGGTGCTGGCTATCGACCCGTCGTCGGAACGCAGCAAGGGTTCGATCCTGGGCGACAAGACACGTATGAACGAGCTGTCCGTGAAGTCGAACGCGTTCATCCGTCCCAGCCCGAGTGCGGGTTCGTTAGGCGGCGTGGCGCGTAAGACACGCGAGACGATCGTGCTCTGCGAAACAGCCGGTTTCGACACGATACTGCTGGAGACGGTAGGTGTCGGTCAGTCGGAGACAGCCGCCCACTCGATGGTCGATTATTTCCTGCTGCTGCAGGTGACCGGCACAGGAGACGAGCTGCAAGGTATCAAACGCGGTATCATGGAGATGGCGGACGGCATCGCGATCAACAAATGCGATGGTAATAATATTGAACGCGCACGCGCCGCGCGTGTGAGCTTCAAGAACGCGCTGATGCTCTTCCCGCCTTCGGAGTCCGGATGGAAACCCGAGGCTATATGCTGCTCCTCCATCGACCACAGCGGCGTGATGGATGTATGGCAGAACATCGAAGAGTATATCGCGTTCACCAAGCAGAACGGTTATTTCGATGCCCACCGTACGGAGCAAGCCAAATACTGGATGTACGAGACGATCAACCAGGCACTGCTGGACGGATTTTATAAGAACGAGCAGATGGAGCACCAGATTGAAGTGGCGGAACGCCAGGTGCTCAATAACGAGATAAGCAGCTTCATCGCTGCACACAACCTACTGACCGCATATGGCAGGAATAAGTAAGACAAGCAAACGTGCCCCGCAGACCACCATCATCAAGGTGGGAGCGAATGAAGCAGGTAAGTTACCGCCTCAGGCGCAGGAGTTGGAAGACTCCGTGCTCGGTGCGTTGATGATAGAGAAAGAAGCCTACGGAACGGTAGCCGATTTGTTACGCCCGGAGGTGTTCTATAAAGACCAGAACCGTATGGTCTATGAAGCCATTCGGGAACTGGCCGCTAAGGATCAGCCTATTGACCTGATGACCGTCGGTGAGAAGCTGAAGGAGCAAGGCACGCTGGAGAAAGCCGGCGGCGTCGTGTACCTGGCGGAACTCACCCGTCGTGTGGCTTCTACCGCGCACCTGCGTTACCATGCGCAGATCATCGCGAAGAAAGCGACGGCACGCGACGTCATCGCGTTGGCGGCACAGATCGAAGAGATGGGTTACGACGAGACGCAGGACGTAGACGACCTGATGCAGACCGCCGAAGCCGGTATCTTCGAGATCAGTCAGCGCAGCCAGAAACGTGACGTGACGCAGATAGACCCCGTCATCGAAGAAGCGTTTGCCCGCATGGAGAAAGCGGCGAAGAACACGGGTTCGATATCCGGTATTCCTTCGGGCTTCAATGCGCTGGATAAGATCACATCGGGTTGGCAGACTCCTGACCTCGTCATCATAGCCGCTCGTCCGGCGATGGGTAAGACGGCGTTCGTGCTCTCGATGGCGAAACATATGGCTGTGGACCGTAACATCCCGACCGCTATCTTCTCGCTGGAGATGAGTAACGTGCAGCTCGTCAACCGTCTGATCATGAACGTATGCGAGATAGAAGGCGAGAAGATCAAGACCGGTAAGATGAGCAAGACCGACAGCCAGAAACTGAATACAAAGATCAACGTGATGAAGGGTAAACCGCTCTATATGGACGATACGCCTTCGTTGTCGATCTATGAGTTACGGTCGAAAGCGCGTAAGCTGGTGCGCGAACACGGCGTACGCATCATCATCATCGACTACCTGCAGCTGATGAACGCACAGGGTTCGTCTTTCGGCAGCCGTGAGCAGGAGGTAAGTATCATCTCCCGCGGACTGAAGGGACTGGCGAAAGAGTTGGATATCCCTATCATCGCGCTGTCGCAGTTGAACCGTGGTGTGGAAGCCCGTCAAGGTGTGGAAGGTAAGACACCGCAGCTGAGTGACCTGCGTGAGTCCGGTGCGATCGAGCAAGACGCCGACATGGTATGCTTCATCCACCGTCCGGAGTATTATCATATCTATAACGACGATAAGACCGGCAAGGACCTGCGCGGCTTGGCACAGATCATCGTGGCGAAGCACCGTAACGGTGCCACCGACAGCATATGGCTTCGTTTCCGCGGTAAGTATGCGAAATTCCAGAACGAAGACGAGGCGATCGATCCGGATGAGATGAATACGCCGATCATCCCCGACGGCGGCGGCATGTCGATCCAGTCAAGCATGAACAGCAGTCTGGGTGCCGTGTCCTTCGGACAGCAGATGAACGCCGATGGCGCCAGTTTGAACAGCCTTGGCGAAGATATCGCGCCGGCGTTCTAAAGTGAAAAATAAAAAGTTAAAAGTAAAAAGATATATATGCAAAGAACAGTAATCATAGACGCATTGAAGCGCACCGATTTCGGGGCAGAGATCAACGTCAGAGGATGGGTTCGTAGCCGTCGCGGCAACAAAAGCGTGTCTTTCATCGCGCTCAACGACGGCTCGACGATTAAGAACATCCAGATCGTAGTGGATCTGGAGAAATTTGATGAGGAGCGTCTCAAACCCGTGACGACCGGTTCGTGTATCTCGGCGACGGGTATCCTGGTAGAGAGCCAGGGTGCAGGTCAGGCTGTTGAGATCCAGTTGACGGACCTCGAGGTATATGGCACAGCTGATCCGGAGAAATATCCGCTGCAGAAGAAAGGTCTGTCGATGGAGTTCCTGCGCACAATCGCGCATCTGCGTCCGCGTACGAACACGTTTGGTGCAGTCTTCCGTATCCGTCATAACATGGCGATGGCGATCCACACCTATTTCCACGAGCACGGCTATTTCTATTTCCATACGCCGCTGATCACAGCGAGTGACTGCGAAGGAGCAGGCCAGATGTTCCAAGTGACGACAAAGAACCTCTATAACCTGAAGAAAGACGAGAACGGTCAGATCGACTACAGCGATGATTTCTTCGGCAAACAGGCTGCGTTGACCGTCAGCGGACAGCTCGAAGGTGAGTTGGGTGCGATGGCATTAGGAAAGATCTACACCTTCGGTCCGACCTTCCGCGCAGAGAACAGCAACACACCGCGTCACTTGGCAGAGTTCTGGATGATCGAACCGGAAGTGGCATTTATTCAGAAGGACGAGTTGATGGATCTGGAAGAGGACTTCATCAAATACTGCGTTCGCTGGGCGCTGGATCATTGTATGGATGATTTGGAGTTCTTGAATCAGTTTGTGGACAAAGGTCTGATCGAGCGTCTGAAGAGTGTTGTTGACACGGAGTTCGTGCGTCTGCCTTATACCGAAGGTATCAACATCCTGCAGGAGGCGGTTAAGAACGGTAAGAAATTTGAGTTCCCGTGCCAATGGGGTGACGATCTGGCTTCCGAGCACGAGCGTTTCCTCGTAGAGGAACATTTTGGCAAGCCGGTGATCATGACCGATTATCCGAAAGATATCAAGGCATTCTATATGAAGATCAACGAGGACGGCAAGACCGTTCAAGGTACGGATGTGCTCTTCCCGCAGATCGGCGAGATCATCGGCGGTAGCGTACGTGAGGAGAGTCTGGAGCTGCTGAACGAAGAGATCGAGCGCCGTCATATCCCGATGAAAGATATGTGGTGGTACCTCGACACCCGTCGTTTCGGTAGCGCACCGCACGCCGGTTTCGGTCTCGGTTTCGAGCGACTGATGCTGTTTGTGACCGGCATGCAGAACATCCGCGACGTCATTCCGTTCCCGAGGACCCCGAAGACAGCAGAATTCTAAACAATTAATATTAACCATTAAAAACACTAACAAACAATCGTTATGAGACAAAAACTCTTTTCATTGATGTTTGTGCTTACGCTCTCCGTAGCCATGATGGCACAGACATCACTCAAGGGTCGAGTGGTTGCAGACAACACAGGTACTCCTGTTGTTGGCGCCAAAGTAACGCTCGCGAATCAAGACATCTCTACTACGACCAATGCGACGGGTGAATTCACATTACTCTACCTGGAAGCGATGGATGAAGAGGTGTTGGTGGAAGCAGACGGCTTCATCGCCGCGCTCGAGTTGATTAACCTGCAGGCTGATCGCACGAACGTGATGAACGACGTTCTTCTTCAACCGGACATCGTCGCTCAGGCACAAGACGAGATCTTGCTGAACCTGACGGAAGAAGAGATGACGGATGATGAAGGTCGTTCACAGTCGCAAGCTTCGTCTTCTTCTGCATCGACCGACGTGTTCAACTCGAACACCTCCTTCGCCTGGTCGACCGCCCGTTACCGTAACCGCGGTTATCAGTCGAACGTAGAGAACTACTACATCGAGGGTCTGAACTTCAGTTCGCAGGAGCGCGGTCAGTTCAACTACTCCGCTATGGGTGGTCTGAACGACGCCAGCCGCTACAAAGAGGTGCTCAACCCGATGGAGGCAACGAACTTCACCTTCGGTGGTATCGGTCAATCGACGAACTACCTGATGGGTGCAAGCCGTTATGCACAGGGTTGGAAAGTAGGTGCAGCAGGAACGAACCGTAACTACAAAGCCCGTGTGAACGCTACGTATTCGAGTGGTGTGATGCCGAGCGGTTGGGCTGTAACAGCTCAGTTGGCTTATCGTTTCTCGCCGTACGTAGACAACAAAGGAATCATCGGTGAAGGTATCAAGTACTATTCGCTGGGTTATTTCCTGACGGCAGAGAAGATCTGGGACAACAAACGCCTCAAACTCATCACCTTCGGTGCTCCGACCGAGCGCGGTCAGAACGCAGCAGTGACGCAAGAGGTGTATGACCTGACCGGAAGCAACAACTACAACCCGTATTGGGGCTATCAGGACGGTAAAGTACGCAACAGCCGTATTGTGAAGTCGTATGACCCGACGGTTATCGCAACTTTCGAGTACAAGATCGACGAGCAACAGTGGCTCAAAGTAGCAGCCGGATATCACTATTCCTGGTATTCGAACTCAGCGCTGAACTTCTACAACGCCCCGGATCCGCGTCCGGACTACTATCGTAACCTGCCTTCGTTCATGTGGGACGGTCAGATAGCTAACCCGAACAACGTGAACTCAGCTGACTTACTCTTTGAGGCTGACGGCAAAACGCACTATCCATGGGGTTTATTTATCGGTGAGGATATGAACGGTAAGAGTCTCGGTTCCGGTTTCATCGGCAATGACGGTAACCTCGTAGGTCCGTCGGTGAACAAAGAGCAATACAACAACTTAGTGGATCTGTGGAAGAACCGTGACAACAACACCACGCAGATCAACTGGGATAATATCTACGCCGCTAACTACGCGAATAACATCAACAACCCGGACGGAGCTGCCCGTTATATCCTGGAGCGCCGTCACAATGACATCCAGGAGGCAAATGCTTCGTTCAACTACGTGAATACGAAGTACAACCACCTGAAGATGACATTAGGTGTAGAAGGTAAGTACTCGCAAGGTATCCACTATAAGACAATCGATGACCTGCTTGGTGGCAACCAGTGGATTGACATTGACGCCTTCGCAGACCGTGATATCAAGGAGTTGGCTTCCAACAGCGGCTTCACGCAGGAAGATATTGCAAACGTTCGTAAGAACGAAATCGCCGACGACTATGACAATGTAGTCAAAGCCAATGGTCGTCGTTTCGGTTATGACTACCGCATCAACATGGCGAATGCCAAGGCATGGTTCCAGAACGAGTGGACCTTCAATGAGGTAGATCTCTACTACGCACTCGCGTTCGAATACAACTCGATGCAGCGTACAACAAACATGCTGAACGGTCGTGCTTGGTATCTGACCAAGATCGCGGACGAGAAGACCTATAATAATTCTTGGATCTACTACGGCAAGGATGCCTATAAGACCATCAAAGCCGCTGAAGCAGCCGGCAAACTGAGAGCCGGAACGACCTATGTAGGTGAAGCTCACTACTTCCTGGATCCGGCCTTCAAGTTCGGTGCCATCTATAAGATCAACGGTCGTAACCGCCTGAAACTGAATGCATTGGCAGAGACTCGCGCACCGTATGCACGCGATGCATATATCTCGCAGCGCGTACACGATGCCGTTGTAAAGAATATCTACACGCACGACAATGCCAAGAGTCTGGTTGATTTCTATGCAGCCAGCGAGAAAATCGTTTCTGCTGACCTGACCTATGAGTTCAACTACCCGATCGTTCGCGGTCGTATCACCGGTTTCTTCACACAGAGCTGGAACGGTACCGAGTTGAACGGTTACTATGACGACGAGGCTCGTACCTTCGTGAACCAGGCTATGACCGGCATCGACAAACGTTACATGGGTGTTGAGGCAGCTGCATCGGTTAAGATGGGTACCTATTTCACCTTGACGGGTGTGGCTTCCGTAGGCGACTACCGCTACACGAGCGACGCTATTGCCGTACAATCTGCAGAGAACGGTATGCCGATGACGCAAGATATGACCACCAAGGCGCTCGTCTTCGAGACGACCGATAAGGTATTACTGAAAGGATTGAAACTGTCAACGGGTCCGCAAGTGAATGCCAGCTTGAAGCTCTCGTTCTTCCACCCGAAGATGTGGTTTGCTGACATCACCGTGAGCTACCACGACTGGAACTACCTGAGTGTAGCTCCGAGCCGTCGTATGCAAGGTCTGTTCACCGGCACCCGCCTGGACGGAACGGCTGTCAACGGTTGGTTTGGTGATGATAATGCAAATGCCATCGAGACTTCTGACGGTATGGTACTCTTGCAACCGACTATTAACGAAGATGGTTCGGTGAACTATAACAACGCAGTACTGGATGCGAACGGTGTACCTGTACTCAAATATCCGTACAACATCATGACGATGCAGGAGAGCTTAGCAGCCACCAACCCGCTGAACCGCTTCTTGATTGATGCATCGGTTGGTAAACTGATCTATCTGCCGAACCGTCAATCCGTATCGATCAACTTGAGCGTCACCAACCTTGGTAACAACACGCACTTCAAGACCGGCGGTTATCAACAAGCCCGTCTGCCGCGTGCCGTACGTCAGGGTGAGAAAGACTACCAGAACTCGGTTATCACCGCGAACGCTTGGAAATATCCATCCAAGTACTACTACGCATGGGGTGTTAACTTCTTCTTAACAGTAACTTATAAATTCTAACAACTATGAGAAAGTCTATTTATACCTATGCAATATTACTGGCCATGCCGGTGGTTGCGATGCTGACTTCTTGTGAGCCTCGCGGCTTGAAAGAAGATGACGTTTTCGTACAAGAAGGCTCATTAGACGAGATACTCAAGGCAGAAAATCCGGAAGGTTATAAGATCTATAGTTTGAATGAGTTCCTCGACACGTATATGACGGAGAAGGGTAACTTCGCAAGCGATACATGTCCTTACCGCGACCGTTCTTATGATTCGAAACATGACCTGTATATGTTCACCGTAGATACCCTTCCGACAAAAGGTTCCGGCATCTATATCCGCGGTCGTGTTACTACGGACGACTATGCCGGCAACTTCTACAAAGCGATGGTTATCCAGCAGATCGTCAATGGAGAGCAACAGAACCTCCGTATCTCAGTGGATCTGGGTTCTGCCGGTGGTATGTATCAGATCGGTCAAGAGATTTTGATCCGTTGTAATGGTCTGGCTGTTGGCCGCTATGCGAACCAACCGCAACTCTGCGTGCCGTCATACAACAACAACATCTATGCGATGAACGCATCGCAAAAAGTAGGTTGGGCGCCGGGTCGTATCGAGAGTTCAGTATTCCAGAGAGTCACACGCATGATCGGTACTCCGGATGTCAACAAACTGCAATATGACACCCTGACCCTGTCACAGTTATACGCAGAGATTCCTCTGGTAGCTGTCCCCGATGCAGCCGGCATGGATAAGATCCGTAAAGCAGACGGCCGTCTGGTAGTGATCAAAGGTGTTTGGTTCACCGGCGAGTTCGACAATAACGGAACACTGGCTAAATGCGATACCTTACATCCGGATTCGTCAAGCAATGCGAATGTGTTCGCTCCGACTACCAATAATGTAGGTTACCCGCAGAGCCGTGTTATCTCGGACGGAACAAACAAACTGATGTGCTCTAACTCGGAGTATTCCAAGTTCGCATACTACTACCTTCCGGGCGCTGACCGTCACGGTGTGACCGAATGCCCGAACTGGAGAGGTTCAGTGACCGGTATCTTAGGTTGGTACGAAGATAAGGCTTCGGACCTTGCTGACGGCAAGCAGAAAGGCTATGAATGGTCCGTCACGCCACGTGGTATTCCGGGCATCGGTGTTGCGGATGTCAACATGAAGAATGATCTTGGAGAATCATGGGTTCCGAAGGAGTTTGATCCGAAAGATTATTGATAAGTACTAAATGAACTGGCTGGACGTATTAATCGTTTTGTCTGTTCTTCTCAGCCTCATTAGAGGCTTGATGCGCGGGTTTGTCTCCGAAGTCATTGCCCTCGTGGTGGTGATCTTCGGAGCATTCGGCGCACGATTAATTGCTCCGCCTTTATCCGACGCCATTCAAGACGCTTTTGCTTGGCCGACAGGCACATGCGACGTGATTGCGTATGTGCTTATTTTCTTGGCGATCGCTACGCTCTTGTCGGTGTTCGCACGAAACATGAACCGCTTCCTAAATGCGATTCACTTGGGCTGGGCCAATAAACTGTTAGGCGGTGCTTTTGCGGTCTGCAAAGCCGGTCTGATCATCCTCATCGCGGTGTTCATCCTGGAGCGCACGAATGATGAGTATCATTATCTGGACAACGCGCCGATATTGAAAGAATCGGTGTTGTATCCGAAGCTCGTACAAGCCACACATGATTTATTATCTTTCTCTGGGGAGCAACCTCGGCAATCGTGAGCAAACGATTCGTGCGGCAATAGAGCGCATCGAACAAACAATAGGAAGGGTAACAAAATGCTCTTCTTTTTATTATTCTGAACCCTGGGGCTTCGAGAGTGAGCACGGTTTTTGCAATAGTTGCTGCTGTGTCGAGACTGAATTGGCGCCATTAGAGGTACTGCGTAAGACGCAGACGATCGAAAGTGAGTTAGGAAGGACTCATAAGAGCGTGGACGGTCATTATTCCGACCGGACCATAGATATCGACCTGATACGGGTCTTTGATAATGAAGGGAAAGAGAAATCTTTCAACTTTCAGCTTTCTACTTTCAACTTAATTATTCCACACCCGCTTTGGGAAGAGCGGGATTTTGTGAAGATTCCATTAACTGAGATAAAGCCGTAAGCCGGTAGGAGATAGTGATGTGCCTGTTTCCTTGTTCGTTGATCCGCTTCATCTCCCGGCGGAAGAGTTGGCCGTGCGTAGAGGTGTCGCGCAAGTGGTTGACGGCGATATAATAATGAATCATCTCGTGAAGAATCGTGTCCTGGATGAGTTCTTCCGGCAAGTCAAAACGGGTGTTGATACGCAGTTTGAAGTTCGAGTACACCCATTCACCGAAGAGCCATTTACGGCGCTTGACGAAGGTTACTTTACCGAGAAACGTGCGGGCATTACTCAGTTTGATGGGTATAGGAGGCAGCGTCCCATTGAAGAAAAGGACGTTATACTCGTCGAAACACGACTGTATGTAATCAACGGTGGGGATCAATTGGCAGGACGTTGAACATCAAAGAACCGACGTATCAGTTTTATTCCCAGACGGATCAAGCGTATATACTCGTCAATCGCGGTCTGCACGGCATGCGCGCGGTTCACCAGCAGCTCACGCATCAGGGTCGCTCTACCCTCTGCGCGCAACATCTCCTTATCCAGTTCGTTCAAGTTCTTGTGCTCACTCAGCCCCCGAACGATAGGATTGACAAACAGCGCTTTCTTGCACAGTATCAAGAGCACGATCAGGAACAGGAACACACCCGCCATCGTTAAGAACGCCGCCCATGTAGGCATATACTGCGCCAAGACGTATGTGCCGCCTATCGCCAGGAGGATAACCACCATGAACGCCAGGAAAAGGACACAAATAGCCAGCAGGATCGAGCCGCCGATAAGACTGGCTTTCTTAGTCGCCTGCAGGCGCAGGATATCATACTGCGACTTGATATACGTTTGTGCTTCATTCAGCACCGGACTACCCTCATTTTCCATCTTCTTCCTCCTTTTCTTGATTGAGATCTTCCTGGGTCGCACCCATCGCTTCTATGATATACGGCAGGTCAGCCGGCCTGAGTTCGCCGGACTTGATGCCGTTATAGATAGCGGGATTCTCCTTGAAGAGCTCCGCTGTTTTCTTCTTGCTCGCAAACCGAAACTCATCGAAAACAAGCAGGCGGGCCTTTTCGTCCCCGTTCCGCTTGACATAGAAGAGCGTGGGGGTATCAGGCGACGAACCGCCGACGAACTTTATTATATTCAGATCCCCTGTCTTTTTATTCATCTCATAGTTCGCCTCACACTGGTAAAGGACGCCCCAGCTGCTCTCTGCGATCGGAAAGCCCCACTGATCCGGACTTTGCATCATCTCCGACTTGGCATATACATAGTACAGCGTGTGTACTTTCTCCGGGAAATCCTTGTGCCAGAACTGGATGAAAGCGATCTCTTTGGCATCAATCGTCGTGCGTTTCTTATCCGAGAGACTCTTCTTGACATCCAAGTTTCTCCTCGTCACCTGCGGCAATTCGACTTCGTCGAAAGCCTCACTGCGCCCGTCCGTAAAATAGACCACACCCGGGTAATAATGCGGGGTCATTAATTTCACTTTTTGGATGAGTTGCGCCGGAGCCGGCAATACAAGACAAAAGGCTGCTATTAGTGCGATAAAAAGGCTCTTCTTTGTCATGGCGTTTATGATTTTGATTTTGCGTTGCAAAATTACAGAAAAAATTTGATATATGCAAGTTTATGTCAAAAAAGTACAATATTTGAGGCAAAAAATTTGGATATTTGAAAAAAAAGTATTATCTTTGCAGAGGATTTCAAGGATAGAAGAATTAGCGAATTCTTATCAAGCAGATAGAGGCATTACGGAAGGGTGACAATGGTATGAGCAACCATTGAGCACCCTTTCAGCATCCATTGAGCATCCATTGGAACCAGGCGGAAACTCAACAGCGGGGAGGCAGGGGGACTCCAATCTATTTGAATTTGTCAAGCAATCTGCTATTAAAAACAATCATTGGAAGCCTTTCTGGAAAGTGCAACCTATTTTCTTGCGGAACTTCTATGCTGGGGTACCAATCATAATAATACAAATCTATGGTATCCGGAAGAAGTTCGCGTACCTTCTTGGCAAATTCCTTTCCTTGCTCAAACCAGCTTCCTTTTGTCTCACAATCATAACCATTCTCACCTGGCAGTGGACCTTTATCATATCTGTCATACCACTCCTGCAACTCCTCTATACCTCTTAGATCTATCACACCACAAGTTTCAGTAAATATTTCAGAGGCATCACCACAAGCTCCTTGATGACCAATTTCGCCTCCACTCCAAAATAATGCAGCGCCATAATCACACCACATCTGTATCGACTCTTTGATTTCCGGAAACTCTTTGAATGTCGGCTGAGATTGACGATATGATTTCGGAGAACAAAAATACCATTCTATAAGAGGCGATTTTACTGCATTATAGAAAGTCGCTGTATTATAAACTGCTAAATTCTCATTCTTAATACAATACCACTCTTTTCCAAAGTCGCTACACTTTCGATTGTATCCATTGGATGCTAAATCTAACATAGCAAGGTATAATGCCGTCACCAATTCCTTAGTCTTTACGATAGCCCTTGCCAATATAGTATTAGATTCTGAATCATAAATATAGAAAATACCATGCTTCGCATCATTCAGTTCCTCATAATGAAAAATGAGTTCGCTTGCTTCACTATCAATGCGCATCACATTCTCTGATGACAAACCTTTGACAATATCCTCAAGCCAATGTTTCATTGATGGGAAAGGATCATATATTGTGCTTAAGCTGGAAATGAGATAGCGAGTTCCATTAACAAAGATCTCCATCTTTATCCATCCTGATTTAGGTTCGCAAAAGCGGAAGAAAACAGAGTCCGTCATTTTTAAGAGTTTGTCTTCTTCCGAGAACTCTTGATATATCATAATTCAAAATGCATTTTCGCAGTAATGTTCCTACCTTGCTGTCAGTTGCGATAGTGATGACTCCATCTCCGGCAACGGAGGCAAATATCCACTTGTACAATTCCAAACAAGGTGGTTGGTAAAACCTTTGTACTCATCCTCGAAATGGAAGCCGAGTTTGGCGAAGTGAAAGGCTTCTACAACGGTGCGAGAACGGTTGTTGCCGTGCAAACAATGGACGATTATATGCGAGCCATCGCGGTCATACTTAATGAGTTTGGCAACGGCATTAAGAATCATATCCATATCCATCGGGCGCTCATCAGTGGGAAACCAATCAAAGGTAGCACCTTTGGATTGGATGAGATCCATCACTTCCGGTTCGCGGTACATACACACATCAATGACGTGCTTGGTGTTGTCCGTGAATATCCATGTGTTGTTGACCTCATTAAGCGTCAAGAATGGGCGAGCAGTAATGTTTGCAAATGTGTAATCTGTAATCTGCATATAATCATAGGATTTATCACCATTATAGCAGACAACTATTTATGTATTCTCTCCACGACCTGAGAAATTATGTACACTCCTATAGCCGCAAAACATATCGTTTCTAGATATTTAGTTTCCAAATCGCTATGATCAGACCATGACAGTAATATAACTTTGATTATCCAAAATACTAATAATAAACCAGGAAGGATATATGCCGACCAGTGTACATCCTCATTCCAATCCCACAATGTTAGCGGAAGATATATTAAACATGGAGGGATGCATAATAAGCATAGTGGAATCCAATATACAGGATAAGCAAGAATGTCGCTAATATTCGTTGAAATTACCCATTCTTTTATATAAGGAAGAGGAACTTGGCATATAAACTGCAAATATAGTCCAACCAAACTAACTGCAATAATACCATAAAGGACAACTAAGATATAAGCTACTTTCTTGTTCATCTGCGAAATGTTTTATAAATTTGACTGCAAATATAACACTGCATTCTACCTTTTTCCAAATTTTTTAGCTAAAAAGTGCAAAAAAAATCTATTTTTTAACGAAAAACGCATAAATTGCGAAATAATAGATAAAACCACCGGAGGTAAACAGCCCGCTACACCCCGCATGGCGCTACACCCGCCTTGAGCACATTCCGGGCAGGCCTCTGGCGTTTGTGACCTCGTGAAACGTGACACAAAGACAGAGGACGGAATGTGGCGAAAGAATCGTTCGAGCGAAGCGAGATAAGAATAATCGGCCGCTCGTAGAGAGCGACCGGCGACGGGCTAATCTGCCTATGCCCGAGCCTGACAGAAAAGGCGAAAAGTAACAAAGGGAAATAGGCAGACTATGAATCATAGGATGCCTAGGAAAATAAATTTATTCTACTTCTTGGCTTGAGTTCTTTTGGAGGATAAAAGTGACATTTAATGTAGCTTTGCCTTCATACCAACCTCCGTTTCCTCCGGAATATGACACTGTGGCATCAATAGTATCCGATGCATATGTACCAGTGGTATCATTGGCAATAATCCGGTGATATTCCAAGGGGAAAGTGTTTTCATAAAACCTATAAAAACGCCCTGTTGAATCGGTGTACAATGTATCTGCATATTCCTGCCAATACAACGTGCCGCCTCCATCTTTCCATCCTTTCCAAGCCACAATTTGTATGTCCGGAAGCACCTCATTCTCTTCGTTCGATACTTGTCCTTCGATGTCAAGATCAGCGTGCGGAACACCATACTCAACACTCGGCAATTCACAACCGGAGAAGCCTAATAAACATAGCAAGAAGGCTATGACTGCGTTAATTGATTTTAAACACTTTGTTTTCATCGTATCTATATTTAAATTTGCGGTGCAAAAGTACTGCTTTTTTGCGAAATATCCAAATTTTACACTTGGGAAAAACTTGGGAAAAGTGAGAAATTTATGAAAAAGCGGGTAAAGCTAATAATGGGCGCAAGGATGCGCCCAAAATGCACGATGAAGGAAAGCAGCGGAAATACCGACAGCAACAGAACACAAGAAAAATCCCCCACTCCTTTGCGGGAGAGGGGGAATTCTATCTCGGAATGGATTCCGAGCACCTAACGAAGATTATTTAACCTCTTCGAAGTCGACGTCCTCAGCGGTAGGGCCGTTGGAGCCGTTGGAGCCATTGTTGTCAGTCGGGCCTGCTTGCGGACCTTGCGGGCCGGCTTGGCCGGCTTGTGCTTGTTGTTGCGCAGCGTACATCTCTGCGCTGGCTGCCTGGAAGGCGGTCATGAGGGCGTTGTTGGCAGCTTCGCAGGCGTCCGCATCTTTCTTCTCGTACGCAGCCTTGAGGTCAGCGAGGGCTTTCTCAATCGGAGCCTTCTTGTCAGCCGGGATCTTATCGCCGAATTCAGCGAGCTGCTTCTCGGTCTGGAAGATCGTAGCGTCGGCTTTGTTGAGTTTGTCAGCCTGCTCTTTGGCCTTCTTATCGGCCTCAGCGTTGGCTTCTGCTTCGGCTTTCATACGCTTGATCTCTTCGTCAGACAGACCGGAGGATGCTTCGATACGGATCTTCTGCTCCTTACCGGTAGCTTTATCTTTCGCGGTGACGTTCAAGATACCGTTGGCGTCGATATCGAAGGTTACTTCGATCTGCGGTTCGCCACGACGGGCAGGCATGATACCATCGAGGTGGAAGATACCAATCTGCTTGTTCTGAGCCGCCATCGGACGCTCGCCTTGGAGGACTTTGATCTCTACGGACGGCTGGTTATCGACAGCCGTGGTGAAGGTCTCGGTCTTCTTGGTCGGGATGGTGGTGTTGGCTTCAATCATCTTGGTCATGACACCGCCCATGGTCTCGATACCGAGGCTCAGCGGGGTTACATCGAGGAGGAGAACATCCTTGACATCGCCTGTGAGCACACCGCCTTGGATAGCTGCACCGACTGCTACTACCTCATCGGGGTTAACGCCTTTGGACGGAGCCTTGCCGAAGAACTTCTGTACGGCATCCTGGATAGCCGGGATACGTGTCGAACCACCTACGAGGATAATCTCGTCGATATCGGAGGTCGTGAGGCCTGCGTTCTGGAGGGCAGTGCGGCACGGAGCAATCGTACGTTGAATGAGGTCGTCAATCAGTTGCTCGAATTTAGCACGCGTCAGGGTCTTAACCAAGTGTGCAGGCACACCGTTGACCGG
>JAFXYK010000043.1 GCA_017541805.1 Paludibacteraceae bacterium
CCATCGCGCCGGGATTCATCATCACCGATATGACCAAAGCGCTGAGTGAAGAGACCCTCAAGCAGTTCGTCTCCATGATCCCGATGAAGCGCGGAGGCGAACCCGAAGAAGTAGCAAAGGTCGCCCTTTTCTTAGCGAGCGACCTTTCCTCCTACGTCTCCGGTCAAGTCATCCAAGTCAATGGCGCTATGGCATAAATAATAAATCCCGAACCATCCGTTCGGGATTTATTATAAACTCTAAACTTTAAACTCTAAACTTTCAACTTTATCTACCGATTATATCATACTCCCAAGCATCGAGCATGATCATCGGGCTGTTCTCTATCGGCAGCACTACGGTCTGCTCCTCATTGCTCATGTTCATCACGGCAATCACCGTGTCGCCGTCCAGTGCACGCATGCAAGCGAAGATCTTATCGTTCTCCAGCGGGATACGTACCATCGGCGCACCTTTCTCCGGGCTGTGCAGCGCCGGGTGAGCCGCACGCAGCGCATTCAGCTCCTCGTACAGACCACCCATCGCATATTCCGGATCGGCGTCCACCAGGTCTTTCTCAAAGAACTGCAGGCGGTGATGGTTACCAACCAACTGACCGGTGTAGATCATCGGCATGCCCGGCACCACATAGCAGAACGCAGCGAACAGACGGGCACCGTCATTACCCATACGCTCGAAAGCCGTACCGTTCCAACTGTTCTCATCGTGGTTTGTGATGAAGTTCATACGGATCGCCTCCGGACGAATGGTCGAGTCAGCCTTGGCGAAATAAGCCCACAGATCCTCTACCGTTGCCTTGCCTTGTGCTACGTCGTTCATGATATGATGCAGCGTCCAGCCGTAGTACATGTCGAACGCGCTCTCGGTCAACTCTTGTGCTTTATCCTCGTCTTCTGCCAGCGTGAACATATCCGGGTGGGTCTTACGCAGATCACTCATTGCCCAGTTCCAGAAGTCCGTCGGCACTTCGCCCGCTACGTCGCAGCGGAAACCGTCGATACCGATGCTGTCCATCCACCAGTGCATCGCTTTGAGCATCTCGTTGCGCATGTCCTGGTTGTCGTAGTTCAACTTGCTGATATCGGTCCAGTCGTATTGAACCATCAGGTTGCCGAGGCTGTCGCGATAGTGCCAGCCCTCGTTCTTCGTCCACTCGCTGTCCGGCGCCGTGTGGTTAGCTACCCAGTCCAGAATCACTTTGAATCCCATCTCATGCGCTTTGGCTAAGAAATGCTCGAAGTCCGCGCGGGTTCCGAACTCCGGGTTGATCTGACAGTAGTCGATGATCGAGTAGTAACTGCCCAGCGTACCTTTGCGGGTGATCTTGCCGATCGGTTGACACGGCATCACCCAGATGATGTCGATTCCGTTCTCTTTGAGCATCGGCAGCAGATTTTCTGCAGCTGCGAACGTACCTTCCGGTGTCGCCTGACGGGTGTTTAACTCATAGATAGTAGCATCGTACGCCCATTCGGGGTGGCGCGGAGCCTGTGCTTCTTGTGCTTCTTCTTGTTTGGGTGCGCAGCTGAACAGCGCAATAGCGGCTAAAGCCAGCAATAATGTCTTTTTCATAATATATATTCGTTTCCGTTCATAATAATCTTATAATCCAGCGAAGCGCGGTCGATGAGCACGATGACCGACTCACCCAGATAACGGCGCTCGTACATGATCATATCCGGTGTACCGATATACGGCAGGAACTCGCCGTACTGCAGCGCCATCGAACTGCGGCGCAGGATGATCAGCTGTGCCACTTTGTCGCGCATCATCTTCTCCTCGCGGTTGAGGTTGTCGAAGCGCATCATATGGCGGTTATCCGGGTCGTTGGCACCCACTTCGGCGTATTCGTCGCCCTGATAGATACACGGCACACCGGGCAGCGTCATATTCAGCACCTCCAGCATCAGCGCGATCTTATACGCTTTCTCGTCGTCGCCGATGCCGATCTCTTTTGTCCAGCCTTCTTCCTTGCCTTGGCTGTGGATGTCGATCGCACCGCCGGCGATGGACGCAAAACGTATCTGGTCGTGGTTGCCGCTGATGTTACCCATCGTGTGGTGCGCACCGTAGGTCGCTAAGGACGTCAACTCGTTCTTTAGAATCTCCTCCATCGGCTTCAGGCCGCACAGGGCTTCACGTGCCGTGAAATAGACGTTGAAATCGAACTGTGCATTCAGCATACCCGTCTTCACGTAACTGCCGATCAACTCCGGACTGCCGTATGTCTCGCCGATCATCCATATCGCGCGACCCGGCCAGCGAGTCGCTATCTTCTGACCTAACAAACGCCAGTAACCCTCCGGGATATGCTTGCATGCGTCGTGACGGAAACCGTCCAGGTCGTAGTTCGCTAACCAGTATAACGCGCTGTCCGACATCGGCTCACATACCTCCGGGCGCTCCAGATCCAGCGTCGGGATATGCTTGTCGAACCAGGTCGTCAGACGTGCCTCGTCCCATAACTCGAAGTTGCGTCTGCCGTCCGGCAATATCGAATCCGTATGCCAGTCCGGGTGCTCCTGCAGCGTCGGAGAGTTGATATGCATGTGGTTCGCTACGTAATCCAGAATCACGTTCATCCCGTGCGCGTGCGCGGCGGCTAATAAGGTGCGGAACTCCTCCGGCGTACCCAAACGGTCGTCTAACTTCGTCGCGAAGATAGGCCAGTAGCCGTGATAACCGCTGAACTTCGTATAGCTCTTTGTCGGGTCGTATTTGTTTCCGTTCTTGAAGGGGTAGCAGCCCCATGCGTCCCATGGATTCTGGGTGATCGGACTGATCCAAAGGGTGTTCACACCTAATTGGTCAAAATAGCCCTCTTCGATCTTCTGCGTGATGCCGGCGAAGTCACCGCCCTGATAATCCACGATGTCCAGCACCTCGGGGCTGTTCATCTTCCAGTCGTTGGCGGTGTTGCCGTTGTAGAAACGGTCGATCAGGATAGAGTAGAGCACCTGCGCCTGCGGGTCATGACGGGTCAGCATGCCTGCATCCGTGATGATCTCGCCGTCCTGCAGCGGCAGCAACAGGTCGTTGTACAGATACGTCTTATCTTCTGCGAAGATACGCAGGTAACTGCGCCCCGGTAACTTGTAACCGCTATCCTCTAACCCCGTGAGATCCAACACCCATACCGAGTTCGTCTTCTCTCGCCATAACTGACGATCCAGCGGGATGTTCTGGATATACGCTTCAAACGTCGGATTCTCCACTTCCCCCATGAAGCTCACGGTCAGCAATCCGTTCTCGAAGCCCGAGGCATACATGCTCTGCTTCACCGGCTTGTTCGGCAGCACAGGGATCGCGAAATGCTCATCCTCGCTGTTGAAAGAGAGACGATGAATCGCATTGTCATGGTTGATGATATCCATCTCACGAATCACCGGAGTTGTCCCGATGAAGTTCTTGCACTCCAGCAGGTCGCCGCTGCTCGTCCACTGCAACTCATTCCATAGCGACGTGTCGCCGTACAGCGCCGGCAGGTAATCTGTCATCACGATATGCATCGTGTCGGCATTCATACGAATCGGCATGATCGGATTCGATTTCGCGATCGAAATAGACTGGTCTTCCGAAGACTTACATCCTACCAAACATAGGATAATCGATAGAAATAAAAAGGCTTTTCTCATGGTTTCACACAATTTGCGCTGCAAATTTACAACAAAATAATCAATTGTGCAAATAATTAGGGCAAAAAAAATAAATGTGCTTGCATATTTATAAGTTTTGAACTAATTAGGTGCCAGTTGCAGGATACTGCGAACGTAAATTCGGGGGAATGGTTCCACCAAGGCGGAGTCCGAATTTACAACATTTGAATAAAGGCGTGCCGAATTTACATTTTCCGCAGAAAAATTCTCATTTATTTGCATATATGCGAAAAAAGTTGTACCTTTGCAGCCGCAAAGGTTTTATAAACCCTCGTCGCTTGCCGACGTAAAACAGCAAGGACATATTAAAAGGCGTTTATTAACGTTGTTCGCGACTTCTCAGAATCTTCGCAAAATTCGCAACTAGTCGCTTCAACCACAATGAATGTCCATGTGGGTATGTTTATATCCACGCCTCGCTATAGGGTGAGGCGGGTTGTACATATCGGGCGTGGATTTCGGTTGTTTTTCTACTAGTTGCAGGGATTGCGAAGCCCTTGAGAAGCGTGAAGAGCAAACGGACTTCACGCTTTTAGTGTGTGTACGGATAAATAAGGCAAATTAATACTAAAAAACATAAATCTATGAAACACAAACTTTTACTATTGCTTATTTGCAGCCTGTTAACTCAAGTCACGCATGCTTATGTCGAGTCATGTTCCGGTATATGTGGTTCTGGCTTAGAGTGGAGAATCCCGGATGACACAGAATGCCGGTTGCAGATAGAGGGAACTGGCTCTATGTTTAATTATACATTAGACAGGATCCCTACATACCAATACTGTTGTGACATAACGGCTGTGAGTTTACCGAATGGATTAGTTAACATCGGTGATTTTGCTTTTGCAAATATAACCTCGTGCAAAGAGATAATACTTCCTGCCACAGTAAAGTTTATCGGAAAAGGAGCTTTCATGAATTCTACAAATTTATATGTTAATAGAATTTGGTCTCCTAATATCATTAGTGTCGGTGATAGCGCTTTTTACGGTTGTAAACATATTGGATCAATAAGTGGACTAATAAAGGATACTGTGCGGAATGCAACTTTCTATGGAACAGGAGCAACACTATCTAGTATTCCCTCGCATGTCAGATACATTGGAGATTATGCTTTCGCGGGTTGTGATGTCGGCTCAACGTTGACTATCCCAGATAATGTGACTCATATTGGTGATAGCGCGTTTGCCAATTGCTCTAATCTCACAACAATCATTCTAAATTCTGATGAAATCGCACTCAATGCTATTTATCCTGATTTTCAATTTCCATTCGGGAATCAAGTAACAGAATTTATATTTGGAGACAATGTTACGTGGGTTGGAAGGTATGCTCTTTCTGGTAATTCGACATTGGAAAAAATATCAATAGGTAAAAATGTTACTCAAGTAGACGGTGAGGCATTTAAGGGATGTTCTTCTTTGCGCGAAGTGGAATGGAATGCTATTAGAACGGCAGATCCTGATTGGGGAATAGCTTCAACAAGACCTTTTTCTGGTAATGAAAACACAATATCTACTGTATCTTTTGGAAACAATGTTCAACATATACCCGAAGCCTTGTTGTATGGATTTTCTAAGATAAAATCGATAAACATCCCTAATAGTGTTAGGAGTATTGGATCTTATGCCTTTTCTGGTTGTTCTAATTTAACCTCAGTAACAATTGGCGAAAACGTAACTAGCATCGAAGAATATGCATTTTGGGGATGTAGCAATTTACCGGTATCAAATCATATTCGATATGCAGATACTTATATTGTTGGCGTTGTTGATAAGACTCTTACTGAATATACTATCAAAACGGGGACAAAGTGGATAGGAGAAAGTGCTTTTTATGGTTGCACGAAATTAGCGTTTATTGATATTCCTAGTAGCGTTATTAGCATCGGGAGCCTTGCATACTATGAGTGTACCACTTTAAGTTCTCTTGTCATTCCAAACTCCGTAGAAAAAATAGGACGTAATGCATTCTCTTGTTGTAGCAACTTAAATTCTATTGATGTGGAAAGCGGAAATGACGTGTATGATAGTCGCAATGATTGTAATGCCATTATTGAGACATCGACTAATAGACTTATCGCGGGATGCAAGAATTCAATAATTCCAAATAGTGTTACAAGTATTGGAGAAGAAGCATTTAAACATTGCAAAGGCTTGAGTTTTATTGAAATGCCAGAAAATGTTACAAGTATTGGGAGCGAAGCATTTGCAAATTGTTATAATTTAACTTCAGTTACGCTTCCAAATAGTATTAAGGACATTGAATTTGGTGCTTTCATGAGTTGCTATCGTTTAAAAACAATAAATTTCCCGAGCAATATTAGAACAATTGGAGGTATGGCTCTTAATGGGTGCAGCGGTTTGCGCTCTATAATTTGTGCTGCTAGTGTACCTCCTGTTATCTCTGAAAATGTTTTGGGTGGAGTAAATCTTTCTTCTTGCACGCTCTATGTTCCTGCGAAAAGTATAGATTTATACATGAAAGCCGACGGGTGGAAAGCATTCAAAAATATCCGCCCACTTGAAGCGGAAGAAGCGAATGTATTAGAGCCTACGGCAGAACCGACGAGCAATAGTGTTGTCGTTGAATGGCCGAAAAATGACAATGCAGAGACCTATACGATTGTTATCGAAAAAGGAAACGAGACTATTTGTACATTTGAATTTGATGTACAAGGACAACTCATAAATATCGCCTATGCTGCTCCTGCTCGAAATGGCATTCAAGGCAAAACACGTACGGCAAAGGAAACCTCTACCGGCTGGCAATATTCTATTTCTGGTTTGGACGCTAATACAGAATATACGTATACTGTAACCGCTAGGAAAAGTGACAATAGTGTGGTGTACGAACAGAGTGTTCCTTTCAAAACACAAAACGCTGCAACTAACATAGATACTACCTATCAAGGGTCAGAGCCGAATGTTACCAAAATCCTTCACAACGGCCAAATCCTCATCCTCCGCGGGGAGAAGATGTATACTATCCAAGGTCAAGAAGTGAATCCATAACAAATACTATTAAAATATCAAGACCAATGAAAAAGACTATTCTTGTAAAAACCCTGGTTTGTCTTTGTTTGCTGATGAGTTGGATGTGTGTAAATGCACAACAATTGCAAGCATTGGTATCCGATTCTCGTTACATTTATCCCACAAATGGAGAACTAACGAAAACACAAGGCTCCGTTGAGGACTATCATGACTTTTACATATGCCGAGTTGGCGACAAAGTGGGAATCGTCGATGATGGGGAAAGAGTAATTGTTCCTATCGAATACGATGAAATCAAACACGTAGACTGCGGTTATTTGATGCGTAAAGAAAACAGCTGGGGACTGATTGATGCGCATGGAGAATGGGTCATACCGCCCGTATTGGCTTCCCTCACTTGCGATGATCCTAGGCATTCTTTCTGGTGCAAGACGCATGATGAATTGGATTTTTTCTTGGACTATTGGGACAAAGATATGTTCGATAAGGCAGTCACCACTTTAACCGCCTTGTATAATTGGGGACCTTATTTCTTTTTAAGGAGTGACAGCACAACCAAAGTCATCTCATTGGATGAATATTGGACCTCGGGCAAGTTCCATGATGGTCTGCTACCTATTTGGGATAAGAATAGCAAAAAATTAGGTTTCCTTAACAAAAATGGTGAATGGGCTATCCCGCAGATTATTCCATTTACTGAGAAGCCGTTCATGTACGAACCGGCGTTTAGTGGTGGGTATCTGCTTCTGGAGGAGACCACGATGGATTACAAGACTACCTACAAAATATACAATAAAAAGGGAAAGTTATTATGGACCCAAAAACATCGTGTCGGCGAAACAACGTATTCTTTGACGGAATATATGCCGGGAGGGTTTGCCTTGGCGCGCGTGCAAGTAGGTAACGATTATAACGGAACGGTGCAATGGAAATATGTTTCTCCTACAGGTCAGGAGATGTTTCCTGAGGTGTTTGCCGGAAAACGTTACAAATGGAGTCCCGATAACCCAAGCCATTATGTGCGTCCTATGCGCGAGGGAATGATTGCTTTTCCCGATTTTAGCTCGAATAAGGTGCGCTGGGGATTCTTCGACAAGAACGGTAAAGTTATTGTGCGTGGTAAGTATGCCAGAGTTCATGATTTCCACGATGGCTTAGCTGCAGTACAAATGCCGCAGGAAGGCGAGAATCCTAATAAATGGGGCTTTATTGACAAAACCGGCAAAATGGTTATTCCCGCTAAATTCAGTAAGGAACCGCAAGACTTCTCGGAAGGCTTAGCTGTCGTGGAGAAAAACTCCGGCATGCAAGTTTATATCAATAAGAAAGGAGAAGTGGTAAGTCCTCAATACGCTTATGCGTCTCCTTTTGTAAACGGCGCAGCATTTATCCAAGTGTATCCAGAAGACTACGTGTCTGAGCGGTTTGCCATTGATCATTCTTTCAATGTCGTAAACAGTTATCTGCCGGAATATATCTTCACTACATATACGCGCGCTCAGATAGAAAATGCCATTATACAATCAAACTCCAAAGACTCAAACACGGCAGTTTTCTTCTATACCGGCGATCATTCTGAACTATTCAATAGTCGCGGAGAGAAGTATGCTATGTACGTGGATGATGAGTTTAAAATCCCTGCCGTCACGGATGATGTAGTTTACATGGAATATGGCTCATACTACAGCAAGATAGATATGTTCTGTGACACAACAGGAAAAATCCTATTCTTCTTGAAATTAAACGAATTTTAATTATATAAGGCAAGACCTGCAAAGCCGTAAGAGCAGGACGTAAATTATTAATATTATGAAAAAAGAAGTTAAAGTAGAACAAGAAGTAATGGAACCTCAAGTTTCGGAACCGCAGGAATTGCTTCCACGCCATGGATTTGTCACTTTCTGGCTTTGGTTATCAATTGTTTTTAGCGCAATCGTAGCCATTTTCATGATTGTAGGTCTGGCTGACGGGAAAGTGGTAAGAGAGCATGCTTATGATATGGCTATTAACTCAGAGACCATTTCCTATAATGCAGCATTAAATCATGTCACTGTCATAATAGTGATGATGCTTATTTTGGTTTTGGTCCATATTTTTGCTCGCTTTTTGCTACTCGGAGGGAAGAAGCTCGGTTTTAAAATAGAAGTATTTGCGCCTATTGCATTCACCATATACATGATCATTCACTCATTAATTTTGGGCGCAAGCATCAAAGGGATCATTTTCTCTGCGGTTTATTATGCAGTGGGATTTGGAGTTGCAATAGCCGTGCTTTATGCTATTCTCAATATCCGCAAAAATGGAGTTCCCTACTGGAGTCAGTTAAAATAAAGTCTTTCCTCTTTTAATAATCGTTACAATTCATTACTGATATGAAAAAAGTATTTTTATATGCAGTCCTGTTTGCCGCAGTTTCGATGACTTTCGTAGCATGCGACAAGAAACTTAGCCGTGCAGAGCAAGCTACCCGTGAGTTTGAGGCAGCTACGACAATTGACGAAGTTGTGGAAATTCACAAAAAATACGAAGACCTTCACAGGGAAGACTTCTCTGCGGAGCAGTTAAAGCGTATAGATAATGCCCGGAAGAGAAGAGAGGGAAGGCCAGTAGACTAATCAGCGAATCCTGCAAAAAATGACATTTTCAAGCCTAAAAATTTGGAGATGTCATTTTTTTTGTGTACCTTTGCAGCGGATTTCCAGAAATGAGACTACGTCTATGTACGTGATGATCAGGAGATGGTCACGGTTTGCACAGGTGTTGATCGGCAAAATAACTTATGAATAACATATGAATAACATATGAATCACATAAGATTATCATATGAATGGCATATGAAAAACATAACAATATTATAAGACTAATAGGTGGGAAATACGTGATAAGAAAATAATTGATAGGAGATAATAATGATTAAGAAAGGATAAAAGTATGGCGAAAGTAGAATTTAACCCTGCGATAGAGGGTACGCAAGGAGCACTATCGAAGGGCGGTATGATTACGCGGCAAAAGACATATCGTGATAGGAAGGGCAGAATTATTGCTTACGGTAAACAAGAAGGGTATTTTATCGCCAATCCGCGGAACTTAAAACGAAATCCGATGGTAGGTAAAGAGTTGGAGTACCACAACTTATGGCGTGAGGTTTGTGCGCAGGCTAAAGAGGAATTGGCTGATCCGGAATTGCAGTTGAGTTGGGAATTGCGATTTGAGGCGCAGATACCTTATACAAAGGGAGCTAAGCCAGATTCGCAAGCACCGATTGATCCGTCTACCGGCGCGCGTAAGCGGTATGTGCAGTTGCCAGCTTTTGTGCGGGCGATGATTTACCAAGGACGAAAATCCGAATAATTGCACTTTTCTTTTCCTATAATTTGCGTATTTCAAAAAAAAGCAGTACCTTTGCAGCCGCAAAGGTTTAGAAATATGGATATATCAATTATAGTGCCTCTGTATAATGAGGCGGAATCGCTGCCGAAACTCTATGAGTGGATCGCACGCGTGATGAAGGAGAACAAGTACTCGTACGAGGTGATTTTCGTCAATGACGGGTCGACTGATAACTCTTGGGTGGTTATCAATCAGTTGAAAGAGGAAAGTGGAAAGTCGAAGGACGGCGTTGTTCGCGGGATCTGTTTCCGTCGCAATTACGGAAAGAGTGCGGCGCTCTATTGCGGATTCAAGGCTGCGCAAGGTGACGTGGTGATCACGATGGACGCTGACCTGCAAGACAGCCCGGACGAGATCCCCGAGCTCTATCGGATGATCAAAGAGGGTGGGTATGACCTTGTATCCGGATGGAAGCAGAAACGATATGACAACAAACTGACGAAGAACATCCCATCGAAACTCTTTAATGCTACCGCCCGTAAGGTGACCGGCATCCAGCTGCATGACATGAACTGCGGCCTGAAAGCCTATCGGAACGATGTGGTGAAGAATATCGAGGTATTCTCCGAGATGCACCGTTATATCCCGTATCTGGCGAAGAACGCCGGGTTCACGAAGATCGGCGAGAAAGTGGTGCAGCACCGCAAACGCGAGTTCGGTACGTCTAAGTTCGGTATCAACCGCTTCGTGAACGGTTACCTGGACCTGATGACGATATGGTTCCTCAATAAGTTCGGCAAGCAACCGATGCATTTCTTCGGTCTCGTCGGCAGTCTGATGTTCTTCATCGGCTTTATCGCGGTGATCGTGGTAGGCAGCATGAAGCTGTATGCGCTGTCGAACCATGTGCCGGCAATGCTGGTGGGTGTGAACCCGTATTTCCATATCGCGATCTTGATGATGATTCTCGGATGTATGCTGTTCTTAGCCGGCTTCCTGGCAGAGCTCATCATCCGCAACAGTCCTTCTCGCAACGATTATCTCATCAAGGAGGAGATCTAATGGCACAGACGCTGGAGGAACAAGTAAACACCATTGAACGGTCATTAGGCGAGTGCATGATAGAGCATGCACTCGTCATCATCCGTGCCTGGCTCAATGAGTTAGGGGAGAACAACCCGTATGAGGAGGCCTTTATGGCGTTGCATACAAAGTATCAGGACTTGTTCTCGCATTGGTTAACGACCGATAATCCAAATGCGTTAGAGGACCTGGATACCCTTACCGGCGACGCGTACCAGCTCTTCGATGCTGTATATGCGTCCATCCGTCTACAGCGGGGCTTGTCGCCGGATATGCGCAGTTTTAATCCGGACTCGCCGCAATCGGTGATGAACTATTTCGCGCACAGCGTGCGCTTGCGTCCGGAGGACTACGACTGGCTGCACGAAGTGCTGTACGACGAGCAGCGGATGAGCACGGCGCTCATGGCGATCAACTCGCTGATGCGCAACCTCCGCGAGTGCTTTAACATCGATTCGTATTTAGCTATCATCGACGGTATCGGTTCGGAGAACGATATGATCTCCGACCAGTGTCTGGCGAACACCTTCACGCTGGCAATCCAGTATGACGTGCGTTTACCGTTCCTCACGCAGATTCAGCATGCGATCGCCAATGCCATCATCGAGCAGGGCGACGAAGGAGAACATGCCTTCGACGTGCTGTGCGCCATCATTCGCTCCGTGAACCCCTCCGGCATTGAGGCGAAGATAGAAGAAACCTTGCAGAAACTGCCGGACATGCTCAAGGACCTGTTCGAGAAAGCCGGCATGAAAGATGAGGCATCATCCATCACGGCTTTTGTGCCGAAGTCCGAACAGGAGTATATGGGCGGCTTGGTAGCTATCTTCCCGCATACATGGTTATACGAACTGCTGGTGCTCGGTAACCCCGAGCGCGAGACGGAGATGGTACAGCTCTATCTCAAGATGGGCAACAGAGACTTGCTTTGGGAGAAACCGGATATCGCAGAGAACTACTATATTCAGGTGCTCCGGGGCGGTTCTACCGATATCAACGACTACCTGAACTACGCCCATTGTCTGATGCTCAAAGGGGACCGGATGATGGCGTATGAGTATTACCGCCAGGCTCGGCAACTGGCCCCATCCACGAAGGATTTCTTCGCGCTCTTCCGTCCCGATCGCAAACAATTAGTGGACTGCGGTGTGCCCGTAGAGTATATCTATTTGATCGAAGATCAACTGCTGCTCAGTTGAGAGAGAAATTCCGTGATTTTACAAGTACACGCCTAATCCGGCGGCGACGAACTCCACCTTGGTCAGGTGTGCTTTCATCGTGGCATGTACGAAGAGGTGGTACGGCAAGCGATAGCGTACGGAGATCTGCGTATAGAGCCATCCGTCCGGGTAGCCCGCGCTACCGGCCTTGAGCAGGTCGTAGTTATAGAAAATACCTTTGTCGGCCAGCACCCCGCCGTTCCATAGCGCATCGTGCGCTTCCTGATCTTTGATGGACACCTCGCGGTTCTTAATCGGGTCATACAGATAGACTCCGAAATGGAAACCCGCCGAGAAATGACCCATGACGAACTCCGGCTGGATGCTGACTCCGACGCGCCAACAATCCGCCTGTGTAGCTCCTTTGAGGTAAGTCTTACCGAACTTCGTATCCCGGTCGTAGTAGGACCCGTCGTAGAAAATATCCACACCGCCGCCTAAACGGAAGATCCGGTGTGCGCGCCAGTAAGCCGCCACTTGTATCTCGGAGCAGAAGAAAGTCTGTCGATCCTTGTAATATACTTGCCTTGCGGCGCCGGACCAGGCGAACTCGATCTCGCATTTCTTGGCCCGCAGTTTCTCCAAACTATACTCCTTGGTGGGCACATGCTGACGGGTGCTCTGCGCGGACGCTTCCTCCTCCGGACGATAGCGCAGCAGCAGTTCACCGGTGAAGATATTATATCCGGAGTTGGGCTGGATGATACTTCCGTTGCTCATATGATACCATCCGGCGGCGAGGCCGAGCGACCAACCGCGCTTGATGGGGAAATTCATATAGAGGGCTTCAGGGAAGTAGAAATTGAAGACCGAGCCGACGGACTGATTGATACCCGGCGCCTGCAGTTCCTTATACTGTTGCTCCGGTGTGGCGGTATTGAAATAGGTCTTGGTGATGAATGAACAGCCCAAACCCGGACGTAGTCCGATCTCGAAATGCGGCCCCTTGTAGAACGGAATCTCCACGAAAGCGTAGGGCGCTATTGCATGCCCCATCATATCGTCCGACCCGCTTAACTCGCAGTTCAACTTCCAGTAACTCAAGGCGACGCCGATGCGGGCACCGTGCCATTCCTGCAAGGCCTGCCAGTCCGGCGCAAAACTGACGGCGAACTCCGCTCCGGCGCTTGGCACCCATTCCCCTTTCTGACCCACCATCGCATCCACCTTACCATCCGGCATGATAGCACCGCCGCGCAGCGATAACCGATAGTCGATATCCATCGCCATCGCACATCCTGCCCATAGCAGCAGTATGAAGAGGATATTTTTTCTCATTCTTGATCTAATTGCACTGCAAAAGTACAATTATTTTTTCACATACACAAGGTGAAATATGATTTTTTTTGAAAAAAAGTACAAAAAATTTGGTCATGTCAAAAAAAAGTAGTAATTTTGCAGGCTTTTTCGCGTGAACGGGTATAACGCGCATGCGGAAACGTATATAAATTAACAATATTAATCGCCTGGCTGGGCGGTGCCAAAGGGCTTAATAGATGTCCGTCGGCCAAGCCTAAAAACAACACATTAATGGAATACAATTCTTACAAGACAGTGTCGGTAAACAAGGAAACCGCTAAGAAAGAGTGGGTCGTTGTAGACGCTGAAGGCCAGATCCTCGGCCGTATGTGCTCCAAAGTAGCTAAATTGCTGCGTGGTAAGTACAAACCGTCCTACACTCCGAACGTGGACTGTGGTGACAATGTAATCATCGTGAACGCTGACAAAGTGCAGCTGACAGGTAACAAGTGGAACGATCGCGTTTATGTACGCTACACCGGTTTCCCGGGTGGCCAACGTGAGTTTACTCCGGCAGACCTGATGGCTAAGGGCGCTGACAAACTCGTTCGCAAAGTAGTAAAAGGTATGCTGCCGAAGAATCGTCTCGGTGCTCGTCAAATCACCAACCTGTACATTTTCGCAGGTGCAGAGCACAACATGCAGGCACAACAACCGAAAGCAATTGATATTAACACCCTCAAATAATAGAAGCACATGGAAACAGTTAATGCATTAGGTCGTCGTAAAGAGGCAGTAGCCCGCGTTTACGTTAATGAAGGTGCCGGCAAGATCGTTATCAACGGTCGCGACATCGAGACATATTTCCCGTCTTCTATCCTGCGCTATATCGTATGCCAGCCGCTGAACAAACTCGGCGTAGCTGAGAAATACGATATCAAGGTTACCCTTGATGGCGGTGGCTTCAAAGGCCAGGCAGAGGCACTTCGCCTTGCTATCGCTCGCGCATTGGTGAAAATCAATCCGGAAGACAAGACTGCTCTGAAGGCAGAAGGCTTCATGACTCGTGACGCTCGTGAGGTTGAGCGTAAGAAACCGGGTCAACCGAAAGCACGTAAGCACTTCCAGTTCAGTAAGCGTTAATACGTATATCTCCAAATCGTGTGGACTCCTTCGTGATTACCACACGATTGTTTTGGAGTCTCAAACACATATGTGTGCGCGTATATTTAATAATGTACTATGCGCGTGAACGGGAATTCCAAAATACAAGGAGCTTATTATTTATCATTAAAACATTAAAACATTTCAGTTCATGAGAACAAATTTTGATCAACTTCTCGAGGCTGGTGCACACTTTGGCCACCTCAAACGTAAATGGAATCCGGCAATGGCTCCCTACATCTACATGGAGCGCAACGGTATCCACATCATCGACCTCAACAAGACTGCTATCAAAGTAGAAGAGGCAGCAGAGGCTTTGAAGAACTTGGCTCGCAGCGGCCGTAAGGTATTGTTCGTAGGTACGAAAAAGCAGGCTCAGGAAGTCGTAGCTGCTCGTGCGCAAGAAGTAGGCATGCCGTACATCACCGAGCGTTGGGCTGGTGGTATGCTCACCAACTTCCCGACCATCCGTAAGGCAGTGAAGAAAATGAGCCAAATCGATAAGATGGCTACTGATGGCACGATGGATAACATGTCCAAGCGTGAGAAACTGCAGATCAGCCGTAAGCGCGAGAAGCTGGAGAAGAACCTTGGTTCTATCGCAGACATGACTCGTCTGCCGAGCGCTGTGTTCGTAGTAGACGTGATCAAAGAGAAGATTGCAGTAGCAGAGGCTAACCGTCTCGGTATCCCTGTATTTGCTATCGTTGATACCAACTCGAATCCTAACAACATTGACTTCGTTATCCCCGCTAACGACGATGCTACCAAGGCTATCGACGTGATTCTCGGTGCTGTTTGCGAGGCTATTAAAGAGGGTCTCGAGGAGCGTAAGGTAGAGAAAGCTGACGAAGAGGCTGCTGAAGCACAAGCTGCAACAGAGGCTCCGGCTCCGAAAGAGCGCCGTCAACGTATCCGCAAAGCTGCTCCAAAAGCAGAGGCTGAGAAAGTAGCAGAGGCTAAGGAAGAAGCTAAAGAAGAGGAGGCATAATTATGGCAGTTACATTAGCTGATATCAAGAAATTACGTGACATCACCGGTGCCGGTATGATGGACGTAAAGAAGGCCCTCGAAGAGGCAAACGGTGATTTCGAGGTTGCGAAGGACTTGCTCCGCAAGCGTGGACAGGCTATCGCAGCAAAACGTAGCGATCGTGAGGCTTCGGAAGGTTGCGTACTCGCTAAAGTAAAAGGTAACTTTGGCGCTATCGTTGGCGTGAAGTGCGAGACTGACTTCGTTGCTAAAAACGAGGACTTCGTAGGTATGGTTAAATTGATTCTAGACGCTGCTTTGGATAACAAAGTACAGAGCCAAGAGGAACTCAAGAACCTCAAGATCGGTAATTTCACTGTAGCTGAGATCATCACCGAGCGCTCCGGCGTGACAGGTGAGAAGATGGAACTCGCTGACTACGCTTGCCTTGAGGCACCGGTAGTTGACGCATACAACCACCTGGGTAACAAACTGAGTTCACTCGTTGCTGCAGAGGCTGGTTCGGAGCAAGAGACCGTTCATGGTATCTCCATGCAGGTAGCCGCTATGAGCCCGATCGCTCTCGACGCAGATCACGTTGCAGAAGAGGTGAAGAAACATGAGCTTGAGGTAGCTATCGAGAAGACCAAACAGGACGAGATCAACAAAGCTGTTGAGAACGCTCTGCGCAAAGCAGGTCTGAACCCCGCTCACTGCGATAGCGATGATCACATCGCGTCCAACACCGCTAAGGGTTGGTTGACCGAGGAGCAAGCTCAAGTGGCTCGCGACATCCGCGCTACCGTTCCTGCTGAGGCAGAGGCTAACCTCGCTGCACAGGCCAAGAAGATCGAGATGATTGCCACCGGTCGTCTGAATAAATTCCTCAAAGAGAGCACGCTCGTAGAGCAGGCTTATATCATGAGTGAGAGCAAAGAACTTGTAAAAGACGTTCTGAAAGCGAAAGGTGTAGTCATTAAAGACTTCCGTCGTATCACATTGGCTGCAGAATAATCCGCGCCAATTCACGACAAACATCGCAGTGCCCACAAGGCACTGCGTTTTTTTCTCCGAAATACGCCAACAATACCTGCTCGCGGCAGAATTGCGTCTGATCGGCATATTCCAGCATCGCACGCAGTTTCTGCACGAAGCGCTCCTGACGCTGCTCGAAGATGGCGGGCGATAGATAGATCTCTGTCTGTCGCTCGTTTGTCATTGTAAGGCTGCAACCCACGCTGCGAGGAATATACGTTATTATGCCGCGCTGTGCTAACGAAACGAGAAGTTGGTGTGTCGCATCATTATCGGCTTCGCGGACATACTGCAGTTCGGTATAGATACCCGAATAGGTGCGCATGAGCATGTCCAGCAGTTCCGCCTGTTCGTACGACAGGTTATACTCGTCTAACTGGTGCCGCGGCACATGAATCTGTACGCGCGGTTGCGTTTCATGTTCTTCCTCGAAGTCGATATATCCGGCTTGGGTCAAGATATGCAGTGCCGAGTAGGTTTGTATGACGGGTAACTTCATCACATGGCACAGTTGGTCGATATGCAGCGCAAAACGATGCCCCAAACCGCTACCGGCTCCTATCTGCAGAAAATCCATCGTCTTGTGATACACCTGCTCCACGAACTCCTTCGGCGGGAAAGTATCCACGGCGCGCTTCTGCAGTTTTGCCTTGTCTTCTGCTTCGTTATACAGCAGCACTGCATACGCCGTTTGTCCGTCGCGTCCGGCGCGTCCTGCCTCCTGATAATAACTCTCTAGATGACTCGGCAAATCATAGTGAATGACGAGGCGCACGTCAGGTTTGTCAATACCCATCCCAAAGGCATTAGTAGCCACTATGACGCGTGTCTTGCCTTCCGTCCATGCTTCCTGCCGCTCATTGCGTTCCTTGGTCGTCAAGCCGGCATGGTAATAATCGGCACTTTCGCCATTTGCCTGTAACCATTCGCCTAATTCCTGCGCGCGCTTGCGGTTGCGCACATAGACGATGGCAGAACCCGGCACTTTGGATAAGATATGTGCCACTTGTTCGGCTTTATTATCCGTACGACGTACTACGTACGTCAAGTTCTCGCGATGGAAGGATTTGCGCAGCACATTGCGTGCTTGGAAACCCAGTTTATCTTGAATGTCCTCAATGGTATCCGGTGTGGCAGTTGCCGTCAAAGCTAACACCGGCACATCCGGCAGCAGTGCACGAATAGCGGCAATATTGAGATATGACGGCCGGAAATCATAGCCCCATTGCGAGATACAATGGGCTTCATCCACGGCGATGAGACCTATCGGTAGATCTGCCAGCCGCTTACGAAACTCCTCGCTCTCCAGCCGCTCGGGGCTGCAATAGAGAAAATGATAGGGACCGTACAAACAGTTATCCAGCGCTGTGCGCTGTTTATCCCAACTGAGGCCGGTATAGACAGCCGCGGCATGAATACCGCGCGCTTGCAGGTTAGCCACCTGATCGCGCATCAAAGCGATGAGCGGCGTGATAACAAGGCACAGCCGTTTATCCGGATGCTCATTGGCCATCACAAGGGTAGGCACCTGAAAACAGATACTTTTTCCACCACCGGTAGGCATGAGCGCTAGTGTGTCGCGTCCCGCTAACACCGATGCGATGATCTCCTCCTGCAACGGACGGAACTCATCGTACCCAAAATATGTCTTAAGTGCCTCTCTTGCTGTCATTGCGGTACAAAAGTACTGCTTTTTTTCGAGAAAAACAAATATATGGCTTAAAATGATAAAAAAAATTTGCGTATTTCAATTTTTTTGATTATTTTTGCAGCGAATTTGAAAAACATTCAACCAATTAAATATTTTTTTATCGATGAAAAAGTATCTCATTATCATCATGGTAGCCGTATTGGGTATGACCATGACAAGTTGCTTGACTAAGACGAAAGCAACCGTAGATGTACAAGTAGTGGATATTCTTGGCGTTCCTCAGGACGGACAAGTAGTATGTATGTTCACCAATGACGACTGGGATGAATATACCCGCGTTCCGGCTGATGCCAGCAAGCGTGTCGTAACCGATGCTAACGGTGTTGCTTCCTTCAACATCCAGGGTATCTACTTTGATGTACTGGACAAGACAGCTACGCTTTATTTCGCTATCTTCGATGGCGATGACAAATGTGTGGACTACAAAGCAATCACGGTTCGTCAAGGCGACAAAGAGTCTCTGAAGCTTACCAAGAAGTAATCCTTTGGATTCGCTTACAAAAAATCCCCGGCCAATCGGTCGGGGATTTTTGTATGCATCACGCTTGAATCGTTAGGATAGCAGTCCGTACGCGCTTGAGTGTCTCTTCTTTTCCGAGCACGTCGGTGATAGCCCAGATATGCGGACCGCGAGCGGCACCGACCAAGCAGATACGGAAAGCATTCATCACGATGCCGACACCGTATTCGTGCGCTTCGATCCACGGCATTACAAGGCCGTCCAAGGTCTCTGCATCCCAAGCCGGAGCATTCTCGAGTACCTCGAGCAACTCGGTCATATGTTTGGGTGAGTCCTCCTTCCAGCGTTTCTTGAGTGATTTCTCATCGTACTCCGTCGGAGCCACAAAGAAGAAGTTTACTTGCTCCCACAGTTCGGGCACGAAGTTCACACGGTCTTTCGTCAAACCGATCACCGTAGCGACCATCTTCATGTCCGGATTCTCAATACCGTTGGCTGCCAGGGTAGGCAGGAACATCTCTGCCAACTCCTCATTGCTGCGCAGTTGCAGGTATTGGTGGTTAAACCATTTACCCTTCTCATAGTCAAATTTAGCACCGGATTTGGATACACGGTCAAGGCTGAAGTCTTTGATCAGTTCGTCCATTGTATACATCTCTTGGTCGCCACTGCCGTGCCAGCCAAGGAGCGCCAGGAAGTTAATCACTGCCTCCGGCAGGTAGCCGCTCTCGCGGTAACCGGACGACACCGTACCATCTTTCTGGTTGTGGAACTCCAAGGGGAAGACAGGGAAACCGAGACGATCGCCATCGCGTTTACTCAGTTTTCCGTTGCCATCGGGTTTGAGCAGCAAGGGAAGGTGTGCAAACTCGGGCATCGTATCTGACCAGCCAAAAGCACGATAGAGCAGTACGTGGAGTGGAGCAGAAGGTAACCACTCCTCACCGCGAATGACATGAGAAACCTCCATCAAGTGATCATCCACGATATTGGCCAAGTGGTAAGTGGGCAGGTCGTCAGCAGACTTATACAGCACTTTGTCATCGAGGATATTGCTGTTAATCACCACTTCTCCGCGAATCAGGTCGTGTACATGTACGTCCTCATCCGGCTCTACTTTGAAGCGCACGACATATTTCTCGCCTTTGTCCATCAGTGCTTTCACCTCTTCTGCCGGCATCGTGAGCGAGTTGCGCATGCTCATTCGGGTACGTGCGTCGTATTGGAAATTAGGTATCTCCTCGCGTTTAGCCTCCAGTTCTTCCGGCGTATCAAAAGCGATATACGCGTGTCCGCTATCCAACAGCTGCTTCACGTACTGGTGATAGATCTCGCGACGCTCGGACTGACGATAAGGACCGTGTTCGCCCACAGCCTCGATCTCTTTCGTGCCTTTCTTCTGACGCAGACCTTCATCAATACCGATACCTAACCAATCCAGGGCTTCGAGGATATACTCCTCTGCGCCCGGCACAAATCGGGTGCTATCCGTATCTTCGATACGAAGTAACATGTCTCCGCCATGCTGGCGGGCAAACAGATAGTTGTACAAAGCGGTTCTCACGCCGCCGATGTGTAGCGCACCTGTAGGGGAGGGTGCAAAACGAACTCTTACTCTTCTTTCCATATATTTATCGATTTATTTTTTTACTATTAAGGTATTCTTCGTGAAGATGGTAATATTTCTTCATAAAAATCAAATAGGCTGCGCATAAGACAACGATGGTTGTAATGGCATATATCCAATGCCATTGACGGATATAAATCAAACCTAGCGAAACGATGATTTGAATCGCTATATAACAAAGCGATACGACTTCATGGGGTATCTGCAATTCATTGGCCATGATTTGGAATGCATGTTTGCGATGCGCCTGACCAAGGTTTTCATGAAGCATGATTCGGTGGCAGATAGTAAGGATAGTATCCACACCATACACTGCCAGCAAAATGATATAAGTGACATCGCCTGTTTGTAAGATGAGTTTGCCGAGCGGTAGCAGGATAATAAACGCGATGCCGATACTGCCCACATCACCGGCAAAACACTTGGCTTTTCCTTTTGGACGGAAGTTAAAGAAACTAAAGATAAGACAGGCCATTGCAGCAACTACCAAATAGGACGTCTCCATGAAATGTAGCGAGTGGTTTAACACCATTAGTGGCGCTATAACAGCTAATGAATAGCCGCTGGTTATGCCGTTGATGCCGTCCATGAAATTATAGGCATTGATGATGCCTACGCAAAATATAAGAGCCAGCAATATGATCCACCAACTCTGCCAATTCAGTATTCCGAAGTCGGCAAACATTAGAAACATGGCGGCAAACTGCGCAATCAGTCGCACGGAGTCGGGTAGAGAACGCACGTCGTCCCGGAAACTGATACCGCATACAATCGTCAATCCCGCCAAGAACCACGGATAATGAAAGCCAAAGAATGCACTCCAAATCCATGCAGCAAATAGGAATATTATTCCTCCTCCACGCAGCACAACGGAACTATGTGACGAGCGTTCATTGGGCTTGTCGATGATATTACAATAATCGGCAATGCGGAAATAGAGCAACTCTAAGACCACGAGCAGAACGGCGATAATGCTATATGTGCAATAAATGGGCATTTACAAAATACGTTTTAATGATTCTTCCAAGCCGACTATTTGATACTCAAAATCCACCTTGCTCATTTCTGGGGCATAATAATAGGTGCCGAATAGTTTATTAACCGGCTGCAGAAAATGACTTGCCATCCGAACCAACGGGTTGAACCCTTTCGTAATCCATATGCGGTGGTTTTGTGCTTTGGCAAAATAACGGACTATTTCTACCGTATTGCTCAACTCCCGATTTTGAGGATAAAACGTTCCGGACAGTTGATGCGTGATAGCCTGTAATACAAACTCCGCCAAGTTATCGATGTAGAGCATACTGCGTTGGCTGTGAAAATCAGGAAAGACAGGTGTCTTGGCCGCCAGCTTGATGAGACGAGGGAAGTTTCCCTTTGACCCTTTCCCGTAAATCATAGGTGGACGAAGGATGCAAATTTTAAAGGTGTCGCACTCCAATTCATGTAGTCCGTTTTCTGCCTGCAACTTACTGTCTCCGTAGAAGCCGTTAGGGCAAGGCTGTGAGTCTGCAGTAAGCTTTTCCGGTTGGAGAGATTGACTCTCATGGAAAACGATCATGCTGCTCATGAATATAAATTGCTTCACGCCTGCTTCTTTGGCTTTGCGAGCCACTTCGATGGTTAAGTCCCGGTTGACTTTATAGTACAATGCCTCCATGCTCGGTGAAGGGTTGACATGCGCCAAGCCGGCGACATGATATATCACGTCGTATATTGAGAAGTCGGTTTCTCGCCATGTTTCCCTCAGCATATCAAGCGTATGAACTTGATACGTTGTATGGGCTTTTATCCATGCTTCTACATGGGTGCCCACATAGCTATTTGCGCCTGTGATCAATATATTCATGCTTCGCTTCTATACAAATCTTCAATATATTTCCAAATAACCAAGTGATCGAAATGGGAAACGACCCATTCGCGTGCTTGCGTGCCCATATGAGGGTATCTCCTTATCTCTATGATTTGTCGGGCAATATCATCCGGGTCATGCGATATGAACAGTCCTGTTTGTCCGTCTATAATGGCATCTCTACATCCGGTTGCATGGGTCGTCAGCACAGGCACTTTCATCGACTGTGCTTCTAGTGCCCCGATAGGGAAACCCTCGCGGTAGGATGCCAGCACATAGATATTCATTATCGCATAGTAATATTCCATATCCGTGTTCACCAGTCCGGGAAATACGATCCGTTTGTCTTTCTTAATTCGTTCTTGAATGGTCGGAGGCAAGGCATCCCTTTCTTCAAACATGCCGACTAATAGTAGTTTAGCGTGCAGCTCTTCCGGCAAACGGTCAAAAGCGTCGATCAGTTCTATGATACCTTTGTCGCGCACCAGTCGACCCGTGTAGCCAATTACAAAATCTTTCTCATCGATGCCGTATTGTTCTCTTAGCGCAGCCAGTTTATGGCTATCTATATTGGCCGGGTTATATTTCTTGAGCGTGTCAATGCCCCCGCATGTGCCATTACCCAAGAGTACTTGTTTGGATGCCGGGCACAAATGATCCTTGAGACTTTGTTGCATTAGCGAAGGACTGACGCACACCACTTTTGTGGCGCAGAAAGACGTGACACGGTCGATCCATTTAAGCATTGTACGCTTGAAACCGTGACTCGTCTCATATACCAATCCATGACGAAAATAAATACGTTTTGGTACGCGGCATAAGAATGCAGCTATCATGGCTATCATCGCACCTTTGGGCGAATGACCGACTACGATATCTATCTGATTTTTGCGGATATATCGGCATATGGCACGAATGGATTGGAAGTCCTTGCGTATGGATATTTTTCGTTCAACAGGGGTAGGCAGGTATGAAAAACCGTAGTATTGAGCCAATTCCGGCAGATCATCGCTGGGACTGCAGGCCACATGGAATGTATATCCCTTCTTAGGGAAATAGAAAAACTGGTCTCCAATGAAATGGCGCAGTACAAAACTGATATTTATCACATGTAGTATATTCATTCCTTGCGATGCGTGATGCTGTAGATGCGTGATGCCAGTTGTTTGAGTTTGCTGCCGCCTACGGCGAGTATGATCTTTCTCAACCATACATGCGAAGCGGGCATCCATGACTGCGCATAGTGGTGAATCGTATGCGTCTTGTCCGTGATGTGCATTTCTCCATCGGTAGAGATAGGACAGAAATACTCGCTTGGATATATCGTGATTCCTTCAATACATTGTATCTCATCCGTCGCTTGCATACCATGCTTAATTAGCAAATCGGTGGTCGTGGTAACAATAGTTTTTAAATCCATACGACCATCTTCTTTGATAAACTGTCGTTGGTTATATAATTCTATTAACTCCTCATATATCGGATGTCCTGCTTCGGCAGCCAAGCCTAACCCGGGATTAACGGTAATAATCTTTTGCTTTTCAGAGGGAGAGGTCTCGCATCCCATATAGGCACCCTTGGCGATGATTTGATCCAATGGTTGGATCACCTCTACGTCTGTATCGAAATAGACACCACCTTCTTGATAAAGAATCTGCAACCGCGCAAAATCACTGACAAAAGCATATTTCTTCGCTTCATAGGCTTGCGCACAATAGGTGTTGCAATGCACATTGAAATTGCTCTCATTCCATTCCTTGATCTCATAGTCCGGCATAAAGCGTTGCCAAGAAGCAATACAGCGTTTTGCTTCTTCGGGGAGCGGCTTGCCGCCAAACCAACAATAATGTATTATTTTAGGTATCATAGGTAATGTCTGATCAAGCAATACAACTTAGGCGATATACGTGCAATAGCGATCTTGATACGTTCCCTGCGACTAAAAGCAGGCATGCTTGTCAATCGAATTGGATATGCGGATTGCATCTCTTGAATATATTTGTCACGCTCCGTATATACATGTTTTGCAACAATGGTCCAAATCGCACAAAGGATAGATGACATCATGGCATTAAACCAAGATTTGCTCAATGATGCTTTTTCGCTCGTCTGTCGCAGTAGGTTTAATACCCGGATATTATTGGCAATGATGGATTCCCATCCTGTTTTGTCTTTAGGGTGGGTAATCGATTCGGAGTGCTGGACATAGTTATATACTATATCCGGGACGCATACGATCTTCTTCGCTTGCAATACCATACGTGGAGTCCAGTCTATATCTTCGTATGTGATTCCTTCTGTAAAATAGGTGGCAGTATCGATCACTAATTGTCTGCGAACCAGATATATACAACAAGAGCATCGTTCTGACATTTTTATTGTGAGGAACTCTTCTCCTGTGTAAACATGTTGATCCCTATTGGCTCTAATAACTTTACAATTATGGTCCTGCACTATTTGTAAACCAAATTGTAGCAAATCGGCGTTTTCTTCTTCCGCCTTTTTCAAAACCGCCGAATAACTGAAATCCTCCACATAGTCATCTGAATCCACGAAACAAATATAGTTCCCTTTTGCATTGCGGATACCGGTGTTACGAGCTCCGGAGAGTCCCTTGTTTTCTTGATGAATGACGCGTATTTGTGGATACTGTTCTGCATAATGATCGCACAAGGCAGGACAGTTATCATCAGAACCGTCATCTACCAGAATAATTTCATATTCATTTTCAATGAAGCCCTGATGTAGTAAACTCTCTACGCACTTTGTGAGATATTTCTCTACACGATATACCGGTACTATATAACTTAAGCGTATCATAGGAGTGGATAACGATAGATGCTTTTCAGCAGGATACTAATGGTTGATTTGAACGCTATATTGAATCGTTGTTGTATGCTTAATTGATGGCACTGCAGTATGCGAACTAACTTGCTCCATACATGGGGTTTAGTCATCATTTCGGTGACATCCGTTAAAAACGCATCCAAAGAGGCGTCTTCAATGTCGCCGTTAAAAATCTTTTTTGTTGTACATAAAGGGATGAGTCGTTCATCAATAGTAAAACCCCAAAATACGGGTACGCGTCTGACTTTTTCTCTGAATGTTAATTTTCCGACAAACGGATCAACCGTATTCTTATCGTGATGTCTGTAGTATATTAGTTTGTCGGGAAGATTGACTTTCTCTCCTTTTATAACTGCACTATAAGAGATCAGTTCATCATAATACATTTGGGATGCTAAATCGGGTTTGTTGTGGACGATATCCATCACCAGATCTTTCAGTAGCCGATTAATGATGAGTGTACATCCTTGATTCCGTCCGTAACTAAGTAGTGTCCCGCGCCAGCCGGAGGTTTCTGGCCCATTAACTTCACCGATTATATTCCCTTCTGCGTCTATATCATAGCGTAATGAACTGACGCATAAGGGCTTGGAATTGTCAAGAGAATGGATCTTATGGTAAACTGTCTCTATTTTATTAGGCAGCCATATGTCGTCTTGATCGCAGATACAAATATACTCACCGGAACACAGATCGATTGCCTTAAAAAAATTCTGATTGCACCCTAAACTATGATCGTTGATAACATATTTCAGTCCATACTTATCGTGATATTCTTTTAAGATATCAGCAGTGCCATCCGTGGATGCATCGTCGCATACCACGACCTCATCGGGCAATAGCGTTTGTGTGTACAAACTGTCTAATTGGTCCCGAAGGAATCGTGCTCCGTTGTAGGAGGCAAGTGCTATGGATATCCTATCTTTCATATCGTTAGAAATCACGCGTGTTCTTAGCGTCTTGCGTTTGAGGGGTAACGGCTTCTACATACATATTGTAACGATATGTATTATCTGCATTTTCGTCAAAGACGGAAGTGTAGGGCACAAAGAATTCATAGTGTCGTCTTTCTGTTTCCGGGTAATAATACATGTAAAAGAAGTGCATACTCCATATAAAGCCGGCTACCAATATCAATTTTGTAACAGCAAAGTATCGCATACTTTGACTTAAATCTCCCAGGAATTCTGCCAGCAGGATTATATAAATGGGCATCGTATAATTAAGTAACCTTGTAAAACCGGAGATACCGCATGCTATAATCGCTATAACCAAGTAAAAACTGATAAAACGGTTGTATTTTTTCATCCATTCTTCATCATCTTCTCTGCCTTTTTGAGCAAAATAGGTAATCCCTCCTTGGATCACAAAGTATTGCAATGCCAGCAGCAAAAATCCGAAAATGGATGATTTCTGATTGGAATATAAGAGTAATTTATCTGCAATACCCTCATCGCCCATAATATGCTTCGTAATCGTAGATACAATAGAATCACTGATAGCCCATATTCCGAATGATATGATAAAGGCAATAATTAGTTTTTTGAAAGAGATTTTTTTAAAATTAACAAACGGGAATAGGAAAGCGATAAGAGCAGATATATGGAAGAACAGGCTACAAACGACCAGGATATAGAACCATTTTTTCTTCCCCTGTAAGTATTGGTGCATGCCTACCAAACACAAGCCTACAGCAATACCTTCACGCATCACTTCCGTGTTGAAATTGAAGAATTGTCCGGTTATGCCATATAATAATGCACATAAAAAGATACGTGTAGTATATTGGCGGAAAATATAGAAAAAACAAGTATTAACAATAAGGGCCTGAATGAATTGCACGACGTAGAAAGAATCAAACCATCTTTTGCATAGCAATGTAAAAAAGGTCCATCCCGGCATATAACCGCCGATAAGTTGCATCTGCTCGATATACATATCATAATCGGCTGGATTCGTAGGAGCATCTTCGAAATAACTCATATATGCTTGCGTATCTCCTCCGACTCCGTTCCGCAAACCGGCTATCAGAATCAAAAATAGACATGTAAACCTATACCAGAATCTCTTTTTTCCGGAATATTCCTCTGTTTGATCATAGAAAAGAGAGAGAATGAATGTCATCAATATGTAAATGATGTATATGGTCATTTCCCCCACAGTTCTTTAATGACAACACTCGGCCACTTCCAGTTCTGGTAGGCGAGTTGGGCGACACCCGGTGCTAAGATCAGTCCCCATAGTCCCATATGCAGCGGGTCCAAGAAGAGCCATAGCAGCACGACGGTGGCAGCACCACTGACGAGGGACGGAATGAAGAAAGGAATCTTGTTATCCGCCATGATGAATCCGGCCGAAGTGGCATGGTTCTGTTCCAGCAGGCTGATAAGCAGCATCACGCATAGCATCGCTGTAGGCACGAAATACGTCTGACTGCCAATGAGATCCAAAGCCCAATTGCCGAGCAGCACCCACAGAAGGCCACCTACGACATAGATGGCGATGAGACTACCGGTGCATAGCAGGTAATAACGCTTGAGACCGGTGGTATCCTGTTCGGCACGGCACTGCGCTAACTTAGGCAAATACGATTGATAGAAGACAGAACCGCAACGCGCCAATATATCCATCACTTGCACCGTGATGCCGAAACATGCTACCATCTCAAGCGACACGAACACCGGCGCCAAAAGCATCGATGCTTTGTTCACCAGGAAGCCGCCCAGTTGAGTCATTCCTACTTTGACGGCATTCGGCGTGATAGCGGACAATATCTCTTTCGGCTCTTTGGCTTGTGCTGTCGACAAGTGCGCTTGCAGTTCCTGCGTGAAGAACACCCGGTAACTGAGTACGCGTCTTACAACGATGGCCACTAACTGCGAAGCTACGATAGCAGTCAAACCAAGACCGGCATAAATCAGCCCGATCGCCAAAGCGATATATATCGCTTGACCGAAGATATTGATCTGTTGGCCGCGCTTGATATAGCCCTTTCCGGTCAGCAGCGCGTCGTAATAGAAGGTGTAGAGGTTATAGCAGTTGATACCGATCAGCAGTATCCATGCGATCATGGCGTCTTGCCGGTCACCCGAATATTTCTGCATGATAAAATAGAAATACCCTGTGCCGACAGTGCCTAACAACGCTAAGACACCGAGCGCCATCCATCGGTAGAAACGACGCATGGCGATCAGTGAACCTTTCAGCAGATCATAATCCACCGAGGCTTCCGCATCGGCATGAGCCACTCCTTCTTTCTGCAGCGTCTTCACGCCGGAGAAGATATAACTGATGTTGCGGGCAAAGGTGGGACGGAATCCGAAATCGAGCAGTAGCACCAGGTAGTTGATCGTCATGAAGATACTCCAGATACCCACAGTTTCTTGCGACATCTTGTGCAAGATGAAGGGTAATAGAATAATGCCGGCACCAATCATAAACGCCGTGCCGGCATAGCTCCATGCGATGTCTTTCTTACCAATATGTTCGATCTTCTCAGCCATCCCTAAACGCTAAACCCTAAACGCTAATCCCTTCTGAAAATATCGCGTGTATATACTTTCTCTTTCACGTCATCCAGCACTGCATCATAGCGATTGGCTATGATAGCCTGGCTGCGAAGTTTGAATTGCACCATGTTGTTCACCACTTCGCTGCCGAAGAACGTACTTCCGTTCTCCAGTGTCGGTTCGTAGATGATGACCTTGGCTCCTTTGGCTTTGACGCGTTTCATGATGCCTTGGATACTCGACTGACGGAAGTTATCGCTGTTGGCTTTCATCGTCAATCGATAGACACCGATCACACACGGATGCTCATTGGCGGCATTAAAATCGCCGCGCTGGTAGTAGTCGTAATAACCGGCCATAGACAGCACCCGGTCGGCTATGAAGTCCTTACGGGTGCGGTTCGACTCTACGATGGCTTCGATCAGGTTCTCCGGCACATCGGAGTAGTTGGCCAAGAGTTGCTTGGTGTCTTTGGGCAGACAATAACCGCCGTAGCCAAACGAAGGGTTGTTATAATGTGTGCCGATACGAGGATCAAGACAAACACCGTCAATGATGGACTTCGTGTCCAGGCCTTTCATCTCGGCATATGTGTCCAATTCGTTGAAATAGCTCACGCGCAGAGCCAGATAGGTGTTGGCGAATAACTTCACCGCCTCCGCTTCGGTCAGTCCCATGATTCGCACTTCGATATCCTGCTTGATCGCACCTTCTTGCAGCAGTTCAGCAAAGCGTTCCGCTGCCTGATACTCATTGGTAAAGTCTAGGATGCACCCTACAATAATACGACTTGGATACAAGTTGTCCTCGAGCGCTTTACTCTCCCGCAGGAACTCCGGTGAGAAGAGGATGTTGTCGCAATGGTATTTCTCGCGCACAGACATCGTATAGCCGACAGGCACGGTCGATTTGATGACCATGATTGCCTTCGGATTGACGCGCAACACGGTCTCAATGACGTTCTCTACCGCCGAGGTGTCGAAATAATTGCGATGCGGATCATAGTTCGTCGGCGCAGCGATAACCACATACTCCGCCTCTTTGTATGCCGCTTCGGCATCGAGCGTCGCCGTGAGGTGTAAGTCCTTTTCAGCGAGGTATTTCTCGATGTACTCGTCTTGAATGGGCGACTGCCGACGGTTGATCATATCTACCTTTTCAGGTACGATATCGACTGCCGTCACTTGATGATGCTGGCTCAGTAGGGTAGCGATACTCAATCCTACATACCCCGTTCCTGCTACTGCTATGCGCATAAACTTTTAACTTTCAACTTTCAACTTTTAAATGTGTTCTTCCACGCCACGGAAGTGGACGTTCAGTTCATGGAGGTGTTCAAGAAGAGTGCCGAGCGATGTACCTTTGGTCATCTCTGCGAACGCGTTCACATCTTTCGGGAAGCACTTGCCGCCGTAGCCGTATTTACCATCCGGACCGGGTACGTAAGTGTGTGTGTCATTGATATAACCCGACAGCAGCACGCCGGTGTGTACCTTGCGCCAGTCCGCACCCATCTTCTCGCAGTACTCGCGGCACGCGTTGAAATAGGTCACTTTGTACGCACCGAACACATTGTGCATGTACTTCGTCAACTCAGCCTCCAGCGGACTCATCACCGTGAATTTCTTACCGACGAAGATCTTGGTCAGCAAGTCCTGTGCGCCGGTGAAGACCATCGTCTGTTTGTTGAAGTCCTCGATGAACGTACGTTCGGTCAGGAACTCCGGCATGTAATACACGTTGTGTCCGGTCTCTTTGGTCAACATCGCACTTGTTCCCGGCAGAATCGTCGTACGAACGAAAACCGGCACGTTCGGCAGTTTCTTGATCAACTCTTTCATCAGCGTCAGATCCTGCGTACCATCCTCTTCGGTCGGCACATGAATCTGCAGAAAAGCGATGTCGATATCGCTCAAATCGTCATTGTAACCCTTGTACGGGTCGCTGATAAAGAGCTTGCATTCCGGATTGTTGTTCTCCAGCCAATTTTTCAGGGCTCCACCTACGAAGCCGCACCCTATAATTCCAACTTTTATCATGTTTATTGTTTGAGTTTATTGTTTATTGTTTGAGTTTATTGTTTTCAATCGCGTAAAAAGCCCGCAAAGATACAACAATTTTTTTATATACGCAAGTGCGCGCGAACAATATTTAAAAAAAAATGCGTATAGGGGCAAAAAAAACGCTCCTTTCAAATTTCAATTTTCAATTTTCAATTAAATTTTGTAATTTTGCATCGAATTTGGGATATTATGTGCCTAATCAATAAAAATTAACAATAGTATGATCAAACAATTTAAATTGTGGAATACGCTTTGCGGCTGGATAGTGTTTGCTATCGCAGCGGCAACGTATCTCCTTACGATGGAACCCACTGCCTCTTTTTGGGACTGCGGTGAGTTTATCTCCAGCGCCGCGAAACTGGACGTTGGACACCCGCCCGGAGCACCGTTCTTTATGCTCATGGGCCATTTCTTTAGTCTGTTTGCTTCCTCGCCGGAGCAGATCGCCGCTTGCGTCAATGCCCTCTCGGCATTAGCCAGTGCCTTCACGATCCTGTTCCTCTTCTGGACGATCACTGCCTTGGCGAAGAAACTGGTTGCCCCGGACAGCACCTGGCGCGTGATCGGTATCATAGCAGCCGGTACAGTGGGTGCCTTGGCGTACACGTTCAGCGACACGTTCTGGTTTTCCGCAGTGGAAGGTGAGGTATATGCTACCTCGTCGCTCTTCACGGCCGTCGTGTTCTGGTTGATCCTCAAGTGGGACGAGCATGCGGACGAAGAAGGTTCGGATAGATGGCTGATCGCCATCGCGTACTTGATGGGTCTGAGTATCGGTGTGCACTTGCTGAACTTGCTGGCTATTCCGGCTATCGGACTGGTGTATTACTTCCGCCGCTATGCCTTCAAATGGTGGAGTTTCATCGTTGCTTTCCTCGCTTCGTGCGCGGTGCTGCTGGTGATCCTGTACGGTATCATCCCCGGCTTCCCGACCGTAGCAGGTTGGTTCGAATGGCTGTTCGTCAATGACTTCGACTGTCCGTTCAACACCGGTCTGGCGGTATATATCGTGCTGGTGGTAGCTTCGCTTGTATGGGCGATCGTTGAGACCTATCTGGATCAGAATAAGATCCGTACGGCGATCTCGTTCACCTTGGCTTTTGCCCTCTCGGGTGCCGCTTTCCTGTTCGAGTCCTGGATCGCAGGTCTGGTGATCTCGGTCGTTATCCTGATGGTATTGGTCTATGGCCGCAATCTCATTCCGGCTTCGGTGCTCAATACAATCATGGTGATGGTAGCCGTCATCATAGTGGGTTACAGCTCCTATGCAGCTATTGTCATCCGCTCGAATGCACAGACGCCGATGGATCAGAACTCGCCGAACAATGTGTTTGCGCTCAAGTATTACTTAAACCGTGAGCAATACGGTGATCGTCCGCTGTTCTATGGTCAGTATTACAACGCGCCGCTGAAGAAGGACGCTACAGGCAATGTGAAGATCAAAGAAGGTGCGCCGCAGTATGCCGCTATGCCGCATGTGGATGGCAAACCGGATCGCTATGTAGTGACCGGACACAAGCAGTCCTATGAGTATCAGAAGGAGTTTTCTACCATCTTCCCGCGTATGTATTCTTCGGATTCGCGTCACGTGAAGGCGTATAAGACTTGGGTCGGCATGCGCGATCTCAATGATGTGGAGATCGAGTTCCAAGGGGAGAAACTGAGTCTGCAGAAAGCGCGTCAGAGAGTGAAACAACTCTATGGCTCGGAGAAAACGCAGCTGGATAAAATGATCCGTGCGGAGGTGAACCGACTTAACGATGAGAATGGTAGCCGTAAGCAGGATATATCTACCCGCGACTATTATGTGACGAATGTGCCGTATGAACTGGATGAAAAAGGGAACTATGTCTATGATCGTAAAACCGGTCTGCCGAAGACGCTCTATAACTACGACTTCCGTCCGACCTTTGCGGATAACCTGAAGTTCTTCTTTGACTACCAGGTACATTTCATGTACTGGCGCTATTTTATGTGGAACTTCGTCGGCCGTCAGAACGACTTGCTCTCATACGGCGATATCACGAAGGGACAGTGGATATCCGGTATTCCGTTTATAGACAACGCCCGTCTGGGTGATCAGTCCAAACTGCCGGATGAGCTGAAGAACAACAAGGCGCATAACGTCTATTATTTCCTGCCCTTGCTCCTGGGTATCGTAGGTATCTTCTGGCAGATCAGCCGCAAGGGTAAAAATAATACGAATGAAGGTGCGCGCAGCTTCACGCTGACTTTCCTGCTCTTCTTCCTGACCGGTCTGGCTATCGTGATGTATCTGAACCAGACGCCGGAACAGCCGCGTGAACGAGACTACGCATACGCCGGTTCGTTCTATGCGTTCTGTATCTGGATCGGTTTGGGTGCTCTCGCTCTCGTGGATTGGATCGGCAGAGGTCTCGGACAGTTATACGGTCTCTATGCCCTCAAAGCAGGTAAGATCCAGGATAACCGCATCATCGTTCCTTCTTGGCTCGTTGTAGGAAGCTCCGCACTCATCAGCATCGCTTGTCTGGGTGTGCCGGCGCTGATGGCTTCGCAGAACTGGGACGACCACGACCGTTCGAAGCGGTTCGTATGCCGTGACTTTGGTGCGAACTACCTCAAGTCCTGCGAACCAGGTGCGATCCTCTTCTCCAATGGCGATAACGACACCTTCCCGCTGTGGTACAACCAAGAGGTGGAAGGAGTAGGCGACTCGATCCGTGTATGTAACCTTTCGTACCTCCAGACCGACTGGTATATCAGCCAAATGAAGCGTCCATATTATCATTCGGATGCCCTGCCGATCTCGTGGACGTATAAGTACTACATGCCTTCCGTCAACGAATATCTCCATACGGGCTCGAGCCAGGAGATGACCGTCAAAGAAGCGTTTGCTTACTTGCATGCGCAGAACGATGCGATAGAGAAAGCTAAGTCGGAGAAGGAAAAGAACAAACTGAAAGCGCAACTCATGATCCCGTCCAGAAACTTGTATGTTCCGGGTCCGGACGGTGAGAAAGTGAAGTTCTCGCAGAAGGGTGCCTTCACCCGTTCGGAAATGATGATCATGGAGATGATTTCCACCAACCAGTGGAAACGTCCGATCTATTTCTGCTCGACGGTAGGCAATAGTTCTTTCTTGGGCTTGGAACCGTATATGGAACTGACCGGCTTGACCTATCAAGTCACGCCGCATCGCAGTCCGGACGGCCAACAGCGGGTCAACTCCGAGAAGATGTATGACAACATGATGCATAAGTTCAAATACGGAAACGTCAGTGCCGACGGTATCTACCTGGACGAGAACGCACTCCGTATGTGTGACACCCATCGTTCGATGTTTGCGCAACTCGCTATGCAGCTGATTGAGGAAGGTCAGTACACCAAGGCGCGCGAAGTGCTGGAGCGCTGCGAGAAAGAACTGCCGAGTAAGAATGTGCCGCACGGTGAGTATGGCTCGTACGTGATGGTAACGGATTACCTGGCGCTGCAAGAGGTAAGCAAAGCCGATGAGATCGCTCTCACCATGGGTCGTGCGATCGCCGCATACGCTAATTTTGCGGCTGACCTCAGTGCTGCGAAACGTCAAGGACTGGATCGTAATGACCTGAGTCGCAAGACGACGATGTTCTGCTATATCTGTACGGAGTATTTCCGTCACGGCTATACGGAACTGCCGAAGGTCTATGCACCGAAAGTGTTTGACCTCTTGCTGGCGATCGATGATATCAATGCGGCTACCAAGTCGCTCGAGATCCTCATCCGTCCGTGTCTGTATGAGCGCGATGAAGAGGTACAACTCGCTGAATGTGAGTGCATCAGTAGTATCCTCAAGCAATTCGAACAATACGGACATAAAGATCTCGCCAAAGAGTATAGACGATATCTGCAAAGTCAAAGATTACCCATTCAATGAAAGAAGTGAATAAAATTCCGGTCTTGCTGCTTACCGGTTATCTCGGGAGCGGCAAGACCACACTTCTCAACCGCATCCTCACGAACACCAAAGGCATTCGTTTTGCCGTGATCGTGAACGATATCGGAGAAGTGAATATCGATGCTTCGCTCATCCAAAAGGGCGGAGTAGTGAGTCAGAACGACGACTCGCTGGTGGCGCTGCAGAACGGATGTATCTGCTGCTCGCTGAAAATGGACCTCATCCAGCAGTTGCATGACCTCTGTGCGCAGCAGGCCTTCGATTACATCGTCATCGAGGCCAGTGGTATCTGTGAACCCGCACCTATCGCGCAGACGCTCTGTTCGTATGCCCAGATGGTACCCGGTTTCGCACAAGACGGACTGCCGGTGCTCGACTGTATCTGTGCCGTCGTGGATGCCCTCCGTATCCGCGATGAGTTCGATGGAGGCGACGCGCTGGCGCACTATGTGCCGAAGGAAGAAGACCTCGCTGCACTCGTTATCGAGCAGATAGAATTCTGTAATATCGTGCTGCTTAACAAAGCAGCAGAGGTGGGCGAAGAGGAATTGGTGCGTATTAAGTCCATTATTCGCGCCATCCAGCCCACCGCTGAGATCATCGAGACAAACTACTGCGATGTGGACCTGGAGAAGCTGCTGAATACCCGTATGTTCGACTTTGATCGTACGGCTACATCCGCTGCGTGGATCCAAGAAGTGGAGGATGCCAGCCACCATCACGAGCATCATCACGACGATCACGATGATGACGATCACGACGAGCACGAGCACCACCATGACCACGACCACGAGCATGGTGACCACGATCACCTCGCGGAGTTCGGCATCGAGACCTATGTCTATTTCGCACGTCGACCCTTCGACCTGGGTATGTTCGATGAGTTCGTAGCTGCCCATTGGCCGAAGAACGTCATTCGATGCAAAGGTATGTGTTATTTTGCCGAAGAGTACGACATGTGCTATCTCTTTGAGCAGGCAGGACGGCAGTTCAACCTCCGCAAAGCCGGAGAGTGGTTTGCTACCATGCCCAAAGAGGAACTGATGCAACTCATGGCGGATGATGCACAGCTGCGCAAAGACTGGGATGACCAATACGGAGACCGCATGCAGAAACTGGTCTTCATCGGTCAACACCTGGATACGCACGCACTGAAAACAGCACTGGATAACTGCTTGCAATAAGCGTTCATGAAACTGCTGCTCTTCATATTATCGGCTATCATGTCCTGGTTCGTCGCCAGCAAAAGCAAGGTGACATGCGAGGATGCGTACCCTAAGAACATGCAGGTCTCTTATGCCTGTACGTACCAGAAAGGGGACGTGCGAGCCGGGGATACGGCGAAGATCGCCTTCACGAATATGGCAGGTATGACCATCGAGCGCATCGAGGTGTATGTCAAGTCGAATAAGTCG
>JAFXYK010000044.1 GCA_017541805.1 Paludibacteraceae bacterium
CAGGTGAACGCCACGCTGCTCAAGGCGCTGCAGAAGCAGTTCCCGCCGGAGTTCGTGAACCGTATCGATAATGTAGTGACGTTTGAGCCGCTGAGTCGCGACACGATTGCGCAGATCGTACGCATTGAGGTGAGTCTGCTGCAACAACGACTCAAAGCGCAGGGACACCACCTGAGTGTATCGCCCCAAGTGAGCGAGCAACTGGTGGACAAGAGTTTCGACCGCAAGAACGGCGCACGTCCTGTCAAACGGGCTGTGCAGACGTACTTGGAAGATCCGTTAACGGACATCTTGCTGCGCAAACCCAATCAGAAAAAAATAATCATTAAACAAATACAACAAGTATGACAGTAGAAATTACAGACGCTAACATCCAGGATGTGATTGCGTCAGGCAAACCGGTAGTAGTGGATTTCTGGGCCAGCTGGTGCGGTCCATGTAAGATGATGCTTCCTATTTTGGAGGAGTTGTCGAATGAGTATGAAGGCAAGGTGGTTGTCGGCAAACTGAATGTGGATGACAACCCTGACACCTGCGAGCAGTACGGAATCATGAATATCCCGACGATGCTGTTCTTCAACAACGGCGAGTTGGTAAACCGTCACGTAGGTGCATGCCGCAAGCAGGATTTGGCACAACTTTTCGACAGTTTGCTGTAAAAAACGCCACAAAAAGCCACAAAAGTACGATTTTATTTGCATAATTCAAATAATTGTTGTACCTTTGCGCGCTTTTTGCGCGCGGTCCGGTAGCTCAGCTGGATAGAGCAACAGCCTTCTAAGCTGTGGGTCTCGGGTTCGAATCCCGACCGGATCACATAATAACACAAGACTATGCGTCAATTAAAAATTACAAAATCTATCACCAATCGTGAGTCGGCGAGTCTCGACAAGTATCTGCAAGAGATCGGTCGAGAGGAGTTGATTTCGGTGGAAGAAGAAGTGGAGTTGGCCGGTCGTATCCGTAACGGAGACCGCGCCGCATTAGAGAAACTGACCAAAAGCAACCTACGTTTTGTAGTGTCTGTAGCCAAGCAGTATCAGAACCAAGGACTCAGTCTGCCCGATTTGATTAACGAGGGCAATTTAGGTTTGATCAAGGCTGCAGAGAAATTCGATGAGACTCGTGGTTTCAAGTTCATCTCTTATGCGGTATGGTGGATTCGCCAATCTATTCTTCAGGCCCTGGCGGAGCAGAGTCGTATCGTACGTCTGCCGCTTAACCAGGTAGGCTCCATGAACAAGATCAACAAGGCCTTCCAGCGCTTCGAACAAGAGAACGAGCGCAAACCGAGTGCCGAGGAGTTAGCCGAGATGTTGGATATTCCGGTAGATAAGATTGCAGAGACGCTGAAGATGTCGGGTCGTCACGTGAGCGTGGATGCGCCGTTTGTAGAAGGCGAAGACAACAGTCTGATCGACGTGATGGTGAATGAAGATTCGCCGAACGCAGATCGCGGACTGATCAACGAGTCCCTCTCGACGGAGATCGACCGTGCGTTAGCTACGCTGACGCCGCGTGAAGCGGACATCCTACGTAAGTTCTTTGGTATCCGAATGCCCGAAAAGACGCTGGAGGAGATCGGCGATGAGTTGCATCTCACCCGCGAGCGTGTGCGTCAGATCAAAGAGAAAGCAATCCACAAGCTGGAGTCCGGTAACCGCAGTCGAATCCTGCAGACTTACCTTGGATGATAAAGAGTTAACGAGTGAAAGAGTTAACGAATGAAAGAGAAACGCCTCCCATCAAGGAGGCGTTTTTTAGTCAAATAAAGTAGGTTGGTCGTTATCCAGTTTCTTGAGGATGGCACGCATAAGTGATTCGCGAACGACACGGCTGCGGTTTTTCACCCCGTATTTCTCACAAAAGCGATCCAGAATCCGCATCTCGCTTTCGTTGAGCATGATAGAGATCTTATGTTCGCGCGGAGGTTTTCTCATTAAAAGTACAAGGCCAACTTAATACCCGGACTCACGAAATAACGTCCGGACTTATTGATAAAAGTGTCTTTATCTATTTTCTCTTCGACGTCCAGCCACGCTTGTTGGAAGGACGCGAACGCCATCACCGCCAGCGCGGACTTGGCATTAATCTGATAACGGTAACCGAGATCCACGCCCGTATAGATACCACCTACGTAGTTCTTACTGAGCGCGATGCCGTATCCGAGTGCGAAACCGAAGATCGGTGCATGCTTGGCCTCGATGAACGGCACAGACAGTTTGGCCTCTATCGGCATGAAGTTATAGACACCGCCGCCCACGAAATAACCGTGATAGCCGAGACCGCCGCCGATGAAGATATGCTTATCGCCGATATGATGGGAACCGACCAGCAGTTCCACGCCGGCGTTGGCACCCGTAGCAGAAGGGATTTGGAACGCCGGAGCAGCGGATAGCTCGAGCAAGATGGCCGCTTTCTTCGGCGTGTTAATCTCCTGTTCGGCTTCCACAACCGTCTCTTGCTCTTCGCTCACTTCATCGTCGGAGAGGATACTCTCCACGTCGGTTTTCGGATACTGGAAACGTTTACCCGCGGCATCGCGCACGATAACCACTTCTTCATTCTGGAAGACGATGGTTCCTTTAACGCGTGCGCCCGTACGCAATACTATGGTTTCCGCGTGCGCGCATAGGATCGATGCGGCGACAAAGGCTACTAAAAGGAATAATTTTCTCATATCGGCTGCAAAGATACAACAATTTTTTGAATTATACAAATTATTCTGCAAATTGGAAGTCAATTTGCCCCTTATTGACGTCTGCGCGAATGACTTTGACAGTTACGGCGTCGCCCAAGGTGTAACTCTTCTTGTTATCACAGACGAGGCGGTAGTTTTTCTCGTCGTACTGCCAGTACTCACCTTGTTCGCCGATATTCGAGATATGAATGAGTCCTTCGCATCGTGACTCGTCGAGTTGGACAAAGAGTCCGAAATCCGTCACGCCGGAGATATGTCCGGAAAGCACTTCGCCGATATGGTCGTTCATCCAGATGGCTTGGAACAGCTTGATGGACTCGCGTTCGGCTTGCGCAGCTTCCTGTTCGCACGCCGAGCAATGTTCACATTTCTCCTCCAGTTCCTCGCGAGTGAGCGAGACAGGTTTGCCAGTGAGGATATATTTCTCCACAAGGCGGTGCACCATCAGATCGGGATAGCGGCGAATGGGGGAAGTGAAATGGGTGTAATGGCTGAACGCGAGGCCATAGTGCCCGATGTTATAGGTGGAATAGACGGCTTTGGCCTGCGCGCGGATGGTGAGCATGTCGATCGCGCGCCGGATCGTGTCGTTATTACGAGAGGGCGAGATCTCGAGATGTCGATGTGCATTTTTCTCAAAGTTCTTAACCGCTTCGAGTTTCTCACCGTCGGGCAAGTCATGCACGCGATAGACGAAGGGTCGACCGGAACCGACGGCTTTGGCCACCGTACGGTTGGCGAGCAGCATGAACTCTTCAATCAAGTGGTGCGCTTCGTTGGGCTGCTCGAAGTATATCTCCGTCGGATGGCCGTGTTCGTCGAGTCGGAACCGCATCTCGTCCTGTTCGATAGTCAGGGCACCGTTGGCAATTCGTTCTGCGCGCA
>JAFXYK010000045.1 GCA_017541805.1 Paludibacteraceae bacterium
ATCATTTAATATATATTATCATGAAGAAAATTTTTACTATTTTGGCACTGGCGATGATCAGTGTATGGAGTTGGGCGGCAAGTATCGGTGCCCCCACAAGCATTGACTTTGGAACCCAAAACATCTATGGGAAAGAAGAGTTAATGGATTCTCTGGAACTTACTCTTAATCCTGTCGGCATCTCCGACTATGGAATCGGCGTAGAAGTGATTAACGATGAAGAGGGTATCTTCTGGACTAGCGACACTTGGTTGTATGCGAACGGAACACCCGACTGGCATGGTGAGAAAAAGGCGAAAGTGTATTTCTATACTATCGAGCCGGGTACTTTCACAGCAACCCTTCGTCTTACCGACTACAACACGGAGGCTTATGAAGATGTGGCGCTTTCCGTTAAAGTGATCAGCCAAGCTCCTGTTTTCACGTCTTTCGTTAAAGTGACATCGGTTAGTCAATTGGCTGCAGGCGACGTGGTAATTTTCGTTAGCGAATCAGCAAAGGCTGTTTGTGGCCCGTTGACCGGCGCATATCTGCCGGCTGTTACCGAAGGCGTAACGATTGCGGATGGCAAAGCAAGTGTGCCTGAAACAGCACAGATGTTCACCTTAAGCAAGAACAACAGCGATTGGCAATTCACCACTACCGATACGGGCCAACGTCTCCATTTGGACGTTACCGGCAAGGGCGCCTTCACGTATCAAGATACCCAAGCCGGATCCATCCTTGCTAACTGGGGTATCAGCATTAGTGGCGGCAATGCGGAGGTAAGCAAACCGGACGGCACATTCCCGGTAGAGTTTAACGAAGATCGTTTCAAACCGTATAAGAATGCCGGATCCGGTACTGCTATCGCGCTCTACAAGAAAGAAGCCAAAGATCCGACCGGCGTGGAGAATACAGAGGTAGAGACCAAGGCAGAGAAAGTGCTGCGGAATGGACAGATTCTGATTCTGCGCGGCGATGCGGTTTATACTATCACTGGCGTGAGAGTGGAATAAACGCTGGCATAAGAGGAAATCAAAAACACGCGAGGATTAGAAAGTGGCGCGTAATAACAGATGCAGATCTGTGCGAGTGAATGGGCGGCTGTGTTCAGCTGCCCATTGCTTTGCATAGATGGTTTCGGAGGCACGGAAATAAAGGGCCAGTTGAGGGATGATCTGCCAACGAAGGCAGAGGTACGCGCGGCCACCGAGACCATAGACGGCAGGGATGGAATAGGCGTAAAGGACATCGTGCTCGTAGAGGTAGATGCGGTTTGTCCAGTCGCGAGCATCAAAGAACTGAAGCCTCAGTCTGATGCTCAAAGGTGTAGGGTGTAAAGTGTAAGGTGTAGAAAAGTCATAGGCTACATCTTGCGCGAGGCTAAGGCCGTATGGGATGTCGGATTTTTGATTTTCGATTTTTGATTTTTGATTTGTGAGGTTGAAATCAACAGTTGTTCTTAGACTCCATCCGCCGTGCTGCCAATCGAAGATGGCACGCGCGGAATAGATAGGTTGCTCTCCTTTTTGCTTGGCGCGAAGGCGGAGAGCGAGCCAATATTTTTGATTTTTGATTTCAGATTTTTGATTTGAGTGATATTGCGCTTCGGCAAGAGCATCGTAGCCGAGGGTGGGGGATTGAGGGATGCCGTATTTGGGGCCGGTGAAATAGAAGACATCACCATAGCCGGAGAAACGCCAGTTGCGGAGACGAGTGATCTCGAAACCCAAGTAACCGCCGTTCTCGTCGCCCAAACGGGAAGTCTCCGAGAACGCATAGCCGAGGGCGTTGTCGAAATAAGGGGAGTAGTAGCGGTAGAGGGCGAGTAGGGAGACCCCGTTTGTTGGATAGAAACGACATCCAACAATGGTGCCTATTCCCCATTTTTGATTTTTGATTTCTTCCGATCTGCTTGCGCCGTATGGTGATTGTTGATTTATGATTTCGTGATTCTGTGCTGTGGCGACTTCGGCGAAGAGATCGAACCAACCGTGATTGTAACGGAAAGAGGCACCGAGGACGGCTTGGTTGGAACCGCGGAAATAATGCTGATTATAGGCCGCATTGCGGTAGGGATAGATGCTATCGACCCAGATGTTTTCTGCGGCCGTGAGTTGCAGTTCCAAGCGTTTGTGACGCAGGGTGAGGTTAGCTCCGACGAGATGATGCCAGGTGGAGTCATTGGCCCGTTTCATGGAATAGAGAGCAGAGACATCGAGTCGCGTTTGTTTGCCCCAGTTCCATCGCAGTGTGGCTCCTGCACCATGCAGTCCGGCACCATCGACCGACGAATAATACCGCAACCCTTCGCGCTGTTGACCGACAGAAGTGACATACATCGATTTGCCGGCATGAAAGACAGGGGCGAAGACCAGTCCTTGACCAAACGAGGCTTGGAAATTACCGGCGACAAGGGTGTGCAGATGCGGTGCGATATCTTTGAGTTGGAGGTAAGCGCCGTACTGCAAGTCGCGTGCTGCACCTCCGGCAGGTCGGCGAAGTTGGGCACCAAAGGTCACGCGGCGACGGAAGTCAAAACGATAGCGGAACTGGGTGTAGATCGGGTCCGTGCCTTCGTATCCTTCTATGTTACGCGCATCTACACGCGTGATGATTTCGTGGTGCGCTTTGGCGAAGACTTCCTTGGGGTAAAGCGGATTTTCGATTTTTGATTGTTGATTTTTGATTTGGACGAAGGGTAAGAGATCGCGGATTTCGTAGTCAGCGAGGGAGTGGATGAGACGAAGCTCGTAGAGCGATTCGAAGGGATGTTTGTCGGCGTAGGTGAGAATCTCGTCAATCTGTTGCGGGGAGAGGAAATAGAGCTGGCTGAGTTCTTCATCGGAGGTGTTGTTGAGATCAATGGGCGATTCGTGAAGGGCGTACAGGTCGGTTTGCAGTTGCTCAAAATCGACTTCGGATAGTTCGGAGGCAGCGTTATAGATGTCGCCGATGATGTCATCGAGCGACAAGGGGTTAGGGGTTAGAGGGTTAGAGGTTAGGGGAAACGCCAATAACCACCCGCATAAGGCTAATATTACACTAATTCTCCGTTTCACTCTGCAAAAGTAGTAAAAAATTTGCAAATGTGCAAAAATTGTTGTAATTTTGTAGCGGTTTTTGAAGAAAATAAACATATATAAACACTGATTATTGATGGTATATAAAGAAAAATAAATTATAATTATTACTTGTGGTACTACGTACTGATGAGTCTTTGTTCTATTAGCCTATTTTTAAATAAATTTAACATATCCTAACAAAACAAATCCTCACCCATACTGGGTACAATTAATAATTATACGATAAAAATAAATAAATTTCTAAAATACCAAAAATAGCAATCATAAATTTATGACCAAGCGGCAAGTGTATCATATCATCGAGTGGGGCGTGGCGATAGCGGCATGCGGGTACTTGGTATGGCGGTTGGCGACGTATGAGGATTATGCGGCGTTGGGCGAGAGTCTGCGTGCGATGGGATGGAAAGAGTGGACTGCCATCGTGCTGTGCGTAGCGCTGATGCCGGTGAACATGGCGATTGAGGCGTGGAAATGGTATTCTTTAATGAATGAAGGAGTGAAAGAGTTAAAGAATGAAAGAGTTAAAGAGTTAAAGAATGAAAGAGTTAAAGAGTTAAAGAATGAACGGTTGACGTTTAGGGAGGCGCAGAGACAGGTGTATTATTCCAAACTCGCCGGACTCATTACTCCATGGCGGTTGGGAGAGTATCCGGCGAGAGGGGTATTAATGAGTGAAGGAGTGAACGAATTAAAGAATGAAAGAATATGGCCGCGGGTGCTGAGTATGGGAGCGGTAGGAAGTGCGACGATGACATTTGCGATAGTTGCTGCCGGAATAGGGGGACTAGGGATCCTAGGAGGAATAGGAGACCTGGATCACCTAGATAGTCTAGATCAACTAGGGGTAGGGTATTGGATGATTGTGGGGGCAGTATTGCTGGTGCTGATGATTGCGCTTGTTTTTGCACCGAGGTTATTGAGACGATATGCGGAAGTGTCGCATGGGTTGATTATGAAGAGTGTGGGGCAGAGTTTGGTGCGGTTGGTATGCTGGTGCGTGCAGCTGGCGCTCGTGCTATATGCGTTAGGGGCGATTTTTGATTTTCGACTTTTGATTTTTGATTTACCGGTGTATTATTTGTTTGTGACGATTACGCCGAATGTGCCGATTGCGGAGGTGGGAGTACGCGGTGCTTGGGCGATTGTGGTGTTTGGAACGATGAATGCGGCATTGGCAGGAGTGATTTTATGGGGCATAAATACCTTGTTACCATGCCTTGTCTGGCCGTTTATTAGAAAAGAAAAAAATAAATATTCATAAATAAATTTACAATAACTTGCTTGTCCAAATCTTAGCTCATAGAGAGTCCAATTAATAATTATACCAATAAACATAAATAAATTTTCAAAAATTCCAAAAATATAATTTATCAGCAAAAATATCCGAATTTTCATTGAAAATTTGCACAAATCAAAAAAAAGTTGTATCTTTGTAGCCGATTTAAAGGAGACTAGGAAACTAGAGTCCTAGGCTACTAGGCAACAAAACCACGAAGAATACTAAAAACACAATATCATGAACATTAATTTTCAGATTCATTATCGTGCCGAGTATGGGCAGAGTCTGTGCGTGATTGAGACGCAAGAGTCGATTTTGGGTTGGACGGAGAAATCGCCGTTGGTGCTGAATTGCCAAGGAACGGATTTCTGGCAGGTCAATGTGCCTATCAGTGATTTTGCCGGCAGTATCCAGTACAAGTACGCGATCCGTGTAGGCGAAGGTCAGTATATCTATGAGGCCGGTGAACCGCGTATGTTGACGCTTAAGGCGGCGGACAAGAACCTGGTTGTACGCGATGCATGGCAAGCCAGCACGTACGAGGACAGTTTCTACACCACAGCTTTCGTAAAGGCGCTTTTCCATCGTCTGAACCCCGCTAAGGCAAAGGCTCCGAAGGGTAATATACGTTTCTCGATTGACCTGCCGCAGATCAAGCCGACGCAGGGCGTAGCTATCATCGGTAACTGCGATGAGTTGGGTAACTGGAATCCGGATAACAAGCTCGTGATGAACGATGCGGACTTCCCTGTATGGCGCGCCGATATCATGGTGAAGGGTCAGGATATCGTGGAGTACAAATATGTGATATATGACCTGAAGAGCGGTGCTGTAGTGGACACCGAGTGGGGTGAGAACCGTCAGATTTGGGGCGTAGAGAAGGGTAGTGTGATCTATGAGAACGATCGCGCTTTCCGCCGTACGCAACCGCGCTGGAAAGGTGCCGGAGTAGCTGTGCCCGTGTTCTCGCTGCGTAGCGCAGAGGGCTTCGGTATCGGTGAGTTCCAAGACCTGAAGAAAATGGCCGACTGGGCTGCGGCTACGGGCCAGCAGATGATTCAGACGCTGCCGATCAACGATACGACGCTGCGTCATAATAATTTGGACAGCTATCCGTACAATGCGGTAAGCGTATTCGCATTGCATCCGATATACATCAATATTGAGCAGATGGGTCGTTTGACTCCGGCACAGAAGAAGAAATACGAGGCGCAGAAGGCAGAGCTGAATGCGCTGACGTTTGCGGACTACCAGAACGTATATGACGCGAAGATGGTGTTCTTCAAAGCGCTGTATAAACAAGACAAGGACGCGCTGTTCAGCAGCGAAGAATACAAGGCGTTTGAGGCGAAGAACAAAGAATGGCTCGAGCCGTATGCAGCGTTCCTCAGCAAGCGCGACAAACAGCCGAAAGAGTTCTATAAATTCCTGCAGTTCCATGCGGACAAGCAGTTGGCCGATGCTGTGGCTTATGCGCACTCGATCGGTGTAGCCATGAAGGGCGATATACCTATCGGTATCAGCCCGGACAGCGTAGATGCAGCGGTTTATCCGGAGCTCTTTAACCTGGATGCCAGCGCCGGTGCTCCGCCTGATGATTTCTCCATCAGCGGACAGAACTGGGGCTTCCCGACGTATAACTGGGACAAGATGGCGGAGGATAACTTCGGTTGGTGGCGTGCGCGTTTCCAGAAGATGCAGGATTATTTCGATGCATACCGCATAGATCATATCCTCGGTTTCTTCCGTATCTGGCAGATGCGCAAGAGCGATGTATGGGGTCTCTGCGGACATTTCGTTCCGGCGCTACCGTACAGTTACGATGACCTGTGCGCACAGGGCGTATGCCTCGATTGGGATCGTATGACGAAGCCGTATATCCGTTCGAATTTCTTGGGTGACGTGTTGGGTTATGATACCGAATGGGCGAAGGCGAATGCGCTGAACACACACGACGGGTATGTCTATTGGTTCAAACCGGAGTTTGATACACAGGCGAAGGTGCAAGAATGGGCAGACAGACTGTTGGGCGACGAGAAACAGCTGAAAGCCAGCGGCCTGAGTGCAGAGGCAGTGAAGAACATCTGCAACGGTTTGATCTACTTGCATTGCGAGGTGCTGATGGTAGAAGATCAGCGTCGTCCGGGTTGGTTACATCCGCGTATCTCGATCTATCAGAGTCACTCGTTCAATGAGCTCTATAGCGATCAGAAAGAGGTATTGATGCGTATCTATAATGAGTATTTCTTCCGTCGTCATACGCAGTTCTGGCGCGACTCGGCGATGCGTAAGTTACCGACGCTGATCGGCGCAACACATATGTTATGCTGCGGCGAGGACCTGGGAATGGTTCCGGCTTGTGTGCCTGACGTAATGCACGAGTTGCAAATCCTGAGTCTGGAGATCCAACGTATGCCGAAAGACCCGACGGTGAAATTTGCTCACCCTGCTGACGCACCGTATCAGAGTGTCTGCACGACGGGAACGCACGATATGAACCCGTTGCGCGCATGGTGGGAAGAGGATCGCGCTGTGACCCAACGTTTCTACAACGAGCAGATGGGTTGGTGGGGCGATGCACCGCAAGAGATGAGTCCGGAGATTGCTGAGTTCATCATCAACCAGCATATGTACAGTCCGGCGATGTGGACGATCCTGCCGCTGCAAGACTGGTTGGCTATTGACGGAGACGTGAGACTGAAAGATCAGTTCGCTGATCGTATCAACGTGCCGGCTAATCCGCGTCATTTCTGGAACTACCGGATGCATTTGAGCCTGGAAGAGTTGATGAAGAAAGATGCGCTGAACGCGAAGATCAAAAAGCTGACAAGCGTTCGCTAACCGCTTCCATCAGCCATAAAGGCGTGCTGGTGGCGCCGCAAATCCCGATCTTCAGGTCGGGATTTGTTGATTTATGATTTATGATTTTTGATTTGTGATTTTCGACTTCGTCGGGAGAAGAAATGAAGATTGTGTTGGGGTTGACCTCAACACAATTTTTATATAGCACGCGTGCGTTGGACGATTTGGTGCCGCCGACGAAGAAGACAATATCGTTGGCGCGCGCGAAATCCTGCAGCTCTTTCACGCGATTGGCTACGCTGCGACAAATGGTGTCGTGTACCTCCGGTATGATTTCTGATTTTTGATTTTTGATTTTTGATTGGATGGCCTCTACGAGGCTGTGAAAACCTTCGACGGATTTGGTGGTTTGCGAGAAGAGATAGATGGGGCGTGTGAAGTCGAGTCGGTCCAGTTGGTCGATGGACTCAATGACGATGGCGGTGTTGTTGGTTTGCCCTTGCAATCCGATCACTTCCGCATGTCCCGGTTTGCCGTAAATGACGATTTGTGGCGGCATGGCTTCGTCGTTCTTATGCTGCTCGTAGCACGCGCGAATGCGTTCCTGCAGTTTGCGCACGACAGGGCAGGTAGCATCAATGATGTCGAGGTTCCGCTGCTGCGCAATCCAATAGGTAGAAGGCGGTTCGCCATGTGCGCGCAAGAGAACACGCGAATGAGAAGGCAGTGTCCGCAGGTCGTCATAATCGATTGTCTGCAGGCCGAGTTTCTCCAAACGCTCTACTTCCTGGCCATTATGCACGATGTCCCCCAAACAACAGAGCGGGCCGTTAGCCAACTCACTCTCTGCTGCTTTAATCGCTCGGGTGACACCGAAGCAGAAGCCGGAGTTATTGTCGATAGCAATCGACATAGTTTAGAGTTTAAAGTTTAGAGTTTAGAGATTTTTTGGTCAAACAATCCGTATATGACTTGCATCTGTTCTTCGCGGGTCATATGGCTGTTATCCACCACAATGGCATCTTCCGCTTGGCGGAGAGGCGATTCGGCACGATGGGTGTCGCGGTAATCGCGTTCATTGACATCCTTGAGCACATCGTCGAAATTCGGTTTCTCCCCTTTCTCCACCAGTTCATCGAAGCGTCGTTGTGCGCGCACTTCAGGACTTGCCGTGAGGAAGAGTTTGAGTTCCGCCTTCGGGAACACCACTGTGCCGATATCTCTGCCGTCCATGACGATACCTTTCTGATCGCCCATCTTCTGTTGCTGCGCTACCAAGAACGCCCGTACTTCTTTGATCTGCGAGATCTCGCTGGCGCGGTTGCCGGCTTCCAGCGTACGAATCTGCGACTCTACATCTTCGCCATTCAAAGTGACATGTTGTGCCCCATCGGTGAGGATGAATCCTATTTGGATCTTCGGAAGCGCGGCGATGATATCGGCCGGTGCAGTTAATCCGTTTCGCAAGGTATATAAACCGATCGCGCGATACATAGCGCCGGTGTCTACATAGGTGTAACCTGCATATTTCGCCAACGCTTTGGCGATGGTCGATTTACCGCAAGAAGAATAGCCGTCAATGGCGATGATAATTTTATTGGGCATAAAATCGATTTTTGATTTTTGATTTGCGATTTTTGATTTACTTCTTATCTTCGAACGATTACTTCATCAGGCTGTTGATATCCAATGTGAGGCCAACCTGATAGGAGAAATTGGATTTGGTCAATTGGCTGATCGCGAAACCGAGGCGTGCCTGTTTGATCTTCACTCCGGCACCGAGCGCAAAACCTGCCAGCGATTTCTGATCTGTCAGTTGTAACTCCGCTCTGCGGCGATGGTTGTAACTGAGCGCGATATAGAATTTCTCGCTCTTCGGCACGATCTCAATGGACCATATCGTATGACGGAACAGCATGTCGTACCATTTGACATCGTGCGGAACGATATCCCCTTTCACCGGGTCTTTGTCCAGACTGGTCCATTCGTAGTTGAGATACCAGGTCTGCATGTTATGGATCTGGAGGTGGAACCGCAACGGCGCTTTCTTGACTCGATAGGTAAGACCGAGTTGCAGGTTCAAGGGCAACATCTCATGGTTCGAACCGCCTTCTTCGGAATAGAACCCTTTGATTTGCCATCCGATATTGGCGAGCACGAGACCCATCTGGAAAGTGGAGTCACGTGTCTGGAAATGAGCGCCGACATCGGCACCAATAGCGAAGGAGGAATAGCTCTCGTAGATGGAATAGACCGGTTTGAGCGTCACACCTATTTTCCAACACGGGTGCAGTTGGCGCGCGTACATGACATCCACCAATATATCGCGTGCACCGAACGTACCTCCGGTCTGATTGCCGTTCTCATCGGCATATTTCATATGGCCGTAATCCAGATAATGAATACCGACTGCAAAATAGTTCTTATCCCAGTTGTGTCCATACAGCGCGCTGCCGAACATCGTGCCAGGCAGGTAATAACTGTAGTTCAACTGCAGCGTCATATGACTGTTGGCATGGAGCAGGGCAGGGTTGCACATACCCATCGAGATGTCTCCGTCGCTGAGGCTGACGTTCGATCCTCCCAGGGCGTTCAGGCGGGATGAGGTAGGCAGACTCATGAACGAGAAGACGGAGCGTCCGGCATTGGACACTTGCGCTACACCCGGAGTACAGAGTACAGAACACAGGATACAAATCAATATGTTTTTGCGTATAGCCACACTACGGCATTTTAAATTCGGGTACAAAAGTACTGCTTTTTTTTGAATTGTGCAAATTTTATTTGCATATTCCGGATTTTTTTTGTACCTTTGCACCCGCAAAGGTTTTTGGCAAAAAACAAACAAACTTAAATAATATCAAAACAAACAATTTTTATGTGGTTAAAAGACTCTTCAATCGGCCGTAAGTTCGTTATGAGCTTAACCGGTCTGGCGCTGGTCTTCTTCCTGCTTTTTCACGGCTGTATGAACTTAACCGTGATTTTCTCGGAAGATGCCTACAACACGATTTGTCATTTGCTGGGAGCTAACTGGTACGCCCTCATCGGTACGCTGGGTTTGGCATTCCTGGTGCTCGTGCATTTCTGCTATGCCATCTACCTGACGCTGCAGAACCGTGCAGCTCGCGGAAATGATCGCTATGCAGTGACGGGCAAGAAAGAAGGCGTGGAATGGGAATCGGAGAACATGCTCGTATTAGGCGGCGTGGTGATCGGCTTCCTCGTATTGCACCTCTACAACTTCTGGTTTAAGATGCAATTCTCGGAGATCATTGGTTCTAACATGGGGGCCTTTGATCCGCAAGACGGCGCTGCGTATGTACGTGAGTTGTTCACGGCTCCGACATGCGGTACGATCTATTGCTTGCTCTATCTGGTATGGCTCTGCGCTCTCTGGCTCCACCTGAATCATGGTGTTTGGTCGGCAATGCACACCCTGGGATGGAACAATCTCGTATGGCAGAAACGCATCAAAGTGATCGGTTCTGTGGTTGCAACGTTGGCAGTGCTGCCGTTCGCGCTCGTAGTGTTGTATTATCTTGGTCTGAACATCGGCCTGATTTGGTAATCTGATCTAAAATCTGAAAAGTTATGGCAACTAAGAAAGAAACTATAAAGGAAGCAGCTGCTCCTCAAAAAGCTGCTGTCATCACGCCGGAAATGGCGAAGATTCCTGCAGGTCCGCTGGAGCTCAAATGGACAAACTATAAGAACCATCAGAAACTGGTTAACCCCGCTAACAAACGTCGTCTCGATGTGATCGTAGTAGGTACGGGTTTGGCCGGTGCTTCGGCTGCCGCTTCGTTGGCAGAGATGGGTTTCAACGTATTGAACTTCTGTATCCAAGACAGTCCGCGCCGTGCGCACAGTATCGCTGCACAAGGTGGTATCAACGCCGCGAAGAACTATCAGAACGACGGTGACTCGGTTTATCGTCTGTACTATGATACGATCAAGGGTGGTGACTACCGCGCTCGTGAAGCGAACGTATATCGTCTGGCAGAAGTATCGAATAATATCATTGACCAATGTGTGGCACAGGGTGTTCCTTTCGCACGTGAGTACGGCGGTTTGTTGGACAACCGTTCGTTCGGTGGTGCGCAGGTAAGCCGTACGTTCTACGCTAAGGGTCAGACCGGTCAGCAGTTGTTGCTCGGTGCATACAGCGCCCTCAGCCGCCAGATCGGTAAAGGCAAAGTGAAGATGTACACGCGTTATGAGATGCTGGATATCGTGCTCATCGCAGATGAGAACGGCGAGAAGCGTGCTCGCGGTATCATCGCTCGTAACCTCGTTACCGGTAAGATTGAGCGTTTCTTTGCTCACGCTGTAGTTGTTGGTTCGGGTGGTTACGGAAACACGTTCTTCCTTTCGACCAACGCGATGGCTTCGAACGGTTCTGCTGCTATGCAGATGTATCGCCACGGCGCTTATTTCGCTAACCCCTGCTACGCACAGATCCACCCGACCTGTATCCCGAAGCACGGTGATTTCCAGAGTAAGTTGACGTTGATGTCGGAGAGTCTCCGTAACGACGGACGTATCTGGGTTCCGAAGAAACTGGAGGATGCTAAACGTCTTCAGGCAGGTGAGATCAAGGGACGTGATATCCCTGAAGAGGATCGCGATTACTATCTCGAGCGTCGTTATCCGGCCTTCGGTAACCTCGTTCCGCGTGACGTAGCTTCGCGTGCCGCTAAAGAGCGTTGCGACAAGGGCTACGGTGTGAACAATACCGGTTTGGCTGTCTTCCTGGACTTCAGCGATGCTATCCAACGTCTGGGCAAGGATGTAGTAGCACAGAAATACGGTAACCTCTTCCAGATGTACGAGAAGATCGTGGATGAGAACCCGTACGAGCACCCGATGATGATCTTCCCGGCTATCCACTACACGATGGGTGGTATCTGGGTTGACTACGAGTTACAGACGAGCGTCAAGGGTCTGTTCTGTATCGGTGAGGCGAACTTCTCCGACCACGGAGCTAACCGTCTGGGTGCTTCGGCGTTGATGCAAGGTTTGGCTGACGGATATTTCGTACTGCCGTATACCATTCAGAACTATCTGAGCGACCAGATCGGTGTTCCGCGTATGAGTACGGATCTGCCTGAGTTTGCTGAGGCTGAGAAAGCTGTGAAAGATAAGATCGAGCGCTTGATGGCTATCCAAGGTAAACGTTCGGTTGATTCGATCCACAAGGAACTAGGTCTCATCATGTGGGACTTTGTAGGTATGGGTCGTACAGCTGAAGGTCTGAAGGAAGGTATTGCGAAGATCGATGCGATCAAGAAAGAGTTCTGGACCAACGTCTATATTCCGGGTGAGGCGAACGCACTCAATAACGAGTTGGAGAAAGCGCTCCGTCTGGCTGATTTCATTGAGATCGGTCGTTTGATGGCGGTAGATGCACTCCATCGTGAGGAGTCTTGCGGTGGCCACTTCCGTGAAGAATACCAGACGCCGGAAGGTGAAGCGCTCCGTCAGGATGACAAGTTCAGTTATGTTGGCTGCTGGAAATATACCGGCGAAGACAGCGAACCCGAACTGATCAAGGAACCGCTGGATTACGAGTTTACAGAGCGTAAGACGCGTAACTACAAAAATTAATGTGGAAAGTTTAATGTTTAAAGATTCAAGAACATGGACCAATACATAGATATTAAAGTTAGGGTATGGCGTCAAGCCGGACCTAAGGCAAAAGGACATTTCGAGACCTACGATCTGAAGCATGTCTTCCAGGGAGCTTCGTTCCTTGAGATGATTGATATCCTGAACGAGCAACTCATTGCCAATCACCAAGACCCTGTTACCTACGATCACGACTGCCGTGAGGGTATCTGCGGTATGTGCTCGATGTACGTCAATGGTCATCCGCACGGACCAGACAGCGCTATCACGACTTGCCAGTTACACATGCGTAAGTTCAAAAACGGCGAGACAATCACCGTTGAGCCGTGGCGTAGCCGCGCATTCCCTGTAATCAAGGACCTGATGGTAGACCGTGGTGCGTATGACAAGATCATGCAAGCCGGTGGTTTCGTGAGTGTTAACACCGGTGGCGTACCGGACGCAAATGCTATACCTATTCCGAAGCCGGTAGCTGACGAAGCGATGGACGCTGCGTCTTGTATCGGTTGCGGCGCATGTGCAGCCGCTTGTAAGAACGGATCGGCAATGCTCTTCGTTTCTGCGAAAGTTTCGCAACTCGCTCTGCTACCGCAGGGTAAGATCGAAGCAGCCAAACGCGCAAAAGCGATGGTAGCTAAGATGGATGAACTCGGTTTCGGTAACTGTACCAATACCGGTGCGTGTGCCGCTGA
>JAFXYK010000046.1 GCA_017541805.1 Paludibacteraceae bacterium
CGGTCCGTTTTTTTTGTGCCTCTTAGCACTAAACAACAAACTCTAAACTAAAAATCTTAGATTTTTCTTATTCTAAGGAACGATTATTTGTAAAATTTCTTGCGTATTTCAGAAAAAAGTAGTAATTTTGCAGCCGCAAAGGTTTTATAACCGAAAAATAATAAGCGCGAAGCGTTGCGCTACAACATAAAATATTAAGCAGACTATTATTTCGCGCAAACCGAAAGCCCTGCAAAACTTACGGAAATAATGCACAGAAATAATATATGGCAGCATATCTATAGGTATGCCTTGTCAATTCATAATAGATGCTCATCATGTGTGAGTTTCTTAGAATTGACAAAGGTTTCCTTGCAGGGCTGCCTTGGTTGCGCGATAAGGAACTCACATTTTTGTTAACTAAAATGATATCGTATATGAAAAAGACATTTGTATTATTATTCGCTGTTTGTGCATGGGTTTCTGCTTATGCAGTTGAATTTACATCCGAGAAACTCACGGAAACTCTTAACGAGTGGAACGCGTTCTCTAAAAATTATCCGAATGAAATAGCTTGGGCAAAGGCTGTTGCTGATAGTGGGAAATATAGTGTTAATGATAAAGGAGATGTTGAGTACACATTTATTATTAGGGCTTCTGATACTCTTGATTTAAACAAACTTAAAGAGGTAACAATAGATTATATCCAATACTATTTCAAAATTGGCAATGATGCACGTGCAAACCTCATACAAGGTAGTACAGAAAATTCTGTCTTCTTTCAAGGCTACCTGAGCAAATATGCTTATTTGAATGCCGGTATTGGTTTAGTTTTTTATTACTCTTCTGATATTATCTTTGATATCAAATTCAAGGAGGATAGAATTAAGTTTACAGTGAGAGTGCCTGACTTTGTATATCATGTTGGTAGCCAAAGATTTTCATTAAAATTACAAAGACTTGATCCCTTTATGCACTATAAGCACTACAAACACAATGAAAGGGATGTGGATGCAAAGGCAATGATAAATCTTTTGGCAAAAACAATATCCTATGCAAATTGGTATATGATATATCTTAACCATAATTATAAAACCACAGAAACCAGTGAAGAGGATTGGTAATGCATGATTAAAAATATATTCGATATGTTATATTTTGTAGCTATAGATCTTGAAACGGCAACTGCCATCCGTTCTTCAATATGTCAAATTGGTATAACAGAAGTTATTAACGGAGTGCCGCAAACTCCCAAGAGTTGGCTGGTGCAACCGGAGAACAACGAATATGACTCAATGAACATTTGGATTCATGGAATCACTCCTGAAGATACGGCGAACTCTCCATCCTTTCCCGAAGTATGGAAAGAGGTAGAGCCTTATTTGCAAGGCAAGATTGTAGTTGCCCATAACACGTCCTTCGATATGTATGCGCTTCGCGATGCGTTTGACAAGTACCAAATGACGTATCCTACTTTTGAATACTTCTGCACTTTGCGTATCGCACGTTATATAGTCAAAGGGTGCTATAGTTATTCATTGGATGTTGTACTTGATCATCTGCATATAGATTTTGAAAAACACCACAGAGCTGATAGTGATTCATTAGGCTGCGCTCGTCTATTGTTGAAATGTTTAGAAATGGATGGTAGCAATCTTGATGAAGCTTTTGAAGCAAAATATAACTTCCATCGTGGCAAGTTTGCTCCAGATACATTCATCGCGCACTTGGCTATAGAAAAACCGGGAGTGAGTTATAAGCAATATATCAGTAGTCTAAATATAGACCCATCAAAAGTAGATACCGGCAATTATTTCTTTGGTAAGTCCGTTTGTTTTACAGGCACATGTCAGTATGGAGTACGTAAAGAATTGCTGCAAAAAGTTGCAGAAGTTGGAGGCATCCCTACTGATAGCGTAACGGCTAAAACCGATGTGCTTGTAGTTGGTCAACAAGACTACAAGAAAGTAGGTGATGATGGCATGAGTGGCAAGCAAGAGAAGGCTATGAAACTATTGGAGAAAGGTAAGGAAATAGAAATTCTAAGTGAAGCAGAATTTTTAAGTAGAATATAATGTCCCCAAAACATGAATTACTCTAATGTCAAACAAATAGTTTTAACAGAAGAACAAGAACAGTTCTTTATTGAAACTTGGGAGAATAACTCAAGTTATTTAGCGCATTTAATTATCAAAGAGCAACTAGGTTTAAGTCTTGATAAAATTGATGTATTAGCGAAGAACTTACGAGAAGAAGGGAAGATTAGAGATAAGCAAAGACATAAGTTTAGTAATAGTGAGTTAGAGACTTTTAAACGTGAACATGAAGAAGGATTGTCTATAAATGAAATTGCTTCTATGCATCAACGGGATGCGAAAGCCATTCGTAGACACTTAAAAGTAATGTACGGAGGAAAGATACCCAAGATAATAAAAAACACTCGCCAAGGCGAAATCTGGAAAGATATAGAAGGATGCGATACACATCAAGTAAGTGATAAAGGCAGAATATACGTTAAATCTACAAATCAAATTATTTATGGTTATGTGGCGCATGGATACCGATATGTAAATATTACTGATATATCAGGAAAAAATCATAAGTATGCGGTTCATCGATTAGTGGCTCAAGCCTTTGTTCCAAATCCAGATAATAAACCCCAAGTAGACCATATAGATAGTAATCCTCTTAATAATGAAGCAGCAAATTTGCGATGGGTTGATCAAGAAGAACAACTAAATAATGAAGAAACAAAAAAGAAGAGGCAGTTAGGGGCCGAACGTAAGCAAAGACACTGGAAAATTAAACCTTTATTAGAGAAGATTTTTGAAATAGAACCAGATAAAATGGAACTAATTAAAATGATTATTGATTACAAAAATAACGTGTAAAGGAATGTAAGCCTTTGCTATAAATGAATAAAGAAGTGACTAAACATATCGACGAGTTATATAAGTCGTCGCGGATTATCAAGGAATTGGGATTTGAGCCGGATAAAACTATGTGTAGTGACCGTCCTGATTTAGTTCTTCCTTCGCTTGACGATCCTAAAATTGGCATTGAAGTAGTTACGTATAGTAGTCATCTTTATGAAGAAGCAGAAGATGCGTTGTATAAGATTCTTGAAGAATATATTGATGAGAGACTTGATAAACGATCGGAGAAACGATATGAAATAGGAATATATTTTAATGATTTGTCGATACCGACAGATATTAATTTTCAAAAAGAAAAAGAACAAATCTTTGATGAACTTGATGATCTATTATTCTTTCATCGGCCTTTGAAGAATCATTTATATTTAGCGGATGTTACGATAGCGGATAACCCAGGCGTAAATCGTTCTTTTATAGGACAAGATATAGTAGTAGTATACGATGACTTGAATGAACAAGTTCTTTTAGAATGTATCAAACATAAGGAGAGAAAACTAAAAGAATATAAATCATTAGAAAAGAATCAGTGTATACAGGAGTATTACCTCGTCATCTTTTTCCCTCTAAAGGAACATGCAGAGATAAGAGGATATGCATTACCGAAAATTTTTGAGACAGATTATAACCGTATCTATCTCGTGGATTATTTCTACACTAACAGAATAAAATAGAAACTATATGGAAAAAGAATTATATCCGAATACCTTTGGTGAAGGAACACAGAAAAACGATGTCGAATATGTTACAAGTAGAACATGAATTATGCAATGCGGATCAGATTCTGTTTGCACAAATGGAAGGACATTACCAGTCCGAGAACGAGCGTATTTGATAACAATACTGAATAGCTTATTCCGAAAAGTAACTAATTAGGGTGGGGCAGTGCCTCGCCCTTTTTTGTCTCCGGAATAATATTCGGGATAAGGGACAAAAAAACATCCAATATTTGCATATATCAAATATTTTTTGTACCTTTGCAGCCGCAAAGGTTCTTATGAAAGAATTACCAACATACACACCGGATTTTGAGGAATATATCCGTCAAGGAGAACCCGACAAAAAAGAACGTGCGCAGATTTGGCGCACCGCTATCGGTCTGCAGCAAGTGGATGGTTTGGAAGTATCTGAATATTTCAAGGAAAACGTTAAACGGAATATTGAGGGAGAGATTTCCATTGATGAAGTCCAAAAACTCACCAAGGCTTATTATGTAAGCAAAACAAACCGTGAACAGGACGATGAAGAGAAGGAAGAAGCGGACAAAGTAGCGGGTAATATCAGTAAGATTCTTGCGACTCAGACCTTAGACTTTAGCACAAACGGCTATATCTCTTTACATCGCCGCATTTTCAACGGAGTCTTCAAACATGCTGGACAGATACGTAATTATGATATTACCAAAAAAGAGTTTGTCTTGCGAGGCGGAACGGTTAATTATCTGAATCACGAAGACTTACGTTCTGCGTTAGATTACGATATCGCACAAGAGAAGCAGTTTAGCTATAAGAACCTTTCACAAGACGATATCATTGCTCATATTGCACAGTTTATCTCAGGTATCTGGCAAATCCATGCCTTTGGAGAAGGGAATACACGAACGACAGCAGTATTTACCATTCAATATCTACGATCAATAGGCTACGAGGTCCATAATGAACTTTTTGCCTCATATTCATGGTATTTCCGCAATGCACTTGTGCGCGCTAACTATAAAAATGCCGTACAAGGAGTGGATTACTCCCCTATATATTTAGAACGATTCTTCCGAAACTTGCTTTTAGGAGAGCAATGGGAACTAAAAAGCCGCTATTTGGTCATCAATCCACCTGCTGAATACGCAGAACAACCGAAAATGGATGTCGGTAATGTTACAGAAAATGTTACAGAAAAAGTGACAAATGTTACAGAAAATGTTATTGAAAAACTGACCGACAGACAACGACAGATTGTCAAAATGGTCGCCCAATATCCATTTACGACAACAACTTTAATGGCTCAAACCTTGAATGTATCGCTGATGACTATTCGACGTGATATTGAAAAGATGGCTCATATTATCCGTCACGTCGGTCCTGACAAAGGTGGTCATTGGGAAATAATAAAAGAGTAGGGGTATTAGCTCAACTCACCCTCCCTTACGAGTCCTCTATACTCCACAAATAAATAATAACTTATTCACATAAAATTTTATAACTATGGCAAAGTACATTTGTGATGTCTGCGGGTACGAATATGACCCCAGCGAAACAGGAAAAGCGTTTAATGAACTCCCGGAAGATTGGACATGCCCAATTTGCGGTGTAGGCAAGGACCAGTTTTCTGAGTTGTAATCTTGGGGAATAAACCTCAAAACAGGGTAGAGCACACCCCCCAACAATCCCCTCGGTGCAAAACCGAGGTTTTTACAGTCCAAAATAATGGCTTAAGGGGGTGATTACGGGGCGATTACCGGGTAATTACTGCGTGATTAGGGGAATGTTTATACGACGCCGGGCTAAGAACGCCCCAAGAAACTGCCAAAATGGCAGACTTATAGAAATACTATAATATACACTACAAAAATCGTGCCAATATATGACTCAAATTAAATTTTATGCACCGGTTAAAGAAATGAACGGTGAATTCGAAAAAGGTAGCGGTATTGTCATGAGAAAAAAGAAATATCGCGCACCGAATGGAGCCGTCCTCAGAGAAGGTGTTCAGGAATCGTACAAAATCGTTCATCCGCGTGATTACGATAAGAACCCGCCTAAAGGAGCTGAACTCGCTAATATTCAGCTGTTTAGCGATTCCAAACGCCAGACTTCCGAGATTATCAATTCCGGCAAACTTACTGACGAGGAACTCGCAGCCATGACACCCGAAGAGCGCCAAAAAACGCTTGAACTGCGCGCAGAACTGGAAAACTTCAGAAATCGTTTCTACGCGCAATTCAAACATCCGGATCCAGAAGCACCGTTCGAAAAGAAACTAAGACCAGGCTCATCGGTTCTCCGACAAAAACAATATGCTAAACTCGATAACTTCATTCAAGCGATCATTAGTGAGAGACTTCAAAAACAACTATAATAACATCGTTTACGAAAATCACGTAATCTACATAAACTACGCAAACTACGTTTACATAATTTACTGACATTATGGCAGATTTATTTCTTTTCATTATTATGGTATAATTATTGTACTTATTTTATAGTATGAAACGTGCGCCTTTTAAACCTAATCGCGATTATGTAAAATAGCATATTCCTAAACTGCACTATATACGCATTATGGAAGATAAATATCAGATAGAAAACAAATCGTACAAAGTACTCCCTATTAAGAACAATGTGGTCTTTCCGGGAGTGATGATGCCTATTGCTGTTTCCAAGAAAAGCAGTCTCAAACTGATCAAAGCCGTTGAGAAAAACGATGAACCCATCATCCTGCTGACGCAGAAGGACAACAAAGCCACCGATCCCAAAGAAGCGGATCTGTACACGCTCGGCACGATGGCGCATGTGATCCAGATCATCCCTGTGCCGGAAATGGGCAAAGATACAATGATGACGATCTTCGAAGGTCTGCATCGCGTCAAAGCCGTGGATTTTCAAGAGTGTATCGACGGTTCGCTGGTTGCACATGCCATTCCGATGGACGAAGAAATGCCGCTTAAGAACGATAAACAGTTCAAAGCTACCGTTGATTCGGTTAAGGAGACCGTCCTCGATATCCTCTCCAAACAGGAAGGTGCACCCTCCGGACTGCAATCCAGCCTGAAGAACCTGACCTCTTCCCCATCCTTCTTGAACTACGTCTGCGCCATCTATCATATGCCGACGGAGACCAAGCAGGAACTGCTGGGCATCCACTCGCTCATGGAGCGCGCTACAGCTATGCTCACTATCCTGCAGAAAGACAAGGAAGCACTCGATATCAAAGAAGATATACGCCGCCGTACCGTCGAGAAGATGGATAAGCAGCAACGTGAGTATTTCCTGCAGCAAGAACTCGAGACCATCAAGAAAGACCTCGGTGACACGGATTCATCGGCACAAAAAGTGAATGAACTGCGTGATCGCGCCCAACAGATGAAATGGTCAGCGGCCGTGGCAGAACGCTTCAACAAGGAACTGGAGCGCCTGGAACACATGCATGTGCATGCACCTGATTACTCTACCCAACTCGATTATCTGGAGTTCATGCTCGACCTTCCTTGGGGCGTCTATTCGGACGATAATTACGACATGACGCATGCGCAAGAGGTGTTGAACCGCGACCACTTCGGATTGGACAAAGTGAAGCAAAGAATAGTCGAACACCTTGCGGTACAACGCCAATTATCCCTTCGCTCGAAAAAAGACAAAGAAAAAAGTCCGGTGAAATCGCCGATTTTATGCTTGTACGGTCCTCCGGGAGTCGGCAAAACGAGCCTCGGAAAGAGTGTGGCGGAAGCCCTCGGACGTAAGTATGCACGTATCTCTTTGGGTGGTCTGCATGACGAAGCGGAGATCCGCGGACACCGCCGTACGTATATCGGTGCCCTGCCCGGACGTATCGTAGATGGTATCAAGAAATGCGGTACATCCAACCCCGTGTTTGTGCTCGATGAAATCGATAAGATCGGTGCGGATTACAAAGGTGATCCGACGGCGGCGCTGCTGGAGGTACTCGATCCGGAGCAGAACAACTCCTTCCATGACAACTACCTGGATGTGGATTATGACCTGAGCCGCGTGCTGTTCATCGCTACCGCCAACACCTTAGAGACCGTGCCTCGTCCCCTACTCGACCGTATGGAACTGATTGAGATGACCGGATACCTGCAGGAAGAGAAAGAGGAGATCGCCAAGCGCCATCTGATCCCGAAGGAACTGGCTAACCACGGTCTGAAAGCCTCGCAGTTGAAGTTCAAAAAGGACATTCTTGCCCATATCATCGATGATTATACCCGTGAATCGGGTGTCCGTAGCCTCGAGCGTCAGATAGCGACGATTTGCCGTAAGATAGATACCAAACTGGCGCTGGGTGAGGAATATAACGTCTCCGTCACGCTGGATGACCTGCGTACGTACCTCGGACAGGCGCGTTACAGCCGCGATAGCTGGGAGACGAACAAATACGTAGGCGTCGTCACCGGTCTCGCTTGGACACAAGTAGGCGGTGAGATCCTCTTCATCGAGACCAGTCTCTCTGCAGCCAAAGCCCCGACGCTGACGCTCACCGGTAATCTCGGCGATGTGATGAAAGAATCGGCTACCTTATCCCTCGGATATGTCAAAGCGCATGCCAAGGAATTAGGCATTAAGCCTGATGTATTCGAGAAAACAGCGGTACATATCCATGTGCCGGAAGGTGCTATTCCTAAGGATGGACCGAGTGCCGGTATCACGATGACGACGGCCTTGGTGAGTGCGTTCACCAAACGTCTCGTCAAACCGCGTATCGCTATGACCGGCGAGATGACGCTGCGAGGCAAAGTGCTGCCTATCGGCGGAGTAAAAGAAAAACTGCTCGCGGCTAAACGAGCAGGTATCACGGATATTATCCTCTGTGAGGATAACCGCAAAGATGTAGCGGAGATCAACGAGATCTACCTCAAAGGGCTGAAACTGCACTTCGTGCACGACATCAGCGAAGTTCTCGCTATTGCGCTAGTGTAAATTCCTCATAGGTACCGTCGGTAAAGTACACGACGATATTCTTGATCTGTTTAGAAGGAGCTGCAACCACTTGCGGCTCTTCTTTTTGTGCCGTACGGGTCTTCTTATCCTTCGGATCCGGCGGTAACTGGTCAAATAAACCCGCTTGTTCTCCCGGCACTGTACGCCACATATCTCCTTTACCGGCAATTAACCACTCCGGATTCAAAGTAGGATAGCGCTCCATAATACGCTTCATCACTTCCAGGCTCGGATTATTGCGTCCCGCCATCATATTACTGATAGTTCCCGGCTGTACGTGGATCTCAGCCGCAAACTGCCGCGCCGTTAATCCTAAGGTGTCTTTCACCTTCTCTATTCGTTCACGTTCATTCATAAAATAATAATTTATTATTTAAATGGGGTCCCCGGAGTAAACTAAGCCTAAGGCTGTTTGCTATGGGGAGAGCGTAGCGTAAGGCGGAGTGTTTAAGGAGCTACGAGGTAGCGACTCACACGAGCCTTAACGTAAGCGAGTGCAAAGGTACGAAAAAAATGTGAAATACACAAATATATGCAAAACTTTTTACAAAATAATTTTGTTATTTGTGAATATATGCGATTTCATCAACAATTCACAATTGAAAACACGCAAACCGTGGAACATTTTTACATGGCATCTATTCCCTCTCTGTACCTCAGTAGGGATGGACGCATAATACAGCATCTTAATTCATATCAAGTAAATCTCATAACATGCAGATTTTAAAGCATTTAGCGTATTTAATCGCCATAAATCGGATGATTGTTTATAGAAATAGTACGATGTTTAATATGCTTATACAAATCCACTTCAAGTAAAATCAGTAATTATTGAAATACAATTAGTTATGATTTTGCATATCTATATATTTGTATAAATGATGTTGCTATTTACTACTTGGGAAAATATTACATTTGACTTCTGAGTACTACTCTACTCTATGGATCTGTGTTGCCGATGAAATCGGACTATTCTGCATTAATTGTGTGGTTTGTGAATAATATATTTGTGTATAAAACTGTATATTATTGCATTCACACTTATTGCACACAAAATTTGTATTTTTTCCTTGCATATTTCACAAAAATATATTACCTTTGCACTCGAATTTAGATAAAGACAAATTTCAGCGACTTTCGCCATTAAACCCTAAACCTATTCAATTTTATGCTACTCTATCCGAATTGCAAGATCAACTTAGGTTTGCGCGTAGTACGCAAGCGTGAAGATGGTTACCATGACCTGGAGACCATCTTTGTGCCTATTTACGGGCTGTACGATGAATTGGAAGTGGAAAGAGCACAGTCTATAGACTTCCGTCAGGAAGGTATAGCTGTGGATTGCGATCCGGAGGAGAACCTGATTATCAAATGCTACCGCCAGATGGCGGCCAAATACCCGCAGATAGGGCCTGTTTCTATCCGATTCAAGAAGAACATACCTTTTGGTGCGGGTCTTGGCGGCGGTAGCAGCGATGCGGCACACATGGCCATCGCGCTCAACGAACTATTCGGATTAGGACTCACCAAAGCCCAACTGGCGCAAGAAGTAGCATCCTTAGGTGCCGACTGTCCGTTCTTCATCTATAACACCCCTTGTTTTGCCGAAGGAATCGGCGATATCCTCACTCCTATTGACTTAGATCTGAAAGGTACGCGTATCGTGCTTATCAAGCCGGAAGAAGGAGTTTCTACTCGCGAAGCATATAACGGAATAAAGCTCAGTGGAGAAGGAATAGGAAGACTAGATAAACTAGATCAACTAGATCGGCTAGTTAACGACTTCGAGGCGACGGTGTTCCCGAAGCACCCTATTATTGCGGATATAAAAAAGCGCCTACTGGACGCAGGCGCTTATTATGCTTCGATGAGTGGCAGCGGTTCAACGGTGTTCGGGCTTTTTAAGCACGATGCGGAAGGTAGTACCGACACCAAGCTGCGTATGCTTAAGCAGGAGTTTGCCTCCATGATACTGCTCGACGATACGTTTAGCGAGTGGAAGGCCTAAGCCCCACCCTCGATCTTTAGATGTGAAACCCGGCTCGAAAATACGACGCTGGGTTTTCTTATCCATACCCTTGCCGCTGTCGGTGATATCAAGGATCACCTCGTGCTCGTTCTCATGCAGTTGCAGGGTGATCAGTCCTTCTCCGGAGATTGCATCCACAGCGTTCTTCAGCAGGTTCTCTATCACCCACTGCAGCAACGGCGCATTCAGCATCACGGTGCGCCCTACTCCCTTCAGACAGTTATCTTCTATCGTGATACGTCCGGATATACGCGCACGCATATAGGTGACGGCATTCTGAATGACCGGAATAAGATCTTCGGCCTGTAAGGTGGGTTCCGATCCTATCTTCTGGAATCGGTCCGCAATCATCTGCAGTCGTTCTATATCCCGCTTCATCTGTGGCACAAACTCATCATTCGGATAGGTCTCCGCCAGCAGTTGTTGCCATGCATTAAGCGATGAAATCGGCGTTCCGAGTTGGTGCGCTGTCTCTTTGGACAAGCCCACCCACAAGCGGTTCTGTTCACTCCGTTGACCGGTTAGCATGGTGATGACGGCGATCGCCATGAAGATGAAGATCAGCGCAAACTGGGCATAAGGCACATAGCGTAACTTGGTCAGCAGGCTACTGTCATCCCAGTATATATATAAGGTGTTCGCCTCGTCTATCTTCAGTTCGATAGGCCCGTGCTGCAGTTTACCGGCTTTGTCAGCCGAAATATTACGATAATCGGTCACGCGTCCGGCTGTATCGAGGATACAGACAGGAATAGTGGTGTTCTGCTCGATGATGGAGAGACTGAAACTGATATCCTCGTTTTCTCCGGCAGAAGCAATCTGTTGTTCCGCTTCTGCCCAGATAGCCATGTTCTTCTCTTCTTCCTCCTGAAGTTGCCGCGCCAGATTATTGGTAAACAGTACGGAAATAGCCACGATAATCATGGCTATTACCAGTACTAATGTGCCTATTTGTCTATTAGACATATATTATCCAAGCATTGTCAGCAGTACGCCTGCAGCGACAGCAGATCCGATCACACCGGCTACATTCGGGCCCATGGCATGCATGAGCAGGAAGTTAGACGGGTTCTCTTCTTGTCCTACCGTCTGGCTGACACGTGCCGCCATCGGTACCGCCGATACGCCTGCTGAGCCAATCAGCGGGTTGATCTTCTCTTTGAGGAAGAGGTTCATGAACTTAGCCAACAGTACACCGCCTGCCGAACCCAGACCAAAGGCCACGATACCCATGGAGAGAATCATGATCGTTTGCCAGTTCAGGAAGCTGGCACCGGTAGCCGTAGCACCGACAGAGAGACCGAGGAAGATGACCACGATGTTCATCAGTTCGTTCTGGGCCGTCTTGCTTAAACGGTCCACTACGCCACACTCTTTCATCAGGTTACCGAGCATCAAGCAGCCGATCAGCGGCGCAGCATCCGGAAGGATGAGGGCTACGATAGCGGTGATGATGACCGGGAAGACGATCTTCTCGGTCTTCGATACCGGACGGAGTTGACCCATCTTGATCGCCCGTTCTTTCTTCGTCGTCAGCGCGCGCATGATAGGCGGTTGAATGACCGGCACAAGCGCCATATAACTGTATGCCGCAATTGCGATCGGGCCTAACAAAGCCGGCGCCAGTTTGGACGTCAGGAAGATAGAGGTAGGACCGTCTGCACCGCCGATGATACCGATAGAACCGGCTTCTGCAGGGCTGAAACCCATGGCGTTCGCGCACAGGAAGGTAACAAAGATACCTATCTGCGCCGCTGCACCGAGAAGCAAGGATTTCGGATTGGCGATCAGCGGACCGAAGTCGGTCATCGCGCCTACACCGATGAAGATGAGGCAGGGGTACACACCCGCTTTGACGCCTATATAGAGCACGTCAAGCAGACCACCCTCTTTGAGGATCGCTCCGTAATTATGGTAGCCCGGATTGGGTGTCTCACCATCTTCCAGGAACGGCTGCACGAAGCTTGCCCACAGGTCGCCATGGAACATGTCGGCACCCGGAAGGTTGGTCAGCAACATACCAAAAGCGATCGGCAGCAGCAATAGCGGCTCGTATTTCTTATGAATAGCAAGATACAGCAGGAAGAAGCTGACCAGCAGCATGACTGCTTGCTCCCAGCTTATCTGCATGAATCCCATGTTTTGGAAAAAATCTCCAATATTCATTGTTGTCTGCTTTTTGTGGATTATCCAAGAACGATAAGCAGATCATCCTGCATGACGTTCTGACCCGGCGTAACAGCGATCTGCTTTACGGTACCGTCTGCTTCTGCCATGATAGCGTTCTCCATCTTCATGGACTCGAGCGTAAGCAGCGTGTCACCTTTCTTAACAGCCTGACCTTCCGATACCAGCACTTTGATCACCGATCCGGGCAGCGGGCTCTTTACCTGAACGCCACCTGCAGCCGGTACAGCGGCGGGTTTTGCTTCTGCTTTCGGTGCAGCCGGAGCTGCTGCAGCGGGCTTCGGTGCCGGAGCAGGTGCCGGTTTAGCGGCAGGAGCTGCTTTCGGAGCAGCAGCGGCTGTCTCTACGGTATATACTTTGCCGTTAACGGTTACATTCGTCTTACCGGCTTCAATTTCTTCTACTGCGCACTTGTACTCTGCGCCATTGATTTTAAAGGTAAACTCTTTCATATAAATGTACGATTAATGTCAATTAAAAACCCACATTATTCATCCCCACACTCTTCTCGTTCCAAGCTGTTTCGTGTTTATGCAACGAGATCATAGACGTAGGAATATCATGTTTTGTGTCTTGCGCCAGGTATAGCGCATACGCAATAGCAGCGATGTCTTCATCCCCTGCTTGCGCCAGAGCCATGGCTATTGCGGCTTTCTCCGGCTCCGAAGGAGCGCTCGGAGCACTCGCTTTGAACGGAGCGCTCTGAGGCTTTTCCTCTTTCGGTGCCGGTGTGGCTTTCGGTGCCTTAGGCGCTGTTGCTTTCTGCATGATGAATCCGAAAAGTTTGAGGATATACACCAAACAGAAAAGCAATGCCAAGACGATACCGAAGCCTAAGCCGGTAACAACCCATGTGTCTGAAGTGATGGCTAAGAGACTCATTTTACAATGGGATATTAGAGTGTTTCTTAAGCGGGTTGGTCAGACGCTTGGTCTGCAGCATCTCGAAGGCACGGATAATACGGCTACGAGTGTAGCGCGGCTCAATCACATCGTCGATATAGCCGCGGTTAGCTGCCTGGTACGGACTTGCGAACAAATCTTTGTACTCCGCCTCTTTCTCTGCGATGAATTTCTTCTTCTCTTCCGGATCCTCGATCGCCTTAATAGCCTTTGCCTGCAGTACACCTACGGCACCGCTCGCACCCATCACAGCGATCTCTGCGTTCGGCCAAGCATAGCACATGTCGCCGCGCAATTGCTTACAACTCATCACGATATGCGAACCGCCGTAAGACTTGCGAACGGTAATAGTTACCTTTGGTACGGTTGCTTCGCCGTATGCAAACATCAGTTTCGCTCCGTGGTCGATAATACCTGCGTACTCTTGTCCGGTACCACAAAGGAAGCCCGGAACATCGACGAGGGTCAGAATCTGGATGTTGAACGCATCGCAGAAACGAACGAAACGAGCGGCCTTACGAGAAGCATCACAATCCAGCACACCTGCCAGCCAAGAAGGTTGGTTAGCGATGATACCGGTGGAACGACCGTTGAAACGAGCGAAACCGCAGATGACGTTCTTCGCATAGTCTTTATGCACCTCCATGAAGTCACCATTATCCACGATGGTATTGATGATCTCATGCATGTCGTACGGTTTATTCGGATCATCCGGAACGATCTCGTTCAGGTGGTCATCCACGCGGGTGATGTCGTCTGTGCACTCTACGAGCGGAGCCTCCTCCATGTTATTCTGCGGGATGAAGGATACGAGACGACGTACTTCAGCAATCGCCTCTTCTTCGGTAGCCGCTACAAAATGGGTTACACCCGACTTGGTCGCATGAATCTTAGCGCCACCGAGTTGCTCTACGGTTACATCCTCGCCCGTTACGGACTTCACTACCTTCGGACCGGTGATGAACATATAACTGTTCTGCTCGGTCATCATGATGAAGTCGGTCAAAGCAGGGCTGTATACTGCTCCACCCGCACACGGACCAAAGATGACGGAAATCTGCGGAACGACACCCGAAGCAAGGATGTTACGCTCGAAGATCTCAGCGTATCCGGCGAGTGCACATGCACCTTCCTGAATACGTGCTCCACCCGAGTCGTTGAGACCGATGATAGGAGCACCGAGTTTCATAGCCTGATCCATTACATTGCAGATCTTAAGGGCCATCGTCTCGGACAGCGAACCGCCGATAACAGTAGCATCTTGCGCAAAGACGAATACCAGACGACCGTCAATCGTACCCGATCCTACTGCTACACCATCACCCAGGAACACTTTCTTCTCCATACCGAAGTCGTGGCAACGGTGGGTAAGGAACATGTTCACTTCCTCGAACGAACCTTCGTCGAGCAACATGTTAATACGCTCACGGCAGGTATAACTGCCTTTCGCGTGATGTTTCTCGACAGCTGCTTCACCGCCTCCGGCAATAGCCGCTTCACGGTTAGCAACCAATTTATCCAATTTAGCTTGATCCATAATATGCTTATTTCGGCTGTTGACACAATTCGGTTAATACACCCTTCGTGGATTTCGGATGCAAGAAAGCAATCATCAGGTTCTCAGCACCTTTGCGCGGCGCTTTGTCGATGAGTTGGATACCTGCTGCTTCGCACTCTGCGAGCGCGTCCGCTACGTTCTCTACGTTGAAGGCAACGTGGTGAACACCACCGCGACCGCCGTTCTTCTCGATGAACTTAGCAATCGTGGACTCCGGGCTCGTCGGCTCAAGAAGCTCGATCTTCACTTCACCAACTTTAAAGAACGCAGTGCGTACTTTCTGATCTGCAACTTCCTCGATGCTGTAGCACTTGCTACCCGAGAGGAACTCAAAGAACGGCGCAGCCTCTTCAATGGAGGTTACGGCAATACCTAAATGCTCAATGTGTGTAGGTTTCATAAGAAATGTTTTTAGATTTATATATTATTATTTTTCAGGTTCACACAAAATCGCTGCAAAATTACAAAAAAATAATGACATACACAAGAGTGTATGCCATTTTTATTGATTTTTTATCCATAGGACAGCGTCGGACTCAAGTGTCCATTGCGGTAAGACGGAGGATGGTTGATAGCCGGCAGTGCGGTAAAGCGCGGAGCAAGGCTCGTTTTTTGTCGCTATCACGGCATATAAGACACGGAGATTGAGGTGCTGAAAGGCGTATTCTTCTAATTGTTTCAGGGCCTCTCTCCCTACTCCTTTCCCTCGATGTTCCGGGGCGATATACATCCCGATAGCTGCTCGCCTGTTACGCGGATCGAAGTCGAAGAGATCGATACAACCTATGGTTGTATTTTCGATTTTTGATTTTTGATTTCTGATTTCTACAATTAACCGCAATTGACCGTCTTTATAGATATCACCAGTAGTGGAGGCGATATAATCGCGCAAGTCTTGCTGCGAGAGCGGATTGTGATTGGCTCCGTCTGCCCAAGCGGATGCATCGTTCTCCCATTGATACAAGAACGGGAGGTCGGAGGGTTCTATTTTACGTAGTAAAATATTCACCATGTATGATGTATAAATGTATGATGTATGCTTTTAGTCAAAGAGACGGGCAAAGAAGCCGCGTTTCTTCTTCACGCTGAGATCTTCCATGTTGCCTTGCGGGGCAGGTTCCCATGGATGACCGGTATGAATCATATTATATATGATTCCCCATTCCGGCAGACCACCGAGGTTACGGTCGTCAATCCACAGGTCCGCCACCAGTTTGCGGGCTGCGCCATGCTCCGGCATCTCCTCCGGATAATTGGAGTTCACGGCATAGAACTCCAGGCCTCTGGACTTACAATAATCCACGGCTTCTTGCAGTAGATCCCCTTCCCGCACGGTCCACAAGATGATTTGATGATGGTCATCATCTTGCAACTTCTTCAGGGTCTGAATAGCGAATGGGATCGGTTTGCCTATTCTCGGATATTCATGAGTGACGATCGTTCCGTCAAAATCAACAGCGATGATCATGGGGTGGTTGGTTATTTAGTAAGTGGGCATATTCGGATCTTCCGGAGTCATCTCTTTGTTTACCTTACCTACGGTAGGCTTGGTGAAATACCACGCGATAGCGGCGATGGCTGCGATCCATAACATAGAGGTATATTGGGTAGTACCCATCAGGTAATGCGCAGCAATGCCAAGCGGCATGGAATTGCCAACCATCAGAATGCGCATCGTGGCCAGTTTGCGATATTGCTCCAGGTCCGCGGGTTTACGCCATTTAATGAGATATAAACCCAGCGGAATAGTGATTAACATATCGAAGATGACGATATACTGAATGAGCTGGCCTGTTTCGCTCTGATAGTCAATCGGTTCGATGATGCCTTTATCCCGCAATAGGTACATGGCGGTAAGCACGATGAGCGAAAGGATCATGATCCCATAGTAATACCAATTGAGTTGTTTTACGATTTTCTGTTCTTCCATATATTGTTTATCCTTTAAATTCAATTCTATTGACGATCGAGCGCCCGAGCGTGATCTCGTCCGTATATTCAATCTGATTGCCGACAGCGACTCCACGGGCGATTTGCGTGATTCTCAAATCGCATTTTTGATTTTTAATTTGTGATTTTTGATTTTCTATTCTCCGATAGATATAGAAATTGGTAGTATCGCCCTCCATGGTGGTCGGTAAAGCGAGAATGAGTTCGGATATATCTCCTTTGGAGATACGCTCGATGAGAGAATCGATTTCTATATCCTTGGGTCCGATACCTTCCATGGGTGAGATGACGCCTCCCAGCACGTGATAGACGCCGTTATACTGGCCGGTATTCTCGATGGACATAACATCCTGCACGTTTTCTACCACACATATCGTACTATGATCGCGATGGGTGGACGCGCATATCGGGCACAGCTCCGTATCGGAAATGTTATGACACTCCCGGCAATAGACTACTTCTTTTTTTAATCGAGAGAACGCATTCGAGAACGCCTCCACCTCTGCTTCGGGTTGACGCAGCAGGTGCAGCACCAGGCGTAAGGCGGTTCTGCGCCCTACTCCAGGCAACGATGCCATCTGGTTCACCGCCTGCTCTAATACTATGCTTGGGTAATCACTCATTCTTTCTTAGCCCACCGGGCAGGAATCATACGATACGGATAGCGTTCCCGGATATTATCTGCATTCGGACAATCAATACGATGAATGCGGATACCTTTGGTCACTGAGACGAAGGCGAAGATCGGGTCACCCGGCTGCGGGTTACAACACTTAGACAGGTTATAATCCACATTCTTCACATTCATATCCACCTCGATAGCCAGGCCTTTGAGTTCGGACTTATCCACATACTCTGTATGTTCGCGTGGGATGGTAGGTTGTTCCTCCGGCTCCAGCAGTACGTCGCGCAGGCGTTGCACATCTTCTTTCCCGTTTGCGACAGACTGATACATATCGGACACCGCTTTGTATCCGAGCCGCGTAGCCATCTTGGTGATGTCGCCTTCGGTATAATTGATCTTCCAGTTCTTGAACTTCCGGTCGATGATCTCTTTTCCCTCTGCGGCCTGTTTGTACTCAATCTCTTTGAGCGCCTGACGAATCTTATTCTTGGCTTTGGTGGATGCGACAAAAGTCAACCAATCCGGGTTCGGATGCTGGTTAGGCGAAGTCAATACTGACACCTGATCACCGTTCTCCAGTTTTTGACGAATGGACACATTCTGATTACGAATAGTACCACCAACACAGTGCGCACCGACTTCGCTGTGAATAGAGTAAGCAAAATCCAGTACTGTTGCGCCTTCCGGTAATCGCCGCAAATCACCTGTAGGCGTGAAGACATAGACGTCTCCGGAGCGCTGTACGATAGAGCCTTTGACCCCTTTGTATGACCAGTGCGCCGCTACACCTTGCTCTGCAATCTCATCCATGCGCTTGGTACGAATCTGCACTTCTACCCATCTTTTCTCGGGACCGAGGACGGTGGTGTGGAGCGACTCATAGCCGTTCTCTTTCGGCACCGAAAGCCAGTCTCTCAGACGCTTGGGGTTCGGCGGGAAGATATCGGTGATGAGGGAATAGACTTGCCAGCAATCGGATTTCTCTTTCTCCAAAGGAGAATCGAGAATGATACGGATAGCGAACAGGTCATATATCTTATCTACATCGCAATGCTGCGCCTGCATCTTATGATAGATGGAGTGAATGGATTTCGGACGGCCTTTGATCGAGAACTTAAAGCCCTCCTCCGTCAACTTCTTCTCCAGCGGCGCGATGAAGGAAGCGATATAGGCTTCTCGCTCCGCCTTCTTCGCGTTGAGCGCATGCGCGATATATTTATAGGTATCGTATTCGAGAAACTTAAGCGCCAAGTCCTCCATCTCCGTCTTGATCTGATACAGACCCAAACGATGCGCCATGGGGGCATGTAAAATCTGCGTTTCTTTCGCAATATGCCTCCGCCGCTCGGAGTCTCCCTCTGCATCCAATTGGCGCAAGAGTTCCAGCCGTTCGTTTAATATTGAAAATAGGACTTTATTACTGTCTTCCATATTGTTCATTCCTAAAAACGGTGCAAATTTAGTAAAAAATTTTTATTTATACAAATAAATTTTGTATTTTTTGCTCAAAAGACTTGTGTATTTCAATTTTTTGTTGTAACTTTGCAGCGATTTTGTGCAAATATATAATTTAACCTATAATGAAAGCAACAAGAATTAGTGTTATTTGTGTCCTTTTGATCGCCGTCGGAGCTCTGGTGGTGATGGACGTTTTGAGTGTTATGACTCCGATCAACTTCGATGAGAAGAAAGCTGAGCGCGAGGCAGCAGTGAAGGCTCGTTTGATTGATCTGCGTGCAGCGCAAACGGAGTATTACCATGTATATCACACGTATACAGATCAGCCGGATTCGCTGATTCATTTCCTTTTGACGACCCCGAAGAAGTCGGTTACCAAGGAAGGTAGTCTTGGTGACAAGCAGTTGGAGTTGCTCAAGCTTACCGGTGAGCAAGCAGAGAAGAAAGTGCTGGGTATCTTTGCAGACGCAGAGAAGCGTGTACGTAGTAACAAGAAGTTGAAAGACAAAGATTTCAGCAATGACTCTGTGCTGTACAGCGAGATCTGGAAAGATGCTGAGATCCTGAAATACGGTTTGGACGGTCTTCGTTTCCGTCGTGATACGATTGAGACGAACATGCTGGATACCTTGTATCACGGTCGTTATACGGCAGAGAATATCGAGCAGATCAAGTACATCCCGTATAGCAAGGGTGATACCGTTCAGTTCATCTTCGAGATTGGTACCTTCTACTCGCAGCAAGGTGATGTGCCTTTGTACGAGATCACCGCTCCGTATGAGGTTTATCTCTGGGATCTGGACAAGCAGTTGTTGGTTAACCTGATTGATACCGAGTCTCGCAATGAGGTAAAACGTAGAGATCCGACCGGAGAGCGCAACCTGAAACCCGCAGACGTAGTAGCCGGATTGAAGATCGGTGACAAGGAGTTCCAAAACAACGGACAGGGTAACTGGGAATAAGCAATGCGCATAATAAGCGGCATATACGGGGGGCGGCGATTGTCGCCCCCTAAAAATATCACCGCGAGACCCACTACGGATTTCGCGAAAGAGAGTCTATTCAATCTGCTCAATAACCGCATGGATTTTGAGGGGATTGATGTGCTGGATTTGTTTGCCGGTACAGGAGGTATCGGTATCGAATGTATCAGTAGAGGCGCACGGGAAGTGACGGCTGTGGAGATTGCGCATGTGCAGCAGAATTGGATCATCACCTGTTGCCGGCAGTTAGGTATTCGGAACTTAAGTGTGATCCGAGGCGATGTGTTTAAGTTCCTGAGTGCATGCCGTACCAAATACGATCTGATTTTTGCCGATCCGCCTTATGCTTTAGAGCAACTCCCTACTCTGCCGGATGTGATATTAGGAGCACAGATTCTCAAAGAAGACGGGTGGCTGGTGATAGAGCACGGGAAAGATACGGATTTTACTGCGCATCCTAGACATGTAGAGACGCGTACGTACGGCAGCGTACATTTCAGTTTCTTCCAATAAAAAAAAGAGGCGCGTGCCTCTTTTTTGTTTCTTGATAATCTAGTCAATCTAGATAATCTAGAGATCCAGATAAACCTCGAGGAGTTTGCAATGTCCTTGCGGCTCGATGAGGATATCATTGAGCGTAGCAGGGATCAGTACGGCTTCACCTACCTTAATGTCCACGGTCTTATCTTCCGTATCACAGTCAAGCGCCGTGATGTTGGCTGAGCCCTCTACACACATATATGCCACAAACGAATCCAGCGGAGCATAGTCGCGTTGTACAGGTTTGGTAGGTGACAAGAGGTTGACGGTAAAGAACGGTGTCTGCTTGAGGTTGATAGCTCCGTCAATACGCGGAGTGGTGGACACGCAAGTCACGTCCTCTTTGGGTGAGAAATTCATCACCTTCAGGGCTTTATCCAGTTTGAGCGGACGTTTCTTTCCGTCATTACCGACACGGTTATAGTCATACAGACGATAGGTGATATCGGAGTTCTCTTGGATCTCCGCTACGATGGTATCGCGTCGCATGGCGTGTACCGTTCCCGCCGGGATATACGCCACGTCTCCTTCATGCACCTTATATTCACGCAGATAGTCCGCTAAGGTACCGTCTCCGATCGCTGCATGGATAAGCGACACATTCATCTGCTGTTTCCAATCCAGATAAATCGCCGAGGATCCTTTCGCCGGCATCACATACCACATCTCTGTCTTTCCCAGCGAATCTTCGTTCTCCAAAGCATATTCATCATCCGGATGGACCTGAATAGAGAGATCATCTGCGGCATCAATAAACTTAAGAAGCACCGGGAAATGATTTCCGAAGGTCTCAAACACTTTCTCACCCACCAGTTCGTCCATATAGACCTCCAGCAGGTCTTGCAGTGTATCGCCGGCATGTGAACCATTTGCCACTTCCGTCGGGTATTTCTCCACATCGGATATCACCCAAGACTCACCTACGTTCTCATAATCAGTTGGCACATGGTCATACCATTTCTCGATGGTATGTCCGCCCCATATCTTATGGAACAAACGCGGTGTAAATTTAAATGGATAGAGCATAAAATGGTGATTGGTTATTGGTGATTGGTTATTGGATCTTGCGGATATTCTTCTCCCATTTCCAAGCGGAAGCGAGTACTTCACGGATCGGCGTCTCTGCTTTCCAACCCAGCACTTCGTTCGCTTTCTTAGGTGCTGCCCACACTTGCTCGATATCTCCTTCGCGACGACCGACGATGGTATATGGTATTTTCTTACCTGTAGCCGCTTCGAACTCATTGATGAGCGTAAGCACACTCAAGCCCGTTCCTGTACCGAGGTTGAAGACTTCCACTTGCTCGCGATCCTGCACATGCAGCATGCGATCAATCGCTTTCACATGCGCTTTGGCCAGATCCACCACATAGATATAATCGCGGATACAAGAGCCATCCGGCGTGTTATAGTCATTACCGAACACTTTGAGTTCCGGACGCAATCCGGCAGCGGTCTGGGTGATATACGGCAGCAAGTTCTGCGGTACCCCATTCGGTAACTCACCGATTAATGCAGACGGGTGCGCACCAATCGGGTTGAAGTAACGTAAGATGGTGGCATTCAGCTCTTTATCAGTATGCGCCTCATCGCGGATGATCTCTTCATTAATCTGTTTGGTATTACCGTACGGCGACAAAGCCGGCTGAATAGGTGCGGTCTCGTCCACAGGCAGGTGCGCTGCGTCAGGTTGACCATAGACAGTACACGAAGAGGAGAAGACGAGGTTCGGCACCTGGTGCATCCGCATCACTTCCAATAAGGTGATGAGACTACCTAAGTTATTACGATAGTACAACAACGGTTTCTCTACCGACTCCCCTACTGCCTTGCTGGCCGCAAAATGGATGACTCCGACGATATCCGGATATTGCTTGAATACCGCATCCAGATCGACGAAGTTCGTACAGTCAATATTGGCAAACTCCGGTTTACGCCCTACGATAGCAGTTATACCATCGAGCACATCTACGGACGAGTTACTGAGATTATCTACGATCGTCACATCGAAGCCCTGCTGCATCAATTCAACAGTCGTATGTGAGCCTATATATCCGGTTCCTCCGGTCACTAAAATTCTTGCCATAAATCTTAAATTAGCATTTAAAACAACTTAGCAGGATAAACACCTTCTTTGATCAGTTGGTTGATCTTCATCACCACTTGCGGACGATCCTCCGAATAGGTAACTCCGAACCATTTAGAGGGCGTATCAAGCACTTTGCAGGTTGCTTTACCTTCGGTAATCAATTGGTTCACCAGCGTCGGGATATAGAACTCCGACTTCAGTTCCTGTCCTTTCTCAGCAAGGAAGGCTTTGAACGCAGCTTCACTGTACTCGAAATACTCCGGCGTGAATCCCCACATGTTCATCGATACCGGTGTATGCGGCTCCAGCGGCGTATCTACTCCATCTTCCGTGAAGACGATGGTGCCGTTCTTATTCTCGATCTTCGTGCGCTCTACGACATCGGTGAGCAAGCCGTTCTCGTCCGTAGCACATACACCGCGGCTGACCGCACCATTCTCGCTGAGGGTGTTGCATACGCGATAGCCCACCATGCAGTATTGACCCTGTTTGCCTTCTACCGAGCGCAAGAAATCCGCCAGTACCTGATACGACTCCTTGCCGTAGAAATCGTCTGCATTGATGACGGCAAAGGGTTCATGAATCAGTTCGCGACCCATCAGGACGGCATGGTTGGTTCCCCAAGGTTTGCTGCGCTCCGGGTTGTAGGTGCATCCTGCCGGCACTTTATCTACGGACTGGAAGCATATCTCACATTGTACTTTTCCTTCGTATTTACTGAGTACCACACGGCGGAAATCGTCCTCGAAATCCTTACGGATGACAAACACGATCTTTCCAAATCCAGCGCGTAAAGCATCGTAAACACTGTAGTCCAGAATGGCTTCTCCGTTCGGTCCCAGACCGTCCATCTGTTTGAGTCCGCCGTAGCGGCTACCCATTCCTGCTGCTAAAATAAATAATGTAGGTTTCATACCTTATTGATGATTTTATATTTTCTAATGGATGTTTATTCGGTAAACGCCTCCAGTTTACCATTGTGCATGCGGTGACGTGCCCAAAGACCATAAACCTCCGAGCAGTTACCGGCTGTGATGAAGGCGTGAATCTTGTTGTTACGGATGAAGGCCATCAGCGACGAGAACTCATTCTGAGTCAACAGCACCTGAATCTCAATGTGCTCCTCTTTGCTGTAACCGCCTTCGATCTTGTATATCGAGCATCCGCGTACGAGCGTCTCTACAATATACTGACGTATGCGTTCGGGTTCATCCGAGACGATACATACACGTTTGCGCTTATTAAGCGAGGAGGTGAAGAAGTCAATCGCCAGACCATTGATCCATGTACCGATAATACCGATGACTACCATGCGGAAATCGTTGATAGCAAAAGCGGTACAACATATGATCACACCACCGATAGCCACCGACGTTCCGATATCGAAATGGAGGAACTTATTGACGATCTTTCCGATAATGTCGAGTCCACCGGTAGAAGCGTTGATGCGGAACATGACTGCTTGGCAAATACTGAGCAACAGCACGAAGCAAATCAAGTCAAACCACACATCGCCCATTCCCAAACCACCGCTCATCACGCTGTCGCGCACCTGCTCCAGTACTTCACCTGAACGGCTGAGGAGATACGGGTTACCGTGCTCATCTTTCACCACTTCTCCGGCCTGCAGTTGCGCCAAGATATCCGGTGCATCAATAACCTTATGCGTGAAATTGGTATACGGATAGATACGATCCCACATCTGGGTCAACGGACCGAGGATCATAGCGGTATAGACAGTCTTGGCGCCGAACTCATTTCCAATGAGGATAAAGGCCAGCAAGAGCAAAAACGCATTGATACCCATCACCCAATAGGAGAAGGTGTCCGCATTGCCGCCAAACATGGTATTGAACACGATAGAGAGACCGGAGATAGAACCGACGATAAGATGGCTCGGTATGAGGAAATAATAGACTGCAATGGCGCCTACACTCATACCGATGGTCATCATGATCAGTTCGCGCCAGAACTTAGCCGTGCGTACCAATTGCCAGATTTCCTTGGCTTGCTCCTGCCAATATTGGCAAGTGAAGAATTGTTTTAAAAATGTATTCATGGTTTGTTATTCATTATCTTTAACTACCAGGCGTGCTGTACGGCGTGTAGTCTGGCTTAACATGATAGTCCGCCCTTGTTTAGCTTGATCCAATATCTCGGGTGTGGTACCTCGGATAGTCAGCAGCGAGAGGTGGTCATTATAGGACACATTGAATCGCTGTTGCAGCGCCTCTATCGCTCCTGGCACAAAACGGGTGTTATCCACGCATACGGAAATCGTCACGGCAGAAGACTGAATCAACGACACTTTGAGTCGATGCGCATGGATGATATCGAATATCTCACTCAGGCTCTCCTCCAGCACAAAAGCAAAATCTTTCGCCCGCATGGTGATGAGGATCTGGTTCTTTCGCCAGATATATACCGGGATGTTAATCGGCCCTATGCCATCGTCCGCAATACGCGATCCGGCTGCCTCGGGTTCGCCGAAGGGCTTTACCAATAACGGGATATGCTTATTCTCAAGCGGACGAATCGTTTTTGGGTGTATAATCTGTGCACCGGAATAACTAAGTTCGACCGCATCCTGATAGCGCAGAGAGGGGATAAGTACCGTGTTGGGTTCAATCCTCGGATCGGCATTCAGAATACCCGGCACATCTTTCCATATAGTGACCGATTCGGCATCCAGATAATTACCTAACAGCGCCGCCGTGTAATCCGAACCTTCGCGCCCCAATGTGGTGCGTTTACCGTCCGCCGTGCCGCCGATGAAGCCTTGTGCCACTACGATCTGCGGCCTATTGGGTCTATCCCACCCTGCCCGGATAGTAGCGCGGCTGGTCGCGTCATCCACGATCGCTTCCCGCCATGTTGTATCTGTACGCAGCAGTTTCGGCATATTCCACCACTCGACGGACATGCCTTGCTTGAGCAGGTACACGGCAACGATCTGTGTGGATAGGATCTCACCCATCGATACGACTTGGTCGTAGTTCTCATCATACGGCAGGGCCGGGTCATAAGGGATCTCTCCCTGCAGACGGATATCCGAGCCGGGTTTAAGACCCAACTCCTTCATGATATCCACATGGAAATCCATCACATCCACCCATTGGTTGAGCGCCTGTTCTTCTTTTCCCGAAGCAAGGAATTCCACTACCCGCTCAAGCGCATTCGTCGTCTTTCCCATGGCGGAAACAACAACCATAAGATCATGCGACCCTTCCAGCCGAATGATCTGCTCTACGTTCCGAACACCTGCTGCGTTCTTCACGGATGCTCCACCAAATTTGAAGACTTTCATGCGTGCGATGGGTTATAAATTCGCCATTCTGATGGCGGTGTATGCACCTTCGATACCCTTGTTACCCAGTTTACCTCCGCAGCGGTCAAGTGCCTGCTGTTTATTGAGCACTGTGAGTACGGAGAAGATCACCGGTACTTTTCCTTGTGCATTGAGCTCCGCTACTCCTTGCGTAACAGATTGGCATACAAAGTCAAAATGCGGCGTATCGCCTTGAATGACGCAGCCAATGACAATGACGGCATTCACGCGCTCCTCTTTGGTAATACGCGCTGCGCCATAAGTCAGTTCGACGGCTCCGGGCACATGGATTATATCCACATTCTCCTCAGGAACACCGTTTTTGACGAGCGTCTCGACGGCTCCCTGAGCCATGGCATAGGTGATTTCGCTATTCCAATCCGCTACAATAATAGCATAGCGCTGACGTCCGAGAACATCAGCGCTAGGAAGTTGAGTAGCATCGTATTTCGACAAGTCTGTTGTCATTACTCAGTCAGAGCGATATATTTGTCGATATCTTGTGCTTCGAGGGAAGCGGGATAGCGCTCTTTGAGCGTCGTGAAGGCATCATGTGCACCCTCTTTATCCTCCAACTTCAGATAGGCAATGCCGGCTTTCTTCAAACTCGTCGGAGCGAACACTTCGTTGCCGGTGTTAGCAGCAGCCCAGTATGCGTTGATCGCTGCCTCATAGTCCTCCAACTCTGCATAGCAGTCGCCCAGCAACTGTTTAGCAGCAGCCTGGAAGTGCATGTCGTCAGACGAGAACTTCTCTAAGTACTTGATAGCCTCTTCATACTCTCCCATTTGAGCGTAGATCTCGCCTGCATTCAAAGCAGCGAACTTACCCTCCTGGTTGTCGTATTTGTCAGCCGTAGCCGCAAATCCGTTAGCCGCATCCTCGGTCTCACCACTCGCCAATGCGATGAAGTTCTCGCCGTTCTCTTTCGTAGCAGCACGGTGTCTCGGCTCGATCACAAACTGCTTGTAAGCGAAAATACCCAAGATCACCAATACGATCACCGTTACACCAATCGTCAGGGCCTTCGAGTGCTTCTCAATCCACTGACCTGCGCCCGTAAGCGCATTGTTTACCTCCTGAAGCTGTTCATCCTGCTTCTCAAATTTGTCTTGTTTCTTGTTAGCCATAATATTTGTTTTTTATTATTTACAATAATAGTTCAATCGAAAAAGCGTGCAAAGTTACAACATTTTTTTCAATTGTGCAAATTTATCGGCATCAAAAATTACAATTTTTTGTAAAAATATTTGTTTATGTAAAAAAAAAGCAGTACTTTTGCAGTCGCAAAAGCACACATATTTATGACAGACGATCGTTATTTACAGTTACTGAGCGAGAAGTTTCCGAATGCCCAAGCGGTTATCACGGAGTTGATTAACTTGCGTGCTATTCTTTCGTTACCCAAAGGCACCGAGCATTTTGTTTCCGACCTGCACGGTGAATCCATGGCATTCATTCATATGATCAAGAATGCTTCGGGTGTGGTGCGCAAAAAAGTAGATGAGGTGTACGGCTATTCGATGGATGAGGAAGAGAAGCGTGCTTTATGTGCGCTGATTTATTACCCGGACGAGCGCCTTGAATATGAGAAGACGGTGCAGCCGGACATGAACGCCTGGTACAAAAAACGCCTGCATCAGGTGGTGGATATCGCACGGGCAGTGACGATCAAATACAGTCGTTCTAAAGTGCATAAACTGCTGCCTCCGGACTATGCGTATATCATTGGTGAGTTGCTTCACGAGTCGAACTTAGAGCAGCGCGACCGACAGACCTATTATAATGCCATCATCGATGCGATCATTGAGACCGGCAGTGCCGATCAACTATTGATCGCCATCAGTTATCTGATTCACGGCCTGACGATCGATACGCTGCATATCGTCGGCGATATCTTCGATAGAGGATCCGGAGCGGCTAAGATCCTGGATGTGCTCTCCACTGTGCGCGACTATGATATTCAATGGGGAAACCACGATATCGAATGGATGGGTGCTATGGCGGGTAACTTAGCGCTGCTGGCCACGGTGCTGCGTGTTTCTATCCGCTATGCCAACATCGAAACCCTCGAAGAAGGTTATGGTATCAACCTCTTGCCGCTGGCTAACTTCGCGATGACCATCTACGGCGACGATCCGTGTACCATTTGGCAGACGAAGGACTTTGAGAACAACCCGCGTCTGACCCGTTCTGCTCAGTTGATGGCTAAGATGCACAAGGCGATATCAATCATTCAGTTCAAGTTGGAAGGCCAAACAGTACTGCGTCACCCGGAATGGAAGATGGACCACCGTGCGCTGCTGGATAAGATTGATTTCCAAGCCAATACAATCACGCTGGGCGGCGTCACTTATCCGCTGTTGGATACCAACCTGCCGACTGTTGACCCCAAGGATCCGTATGCGCTCAATCAATATGAGCAAGATCTGATGAACCAGTTATGGCGTTCTTTCCGCAAGAGTGAGAAGATGCAGCGGCACCTGCGTATGCTGTACGAGCACGGATCGCTCTATTTGGTGCGCAATGGTTTCCTTCTCTATCATGCGGCTATTCCGCTGAACGCCGACGGTTCGTTTACCGAAGCGGATGTATGCGGTCAGTGTGTGAGCGGCAAGGCTCTCATGGACCGTACGGAAGAGATTATTCGTCAAGCTTATTACGGAGAAGGCGCCGCCAAACAGAATGCGCTGGATTATATGTTGTATCTGTGGGAAGGAGAGTTTTCGCCGCTCTACAACAAGGATAAGATGACTACTTTCGAGCGTTATTTCATCGCGGATAAGGCGCCTCATGAGGAGAAAAAAGGTGCTTATTTCGCGCTGGCTGACGATGAACAGGTGTGTGAGAATATATTAAAAGAATTCGGTCTTGATTCTGCGACGGGACGTATTGTGAACGGTCATGTGCCTGTTCGCACCATAAAAGGAGAGACCCCCACTCGTGCTAACGGTAAGCGATTTGTGATAGACGGCGGGTTCAGCAAACCTTATCAGGAGAAGACCGGTATTGCCGGTTACACGCTGATATATAACAGCCATGGTATTCAGTTGGTAGAGCACGAGAGTTTTGAATCACGAGAGCAAGCTATTCTGTCCGGCAGTGACATCCATAGCCGGACACTGCTGCAAGATTTCAGTGGTCAACGTATCCGCATCAAAGATACGGACAAAGGAAAAGAGTTGCTCGATCAGATCAACTATCTCGAACAACTCCTTACATGTTATAGGAACGGTTCCCTTCGGGAACGTGTATAATGTTTATAAAAGTTTATACGAGAGCCTTGATGAGGCTCTCTTTTGTTCCCGGGAGTAAGTCAATAGGACGCAGTTCTATCATCGTCTTAGCACCCCACTCTCCGCATTCTTTCATGCGTATAGCCGCGCGAGCACAGGATACCATCACTTGACCGGTGAGGGCCGGGTTGTTGATGGTCATATTGAATTCAAATCGCTGGTTATGAGTCTCGCCGGAAACACCGCTACGTACGAGGTTCACTCCATGTGCCACATTATTGAGTGCATCTACACTCTCGACAGGAATGACATGCGTCTCATCGTGCGCGAAGTAGTCGTCCGCGAGGATGGCTGCTTCTACAGTCTTGAAGTCCGCACCTTCTTCCAGTTCGATATACACCATGCGGCGATGTACGCCGGTGCCCAGAGGAATGGTCATAGAGAGTGCATTCTTCACGCCTTGAATCGCTTTTGCTGCTACTGAGTGACCCATTGAACGACCGGGGCCGAAATTAGTATAGGTGATACCTTTCGGCGCCATCGCCATGAGCAGCGCACGAACCATCGAGTCCGACCCCGGATCCCAACCGGCAGAAATGATACTGACGGATTTATTGGCCGTACAGACTGCGTCTAAGTTCTCGCGCAGGTTCCATATCTGACCATGGATATCAAAACTATCAACGGTGCAGATACCCCGTGCCGCCAACACGGTAGCGAATTTCTGCACTTCGCGCGTCGGCGTACAAAGCAGGACGACGTCTGCATCGATGCAGTCAAGACAGTCATTATGATGGAAAATGCCTGCTAACTCCATATCCGGAGCGGCATTGATGGCTTCTTCGGCGGCTCGGCCGATATTGCCATAACCGAGTATAGCTACTCGGATTTGAGATTTGAGATTTGACATTTTTGATTTATTTACTCTACTGTTACTGATTTTGCTAAATTACGGGGTTGATCGACGTCACAGCCCTTGGCAACCGCTATGTGATAGGCGAGCAGTTGCAGCGGAATGACGGTGAGCAGCGGTGTGAGGCACTCTTCGGTTGCCGGCACTTCGATGCAATGATCTGCGATCTTACGCACCTGTTCATCTCCTTCGGTGACTACGGCGATCACTTGTCCTTGCCGTGCTTTGATCTCCTGAATGTTACTTACAATCTTTTCATAAATAGCGCATCGAGGTGCTACTACCACTACCGGCATCTCTTCGGATATCAAGGCAATCGGTCCATGCTTCATCTCGGCAGCCGGATAGCCTTCCGCATGGATATATGATATCTCTTTGAGTTTGAGTGCTCCTTCGAGTGCTACCGGGAAATTATATCCGCGTCCGAGATAGATGAAGTTCTGCGTATCGGTGAACGAATGCGCCAATTCCGCAATACGTTGATTTTGCTGTAAGACTTGTGCTATTTTTTGCGGGATTTGACCTAATTCCTGCACTAAATGTTCAAACTGCGTCTGACTGACCGTACCTTTCTCCCGACCGATACAGAGAGCTAACATCGTGAGGGCGGTTACTTGGGCCGTAAAGGCTTTCGTAGAAGCGACTCCTATCTCGGGTCCCACATGCGTATAACAACCACTATCGCTCAGACGAGGAATAGAAGCACCGACCACATTGCATATCGAGAAGATGAACGCCCCTTTCTCTTTCGCCAACTGGATGGCGGCGAGTGTATCGGCGGTCTCTCCGGACTGCGAGATAGCGATCACCACATCATCTTTGTTGATCACCGGCTTGCGATAGCGGAATTCAGACGAGTACTCCACTTCAACCGGAATCTGCGCATATTCCTCGATGGCATACATGGCGATGAGGCCGGCATGCCAGGAAGTACCACAAGCCGTGATGATGATGCGCTTGGCATTGAGAAAACGGTCCTTATTATCGATGAATCCGGAGAGCGCGATGTTATCCTGCTGCACGTTCACGCGGCCACGCATGGAGTCCGTCAGCGTACGCGGCTGCTCGAAGATCTCCTTGAGCATGAAATGCGGGTAACCACCCTTCTCAAGTTGCGAGAGGGATAACTCTAAGCGCTTAATTTCAGGGGTCTTAGCGACGTTATTAATGGTTGTGATATCCACTTTCTCGCCTAACCGCAATGCCACGATCTCTTCGTCCTCCACATAGATGACCTGGTCCGTATATTCGACGATCGGCGTAGCGTCAGAAGCCAAGAAATACTCGTCTTTGCCGATACCTACTACCAGCGGCGAGCCCTTGCGCGCAGCAATAAGCGTATCCGGATGTTCCTTATCGAGAATAGCTATTGCATACGCTCCAACCACCTGTTGCAACGCTAACTGTACCGCCGTCTTGAGATCGACGTGGCGGTTGACCTGAGTGTATTCCACCAATTGTACAAGCACTTCGGTGTCGGTGTCAGACTTGAAAGTATACCCCTGCTCCATCAGACCGGCTTTGAGCACGGCGTAGTTCTCGATAATACCATTATGAATGATCGCCAGCCGCTCGGACTCCGAGTAATGAGGGTGCGCATTCACCGTGTTCGGTTCGCCATGCGTAGCCCACCGCGTGTGCGCGATACCTATATTACCGCACGTATCTTTCTCTGCACAGAAGGCTTCGAGTTCAGCTACTTTGCCTTTGGCTTTATAGACATTGAGTTGTCCCTGCTCATTGATGAGTGCCACACCGGCGCTATCATAGCCGCGATACTCCAAACGATGCAATCCCTTAATCAATATCGGATATGCCTTGCGTTTTCCTATATATCCTACAATTCCACACATATCATTGATTTTTATACCAAGCCTTGCTCAACCATTGAGTTAGCCACTTTCATGAAACCGGCGATATTGGCTCCTTTGACGTAATTGATATATCCGTCTTCTTCCGTGCCGTATTGCAGACACGCTGCGTGGATATCCGCCATGATCGTACGAAGCCGCTGATCCACTTCTTCTGCCGTCCATTTAAGGCGCATGCTGTTCTGACTCATCTCAAGACCGGAAGTAGCCACACCGCCGGCGTTGCTGGCTTTACCCGGGCTGTAAAGGATCTTTGCTCCCTGGAAGATAGCAATTGCCTCCGGTGTAGAAGGCATGTTGGCTCCTTCCGTCACGCAGAAACAACCGTTCTTAATCAGGTTCTCTGCATCCGCTTTCTCTATCTCATTCTGGGTAGCACACGGCATAGCTATGTCGCAGGGGATACGCCAAGGACGCTCACCGGCGAAATACTGTGCCTGCGGATACTTGGTGACATATTCTTTGATACGTCCACGGCGGATATTCTTCAGTTCGAAGACGAAATTCATCTTCTCTTCATTCAGTCCTTCGGGGTCATAGATAAAACCATCCGAGTCACTGAGTGTCAGCACTTTAGCGCCGAGTCGCATAGCTTTTTGGGCAGCAAACTGCGCCACATTACCTGCGCCGGAGATACATACTTTCTTCCCTGCAAAACTCTCACCGCGGGTTGCCAGCATCGCTTCTGCGAAATAACAAGCACCATAGCCGGTTGCTTCGGGACGCATGAGGGATCCGCCCCATAGTTGTCCTTTGCCGGTCAACGTGCCTGTGAACTCATCCCGCAGGCGCTTGTACTGGCCGAACATAAAGCCTATCTCACGGCCTCCTACTCCGATATCTCCGGCAGGCACGTCGGTGTCTGCACCTATATGACGTTGCAGTTCGGTCATGAAACTCTGGCAGAAACGCATCACTTCGGCATCCGACTTACCGCGAGGCGAGAAATCCGAGCCTCCTTTGGCACCGCCCATAGGCAGAGTTGTTAAAGCATTTTTAAAGGTCTGCTCGAAAGCAAGGAACTTCATGATACTCAGGTTCACACTCGCGTGGAAGCGGATACCGCCTTTGTACGGACCGATGGCAGAGTTCATCTGAACACGGAAACCGCGGTTGATCTGCACCTCGCCTTGGTCATCTACCCAAGGAACACGGAACATGATCACCCGTTCAGGTTCTACCATGCGCTCTAATATCTTCTGTTCCCGCAGATAAGGGTACGCCATGATCATAGGCGCTACCGACTCCACTACTTCGCCGACAGCCTGATGGAACTCCTGTTCCCCCGGATTTTTTCGAATGAGGTCCGCCATGAATGCGTCCACATATGTTTTCGTTTGCTTGTCCATAATATGTTATAGTTTTTGTATTCGTTGAATAGCTTCGATGCAGTCTTCCCGTTTAGAGAAGGCCGAGAAGCGTACGTATCCTTCACCTGCTGCTCCAAAACCGGCACCTGGTGTACAAACCACCTGGTAGGTGCTGAGCAGGTAAGTAAAGAACGACCATGAGGTGTACCCTTTGGGTACACGGCACCATATATACGGTGCATGCACACCGCCATATACTTCGTATCCTAAAGCGCTTAGGCCTTTCATCAGCACTTGTGCCGTTTCCTGGTAATAAGCGATGTTGGCGCGAATGGCCGCCTTCCCTTCCTGTGTGTAGGAAGCCAGCGCGCCTCGCTGTGAGATATACGAGGTACCATTATATTTGGTGCATTGCCGTCTGAGCCACATCGCATGCAAGCCTGTTGCTTTCGGAACGATGGTATATCCGCAGCGCACGCCTGTAAAACCGGCTGTCTTACTGTAGCTGCGCACTTCGATCGCCACCTCTTGCGCTCCTTCTATCTCGTATATCGAATGCGGTATATCCGGAGACTGGATGAAGGCTTCGTAAGCCGAGTCGAAAATGATAATACTCTTGTGCGCCTGCGCATAGCGCACCCACTCGGTCAGCTGATCGCGTGTCAAGACAGTGCCGATCGGGTTATTGGGATAACAAAGATAGATGATATCCGCGGATGTCTTCGGTAAATCCGGTACAAAATGATTCTCTGCCGTGCATGGCAGATACTCGATGGACCGACCTGCCATCATGCTGGTGTCCTCATATGCCGGATAGGCCGGATCTATAATAGCTACTTGGTTGTGTTGGTCAAAGAGTTCACTGAGGTTACCTAAATCGCTTCCTGCACCATCCGAGATAAACACCTCATCTATCGACAGTTGAATACCTCGCGGCGTATAGTCATTATCCAAAATAGCTTGGCGAAGCCATGCATAACCGTTCTCCAGTCCGTATCCGCGGAAAGTATCGGGATGACCCATCTCTTCCACCGCACGATGCATCGCTTCAACCACAGGAGCCGGTAGAGGACGCGTGATATCCCCTACTCCGAGACGTAATATCTTTGCCTCCGGATGTTCGGTTTGGAAAGCCTTGGTACGGTGCACTATCTCTGTGAAGAGGTAGCCGTCCTTCATCTGTTGCAGATACGTATTGGGTTGCATGGTTTAACTGTTTATCGTATATTCACCCCGAAATACCTCGGTAGCCGGTCCGGTCATATAAACAGGTTTATCGGCACTCTCCTGACGAATCCTCAGATCTCCTCCGGGCAGGTGTACGGTCACCTCTTTATCTGCGAGACCGTGCCACATCGCCGCTACAGCGGCTGCGCAAGCACCTGTGCCGCAGGCGAGTGTCTCTCCGCTACCACGTTCTATGACACGTACATCCAATTCCTTTTTATTATCATGCACGCGCACGAACTCCACATTGGTGTTATTGGGCAATTGTGGTATCGCATCGCGGAAGAAGACGGCATGAGGGTTTCCCATATTAACCGAGGTATATCCGATCGAGTCTGCGCCGCATGGCAAGACCTCCGGACGAATCACCGGTATTCCCATGTTTACTGTCACCTGCTCCACAATTCCACTTGAGACCTGCAGGGCTAAGGTACGTATGCCGGCGAGTGTCTCTATCTCCATGGACAAATGGCGGCATATTCCGCTTTCATACAGGTATTTCGCTACGCATCGAATGGCATTGCCGCACATCTCTGCTTCGCTGCCATCGGCATTGAAGATACGCATGCGAGCATCCGCTTTTTTTGATGGCAGAATGAGCACCAGTCCGTCCGATCCAATGCCAAAATGACGATCTGAGACACTGCGTGCAAAGGCAGAAATAGCTGTTAATCCTAGACTTTGCCCGTGGTAATCAGGGAAGCAGTCTATATAGACGTAGTCATTCCCCAGACCATGCATTTTGATGAAAGGTATCGTTTTCATTAGTGTACAAACAGCAGCTCTCTATATTTAGGCAACGTCCACATCTCATCATCGACGATGAGTTCAAGAGCGTCGGCATGTTCACGAATGTCTGCCATGAGAGGCAGAACGGTATCATGATAAGCGATCGCTTTGCTCCGCTCGTCGGGTTGACGATTGGCTTTATGACGCGCTTCTGTCATCGCTTCTACCCCCTCGAGGATGGCACCGGAATGGTGCTCTATCTGACGGATGATGCTGTAATCCATTTCATTGAGCGATGCGGTCTCATCCGCCGAGAAGACCTGTTTAACAGCCAGCACATTCTGCAGCAACATGGTCTGATAGCGCTTGGCGGCAGGGAGGACATGGTTGACCACAAGATCACCCATCACACGGCTCTCAATCTGCAGTTTCTTGACATAGGTTTCCCATTTCACTTCACTGCGACTCTGCAGTTCTGCTTCACTAAGCACATTCGTGTATTGGAACATCTTGATGGATTCGGGTGCTATATATCGGTCGATCACAAGAGGGACAGAGGTCTCGCAATCCAAACCGCGCTTTGCGGCTTCTGCTTTCCATTCCTCGCTATAGCCGTTCCCATCAAAACGAATGGTCTTGCATGCTACGATATATTTCTTGATCACATCGAAGAGCACGCGCTCTTTGGCTTCCCCGTTCTCGATACGTTTATCCACCTCCTCGCGGAAGAGCATCAGTTGTTCAGCTACCGCAGCATTCAGGGCTAACATGGCTGCGCCACAGTTAGCACTCGATCCCACAGCGCGGAACTCAAAGCGGTTACCGGTGAAGGCAAAGGGCGAAGTACGGTTGCGATCGGTGTTATCCAATAAAATCTCAGGAATGTTCGCCACACCAAGCTTCATCTCTTTCTTGGCATTGATGATGATGGCTTCTTCGGCTTTGGCATGCTCAAGTTTGTCGAGCACCTCGCTTATCTGCTTTCCCAAGAAGACAGAAATAATAGCCGGAGGTGCTTCGTTTGCTCCCAAACGATGCTCATTGGTGGCACTGACGATGGATGCTTTAAGCAGTCCATTGTGGCGCTGAACGGCCATGAGGACATTAACGAGGAAAGTGATGAACTGCAGGTTCTGATACGGGTTCTTACCAGGCGCCAGCAGGTTAACCCCTGTATTCGTCTGCAGCGACCAGTTACAGTGTTTACCGCTACCGTTCACACCTGCGTACGGTTTCTCATGCAGCAATACGCGGAAATGATGCTTCTCCGCCACGCGCTCCATGATGGACATAACAAGCAGGTTATGATCATTGGCCAGGTTAACATCTTCAAAGATAGGTGCCATCTCGAATTGATTCGGGGCAACCTCATTATGACGGGTCTTAACGGGAATGCCGGCTTTGAGAGCCTCGTATTCCAGTTCCCGCATGAAAGCCAACACACGTGCCGGAATAGCTCCGAAGTAATGGTCCTCGAGCTGCTGCGACTTGGCGCTGTTATGGCCCATGAGCGTACGGCCGGTGAGCATCAGGTCCGGACGCGCGTTATAAAGTGCTTCATCTACCAGGAAATACTCTTGTTCCCAACCCAGATTTGCGTGTACGTGTTTGACTTGCTTGTCAAAATAACCGCACACCTCACGCGCCGCATGACAAAGAGCAGCTGTAGAACGAATCAGCGGTGTCTTATAATCGAGTGCTTCACCTGTGTAAGCCACAAAGACCGTCGGAATACAGAGGGTGTCTCCAATCAGAAAAACAGGACTGGATGGATCCCATGCCGAATAGCCACGTGCCTCAAAAGTATTGCGGATACCGCCCGAAGGGAAAGACGAAGCGTCCGGTTCCTGCTGATAAAGGCTGTCACCGCTAAACTCCTCCAGCAGTGCCCCACTCTTATCGAGTGTAAAAAAAGCGTCGTGCTTCTCAGCCGTGCCTCCTGTCAGCGGTTGGAACCAATGGGTAAAATGCGTAGCTCCACGTTCTATTGCCCATTTACGGATGCCGATAGCTACACTGCCGGCTATATCGCGATGGATCGTGCGACCGTTATCCACATCGTCCAAAAGCTGGTCCAACACCTCCTGCGCGATGTACTCTTTCATTCGCTCGCGAGTGAACACATCGCGCGCAAAATAGTCCTTCACTTTGCCTTCCGGCACTTCTACTGCCACAGGATTATGACCAAATGCAGTTTTTAACGCTTCAAAACGAATATTTCCCATACTTTTGACGTTGTTTTTCGTTTTTAATCAGATTAATTTTGAAATTCGGCAACAAAAGTACTATATTTTTTTGAATTATGCAAATTAAAATGCATTTTTTTCACAAGAGCGCGATTATTATAGCCGTCTATGTACATTTCCAGTGGTTTATCCAACCGTACATGTCGTACGAGTTCGGTCTCTTCAATAGCCGGTAACTCATTGAGCATGTCTTCATTATAGGCGTCTTCTGGCCGCGCCCAAGGATCTACATTCATGTATCCTACATTGAAGGAAGTGAGGTTTTGGAAGAAGTGGGAGCCTTGCGAAGGTTCGATGCGGAAGTTTTCAAGGCTACATTCGGCTATCGCTTTCGACTCGCTGATATCACTCCACTGCACCGGCACGCCAAGTGTCGGAATTTGTGAACCCCAGCGACCATAGCCGATAAGCAGGTACTGCCTACCTTCTTGGAGCATCTTGGCGTTCCATGTACGGATGGTCTCGGCCATCTCGCGCGTACGTAATATATCAAAGGTGTCGCGTTTGAGATAGATGATATCACATACATCTTCTATTTGCCCTGTACCTAGTGCATTCCCGCTCTTGAGGAAAGCGCCGTTCTCGTCGATCGTATTCCACTCCACTTTGGCTGTCAGACTGTCGGCAGAGATAGGACGTATCTGAAGCACATGGAAAATCTGCGGGTCATGCTCCAGGTTCACCGCAAACTCTATCTCCACCGGAGTCTTGATCTCCTGCTGGGCGATATCCATCAGTTCACGGATGATAGGTGTCAGCGGGAAGGTATTGAATTTCAATTGCGGTGCAAAGGTCACGATACGCGGTCCGGAAGGATAGCATGAATCGACGATGCGCATGTTCTCCCGATCGTAGGTGGAGGCGATCAGTTTGAGACTCTCGAACTGGTCACACTCGTGTATCGGGAAGCGCTCCAAGTTGATCGCATCGTCGATAGATGTCTTGAATCGCTCGGGGTTCAGCGAGAGCGCAAGCATCGACTGCTGCGTCTCCCGCATAGCCAGTTCGACGGTAGAGGTCTGCAGCACATTCTTCGGATATTTCGGCGAGAAGCGCAGCACTTGTTCACCATCCACTACGGCTTTGCCCAAGCCATAAGCGATTTTGACGATGCCGTCTTCGGGTTTCTCTTTGCCTACCGGGTAGAAATTGATGCTTCTTGCCACACCCGATATGACAGGGAAATAATAGGTTCCTTCCGCTTCTCCGCACACTTCTTGCAGCACAATCGCCATTTTCTCTTCACTCGGCACATTACCGGTAGAGACGATATATCCGCGCGATGCTGCGAAATAGACGGACGCATAGACGGACTTGATGGCCTTGCTTAGCATACGCAGTTGTTGGTCTTCATTCTCCGTCGGCGGAATCATATAAGTGCTATACACGCCTGCGAAAGGCTGGTAATAACTGTCTTCCAACTTGCTAGAAGAGCGCACGGCGATTGGTCTATGGGTCACTTGAATGAAATGGCGCAAAGCATCACGCAGTTCGAGCGGCAGCATGGCAGCTACGAACTCCGATAGCACTTCTTCATCCGTCAGGTCGGCATTGATGACATATTGGAGCCCATTATCGTGGATGAACTGATCAAAATAATCCGTTGTGATGACCATGGTGCGTGGCACAAGCACTCGCACATCAGGCCATTTATCATACAGGTCGTATTTCTGCAGCATGTGGTTGAGGAAGGCGAGTCCTCTACCCTTTCCGCCCATGGCGCCACTTCCGCAGCGCGCAAACCATATTGTGTCGTTATAAGTCTCTGGCGAGTATTTGGCTACCACGCCAAGCGCCTGGTTGATGCGATAGTCATGAATGAGACGGATATTCATCTGCCGCACATTCTCGATATCTGCATCATCTTTGATCTTCAGTGCACTAACCGGTCGGCCGACGGCAAACAGGCCTCGAGCAAACAACCATTTACTGAGGTAGTTATTGTCACTCAAGCGCCGGAAGGCAGCAGGAGAGATGGTAGAGATGATACGTTCAAATCCTTCCAGATCACTGGCACGGGCGATCTCTTTTCCTGTGCGCGGATCGCGAGCGATGAAGTCACCAAAACCGAACTCTCTCTCGATATATTCACTCACTTCCTGCGTCAGGGCCTTGGATTTCTTAACTACAAATCCCACTTTGAGTTGTTTGGCGACCGAGCGCATGGACTCTTGCGAACTCTGCATCAGGAACGGCATGAACGGGTTATCTTCCCGAATGAGTTTACACAGATCTACCCCCGCATCCAGTTTCTCGGAGGACGACGGATCACCTTTATGCAGCACAAAACCGATATCGGAGATGACACCAATGATGTTTTTGCTGTACCGCTGATATAACTCCACTGCCTCGTCATAACAGGTAGCCAGCAGCAGTTTGGGCCGCGCGCGCTTACGCAAAAGTTGCTGTTTCTCATTTAGCGCGTCGCGGATAGCAATCGTGTTCTGCTGCAGCACTAGTTTGTAGAGCAGCGGCAGGTAGGTCGAATAATAACGGACACTGTCTTCGATCAGCAAGATAGCCCGTACACCCTCTTCGAGGATGTCGTGCTCGGCGTTCATGCGATCTTCTATCAGTTTGATGATCGCGATGATGAGGTCCGTCGAGTTATTCCAATTGAATAAATAATCAATGTTGCGCTTATCCTGCTGCTCAATACGGCGGTACACCTCTTTGCTGAAAGCGGTCAGCAGCACTATCGGACACTCCGGAAGCACTTGCTTCGTCTGCTCGGCGAACTCCCACACATCCGATCCTCCGGCACTATAGACCATCAGGATCAGGTCGAAGGACTCTTTGCTGTTTACGATATCCAGCGCTTCTTTTGTCGTCTCTGCGCGCACGATAGCCGGCGGGTTACTGAGGTTCAGTTCCGCATATTCTTGCGCGATCTGCACGTCGATACGTCCGTCCTCCTCGAGCGCAAAACTGTCGTAGTTATTGCATACGAGCAGAATGCGTCGTACGCGCTTTTGCATTAATGATGTGAAATTGGAATCCATATTACTCCATCATCGCTTTTACTTTCTTGAAGAAGCGGCCCGAGGCCTTGATATGCGAGCCGTAGTTACCGAGGTCATAGGTGATATTCGGCATATCCTGCAGGCAGCGCTGCAGGTGCTCCGCACAATGAATAGTGACCACATTATCCTTGGACGAATGGAAGATATAGAGTTGTGCTTTCGGTCGCCATGTCGGACATATAATCTCTTGGTCCGGCACTTGGTCATTGAGCGGATAGCGCACGAGACTCGAGCGCTTGAGACCTTCGTACATTGGTCGCAGCTCCGTGCTGGAGAGATCCATCGCTTCTTTGGTCAGCCAATGGCTCAGACGATGGTTCGAGACCTTGAAGAAGAGCTGCGTGGTGGAGTACTCCTTATTGCTGACATAATCGCGGTAGATCTTGAGCATCGCTGGCGTGAAGAAGCGCTCCCGATCGATATGCAGGTCATACGCCGCATCCGTACCTACGATGACCATCGGAATGACCACCGGCATGAATACTTTCTTCTTTTGCACAGCATCGTCATAGGTGACAGCCACGTCGTACGGTCCGCCTCCGGCATAGCAGGCGAGGACGGAGAAACGGTCGGCGAACTGCTCCTCCAGCACTTTGAGCGTCCATACCGCCGAAGCACCGCCTTGTGAGTAGCCGACAATAAAGAGGCTATCCATCGAGATATTCATGCTATCGAGCACCGGTTTGGCGCCGATGAGCATATCCACGCAGTTATGTCCGGTCAGTTCTCCCGCCAGATACGGGTGCTCGCGCTCTTCCGTTGCGCCATAGCCGATAAGGTCCGGCATGAGCAGCACGTAGTCATCCTTGAAATACGCGGCTTCACCGGTCATCTTGATAGACGGCGCCTGGTGCTTGGAGGTGATGGTATAATGCGGAATGAGAATCACTCCTTTGGGTCGATCCGTCGGCACGGACAGTTTACCGGAGAGCATGAGAGAGTCTCCATGCTGGTCAATAGAGGCATAGAGCAACACGCGCTCTGTGTTTCCTGCCCAAATGGCTAGACTGACAGCCAGCAGGATGATCGAAATGGATAAACGACGCATATTAGTTTACTTTTTGTCCTTGAATAGTATAGAGATGATCGTCTTGCAGGATATAGACATTGCCTTGACGAATCAGTTTCTGCGCTCTGTTAGCGGGGTTAACCACTACATTCGGGGTGTTGGTCGGGTCGTCGGAAGTATAGACGGCGCGCAGCACGATGCCGTCCGACAGCATACCCGACAGCACTTGCCATCCGACGAAAGTGAATCCTTCCACATACGGCTCATGCGGCACCGCCCAAGTCTGCGACTCCATGTAATGGAGCGTGCTGTCCTGCTTGAGATAGGTGACATTCACGATCTTGTCTTCAAACTGTAGGTCGGTTTGCACACCGATAATATTGTCGAAATCACACCACACTGCTTTGGTGCGATAGAGGTTGATATAGTCGATCGGCACATAAAGGATGCACGTGTGCTTGTTCACATTATAGACCATATTCTCATTGATGGTCTGCGGCGTAATGGCGTAGTTATGAATGGCCATCAAATTGGAGCAGTTATAGAACGCATTGGAATTGATGGTCGTCACGGAAGCCGGGATAACCACTTCTTCCAGAGCCGTACAGCCGTACAGCACTTCCGTCGCTACTGTCGTGATGCCTTCCGGGAATGCGAAACGTTTTAATGCCGTACAATACGAGAAGGAGTTTTTAGCAACGAGTGTCACCGAAGTCGGTATCTCTACCCCTTTGAGCGCAGAACAGTAAGCGAAGGCATAATTGCCTATCGTCTGCAGGCTCTGCGGAAGAACTACCGTATCGAGTTGCTTCATGTTATAACACAGGTAATTAGGAATGATCTCCACCTGATCGCCAAAGGCGAAAGAAGTGATTGTCGATTTATCGCTATAGAACGGTGCATCCGTTGTAGTTCCAAAGGAACAGTTGACCGGCAGCCATTTCACCGAGGTCAAAGGATTGTTTTGGAAAGCCCTGTTGCCGATAGAGGTCACTGTGCTCGGAATAGTGATCGAATCCAGTTTACAATAACGGAACGCCTCCGTATTGATCGTCTGCAAACCTTCCGGCAAGTTAATGGACTTCAGGTTCGAGCAGTAATAGAACGCATCCGTACTAATCGTCGTCACGGTTGCAGGTAGTTCGATGGACTCCAGCGATTTACAACTTGTCAAGAAATTGGCAGGAATTGTCTTCTGTGTCACCGGCAGGTTGATGGACTTCAAATTAGAACAATACGCAAAGGCGTACGTACCTAAAGCGGTCACCGAAGGAGGTAGCACGATCGTATCCAACTGGCTCATACAATAGCAGATATACGACGGTACGGTCTGCACGTTTGGACCAAAGGTGAAGGACGTGATGGCCGAATTCTGGCTGTAGAACGGTGCATCGGTCGAAGTCTGGATGGAGCAGTCAGCCGGCAGCCACGTTACCGAAGTGGTTGCATTTCCTTGGAATGCTCTCTTTCCGATGGAGGTCACCGTGCTCGGAATCGTGATTGAGCTCAGGTTACAGTTATAAAACGCATCCACTCCAATGGTCTGCAATCCTTCCGGCAGGTTGACGCTGCCTAATTTGACACAGCCGTAGAATGCGTCTGTGTTGATAGCCGTAATGGTATTAGGCAGTATTACGGATTGTAGATTTTTTAATCCCGAGAATGCACTCGAACCGATAGTTACCACCGGATAGGTGTAGTTATTGTACGTGATGTTCGCAGGAATCGTGACCGTCGCGTACTGTGAATAAACCGACTTGTCTGTCGTCTGGTCTTGTACCAAGGTAGCGGTTGTATTCCCTAAGGAATAATAGAGACCATCGATCTTGACGATCTCCGCCATCATACTCATTGCGCAAAACAGCGCAAACGCTAAGAGAGAGATTTTTTTCATGTCTTTTTGTGTTTTTAACCTTTGCGGCGCAAAGGTACACAAAAAA
>JAFXYK010000047.1 GCA_017541805.1 Paludibacteraceae bacterium
ATTACCGTCGCTTGCCGCGGAACGTTAGAAAATACTGCTGGCCTTGACAGCATAAAAATAAAGCAAGGACATATTAAAAGGCGTTTATTAACGTTGTTTGCGACTCATCAGAAGTATGGGGGATTGCGAAGCCCTTGATGATGTGCGTAATGATCATGAGATGATTAGGTGATAATTATGAAAATATCATAGGAATAACATAACAATAACATAAGAATAGCATATGAATCACATAAGATTATCATATGAATGACATGACAAAAATATAACAATGATATATAACTAATAGGAGGGTGAAAGGTGATTAATAAATCGCGGAATTGTATTCCGCCCAACAAAAAAATGCTAAAAAATTTGCGTATATGCGATTTTTGTAGTACCTTTGCAGCCGTTTTTGAAATAAGACTATCACAACAAAACCATATGATCGCCTTGCATGGCAGTTGTGAGCCCTGCGGGCATAAACATTTGTACGTTTATCAAATATGATTAAAATCACTTTTCCGGACGGAGGCGTCCGTGAGTATGAGAACGGCGTGACGCCGTTGCAAATTGCTGAGTCGATCAGCAGTCGTCTGGCGCAAGACATCCTTTGCGCATCGGTCAATGACCAAATCGTAGAACTCAATTTCCCCATCGAAGCCGACAGTAGCATCAAACTCCATAAATGGGAGGATGAAGAGGCGAAACATGCGTTCTGGCATACCTCGAGCCACTTGATGGCAGAGGCGCTGCAGGAACTCTATCCGGGCATCCAGTTCGGTATCGGTCCGGCTATCGAGAGCGGTTTCTACTACGACGTGATGCCGCCGGAGGGAGTCGTCATCAACGACACCTGTTTTGCGGCTATCGAGAACAAGATGATGGAGCTCCGTGCGCGTAAAGAGGTGCTGGTAAAGAAGTCCATCGCGAAAGCCGACGCGCTGAAAGCCTTCGGCGACAAGGGCCAGAGTTATAAATGTGAGTTGATCTCCGAACTGGAGGACGGTCATATCTCGACCTACACCCAGGGTAACTTCACTGACCTCTGTAAAGGTCCGCACTTGCTTTCTACCGAACCCATCAAGGCGGTCAAAGTGCTCTCTTGCTCCGCCGCTTACTGGCGCGGCGACGAGAAACGTCCGATGATGACGCGTATCTACGGTATCTCGTTCCCGAAGAAAGCGATGCTGGATGAGTACCTGGCGCTGCTCGAAGAGGCTAAGAAACGTGACCACCGTAAGATCGGTAAGGAGTTGGATCTGTTCATGTTCAGCGACATGGTCGGCAAAGGTCTGCCTATCTGGCTGCCGAAAGGAACGGCCCTGCGTCTGCGCCTGGAGGATTTCCTCAAGAAGATCCAGAAGCGCTACGGTTACCAGCAGGTCATCACGCCGCATATCGGTTCGAAGACCCTCTACATGACTTCCGGTCACTGGGATCACTACGGTAAGGACTCGTTCCAACCGATCACCACGCCGGAGGAAGGTGAAGTTTATCTGCTCAAGCCGATGAACTGCCCTCACCACTGTGCGATATACAAGAACAGTCCGCGTTCGTACAAAGATCTGCCGTTCCGCTGCGCGGAGTTCGGTACGGTCTATCGTTACGAGCAGAGCGGTGAGTTGCACGGACTGACGCGTGTACGTTCGTTCACGCAAGACGATGCCCATATCTTCTGCCGTCCCGATCAGGTAAAGCAGGAGTTCATCCGCGTGATGGAGATCATCAACATCATTTTCAAGGCACTGAACTTCGAGAACTACGAAGCACAGATCTCCCTGCGTGACCCCAATAACCACGAGAAATATGTGGGTTCGGACGAGATCTGGGAGCAGGCTGAGAACGCTATCCGCGAGGCTTGTAAGGAGATGAACCTGCCGGCACGCGAAGAGACCGGTGAGGCCGCTTTCTATGGTCCGAAACTCGACTTCATGGTGAAGGATGCCCTCGGTCGTCGCTGGCAACTCGGTACGATCCAAGTGGACTATAACCTGCCGGAGCGTTTTGAACTCGAATATACGGGTGAAGACAACCAGAAACACCGTCCCGTCATGATCCACCGTGCACCGTTCGGTTCGATGGAGCGTTTCGTAGCGGTGCTCATAGAGCACACCGCCGGTAAGTTCCCGTTGTGGCTCACGCCGGATCAGGCAGTCGTTCTGCCGATCTCCGAGAAGTCGAATGACTACGCTTGGAAAGTGAAAGAGATCCTTGAGCAACAGGATGTACGTGTCATCGTAGATGACCGTAACGAGAAACTGGGCCGTAAGATCCGTGATAACGAATTGAAACGTATCCCGTATATGCTGATCGTCGGTGAGAAAGAAGCGGAAGAAGGACTTGTTTCTGTTCGCCAACAAGGCGCAGAAGAGAAGGGTCAGATGACCATCCAAGAGTTCGCTGATTTCATCAACAACACCGTAAAAGCACAGATGAGTGCGTACTAATAAGAAAACAGCCGGCTAATTAGTCGGCTGTTCTTCTGAACTCCGCCAGCACAATGGCGGTTGCAATAGAAACGTTGAGACTCTCCGAGGTCTCAGCGTTTTTTGGATAACTCGGTATTCTTATCGGTAAAGAAACTAATTCGCGAACTTCTTTGGAGATCCCATTCCCTTCATTCCCCATGACGATGATTCCTTCTTTGGGTAAAGGCTTTTCATACATATTGTTGCCTTCCAATAATGTACCTATTATCGGGCATTGTTGCGCCTTCAGCCACTCCGGCAGATCCACGTAGTGGATTCTCACTCTCGCCAGCGCACCCATCGTCGCTTGTACGACCTTCGGATTATAGCAGTCCGCCGTGTCCCGCGAACAAACGATATCATGTACGCCGAACCAGTCGCAGGTCCGGATAATAGTTCCCAGATTTCCCGGATCCTGAATGCCATCTAACGCGAGCGTTAAAGTCGAAAGAGGAAAGTCGATAGTCGATAGTTCTCTTTTCTTGAACACACCGATGACGCCTTGCGGTGCCCGCAAACCGGACATCTGTTCGATCTCGGTGCGCGAAGCATTCTCGCCTTCACGGTACAGGTGCACGAGTTCAAACGCTTTGGTCAGTTCGGACACACATTTATCACCTTCGGCGATAAACAAACCCAGCTCGTCCCGGAACTTCTTTAACTGCAAACTTTTTACAAGTTTGACCTGCGATTTGCTGATTTTCTCCATACGAATATCCAAAATCCGGCACAAAAGTAGTAAAAAATTTGCATATATGCAAGTTTTTTTGTAATTTTGCACGCTAATTATGTTACGCGTACTACGCACATATGGTTTTTTGTTTGTCATCCTCATCGGACTGGCTGCTTGTAACGCGACGAAGTTCGTGCCGGAAGGGGACTACCTGCTCAATAAGGCACGCGTGAAAGTAGTGGACAACAAAGAGGTGATGAAAGAGGAAAACCTGCGTAATTACCTTCGTCAACGCCAGAACACCGAGGTCTTCGGTTTCTGGAAACTACAACTGGATATCTATAACACCGCGCCGAAAGATACGGTGGGTAATAAGTCGAAGAAGCGCCTGGCGGAGAATGCCTTTAAGATGGGTGAAGCGCCGGTGATCTACGACGAGGACCTGACGCGCGTCAGCATGCAGCAGGTCAAGCAGCAGATGATCAACATGGGTTATTTCCACGCCGAGGTAGATACGGTCAAGAAGATCAAGAACCGTAAGGTGGATATCACCTATCTGGTAACGGCGAATGAACCCTATACCTTCCGCCATTACGAAGTGGATATCCCGGAAGGGGAAGTGCGTACGATAGCGTTGGACTCGCGTTGTAAGGTGCAGGAAGGTGATCGGTTCTCTACCGCGACGCTGGATGCGGAACGTGAACGAATCGCTACCGTGATGCGTAACAGAGGCTATTTCTATTTCGAGAAATCGATGTTGGAGTTCACGGCCGACAGTGCGTTCAACTCCCGTGAAGTGGATGTGAAGATTCACATGGCGAAATATGTGGAACAACTGGATTCAGCGGCGCAGAAACGGCTGCATACGCGTTTCACGGTGCGCAGCGTGGAGTTTAAATTGGATAAGAAGAACTTCCTACGCAAAGGTACGCTCCGTCGTTCCTGCCGCATCCAAGAGGGCGAACCCTATGCTGACTGGCGTGTAGAGCGAACCTACGCGCGCATGAATGCCTTACCGCCGGTGAAGTACGTCGATATCGCCTTCACGCCGGTCGAGGACTCGCTGCTCGATTGCGCGATCACTATCTCCCGCAGTAAACTCAATTCTATCTCCGCTGAGGTCGAAGGAACCTACAGTGCCGGTGACTGGGGCGTAGCCGCGGCGGTGAACTATAGCAACAAGAATATCTTCCGCGGAGCCGAAGTGCTGACCATCGGTGCCCGTGCATCGTATGAATGGCGTGCGAATGGCGGTCGCGCGATAGAGGCCAAGGCGGAAGCCGGTATCTTATTCCCGTCCAGCGTCAAACTCAATCTTATGTTCAACTACCAGCGTCGACCGGAGGAGTATATCCGTACAATCGCCAATGGCGGTTTGACCTATTTCATGCCGCGTAAACCCGGATCACGGTGGACGCATCAGTTTGACCTGATAGACATCAACTATCTATACGTGCCGTGGATGTCGGATGAGTTCAAGAAGCAGTTCCTGGACAAGTCATCCGTCTTACGCGCCAGCTATGAGGACCAGTTCATCGTGGACTGGGGGTACTCCGCTACCTATTCGACCTATAACCCGCGGTTCCCTGACCGCTCATTCCTGCAGTTCGGTTTCCGCATCGAGACCGCAGGTAATGCCCTTTACGGTTTGGCTGCAGCGGCTAACTTCCCCAAGAATGATGTGGACCAGTATGTGCTATGGAAGATCCCGTTCACGCAGTACGCGAAAGGTGATATCCATTTCACGTACCACGGTATCATCGAACCGCAGCATCACCTGCTTGGCCATATCGGGCTGGGTGTAGCAGTGCCGTATCTGAATGCAACCGTCTTACCGTTCGTCAAGCGCTATTTTGCCGGCGGCGCGAACGGTGTCCGTGGATGGCAGGCACGCACGCTGGGTCCGGGTACCTTCCGCGGCGACGGTAGTCGATTGGTCTATGACCTGCAGGTAGGTGATATCAAACTGGATATGAACCTCGAGTACCGCTATAAGGTGCTGTCGTTCCTGGAGTTGGCGGCTTTCGTCGATGCAGGAAACATATGGACCATTCATGATTACGATGACCAACCCGGCGGTGTGTTCCTCTGGGATCAGTTCTATAAACAGATCGCCTGGAGTTACGGTGTAGGTGTGCGGTTCGACTTGTCGATCTTTATCTTCCGTATCGACTTCGGTGTGAAGTTACACGACCCGAGTCGTATTGCCGAAGGCAAACAGTGGCGCACCGTGCCGAACGGACTGGGTTGGAAAGACGATATGACGTTCCATTTTGCCATCGGTTACCCGTTCTAGTTATGCTGAAGACTCATATGATATCGGGGCTGGTGGAAGCCGGGTGTGATGAAGCGGGACGAGGACCGCTGGCGGGCAGTGTGTTCTGCGCAGCTGTCATCTTGGACCCCGCGCGCGTGGAGCAGGTGCCGGAGTTCGCTTGGCTGAACGACTCGAAGCAGTTGACGGATAAACAGCGCTATGCGCTACGTCCGGTCATCGAGCGGGAAGCGGTCTCTTGGGCAGTGGTCGAAGTGAGTGCGAAAGAGATAGACGAACGGAATATCTTACAATGCTCGATCCTCGGAATGCAGCGGGCCTTGGACCAACTGACGGTGCGTCCGCAACATATCCTGGTGGATGGCAATAAATGGCGACCCTACGTGCCTGAGGGCGAACTGCTGGAGATACCGGCGCACACGGTGGTGCATGGCGATGCGACGTATATGTCAATTGCGGCGGCGAGTGTGTTGGCCAAGACTTATCGGGATGACTACATGCAGCGTCTGCATGCCGAGTACCCGCAGTACGGATGGAATACCAACATGGGCTACCCGACGGCGGAGCACTATGCCGCGCTGCGCAAATACGGTCCGACGCCGTATCATAGGATGACGTTCAATTTGAAGTTGAAAGGTGAAAGTTGAAAGGTAATAGATGAAAGAGATTATAACGATACCGCTTAGTGCGCTGTATATGACGGGAGTGGCGATTCGTCATTTCCTGTTCGACAAGCGGGTGTTACCTTCGCACATAGTGGAGGTGCCGACGATCTGTATCGGTAATATCGCTGTGGGCGGTACGGGTAAGACGCCGATGACGGCGTATGTGGTGGATCTGTTGCTGAAGAACGGGTATCATCCTGCTGTTCTCTCTCGCGGCTACAAACGCCGGAGTCACGGCTTCGTGATGGCGGACGCGGACGCTTCCGTCGAGTCCATAGGGGATGAGGCGATGCTGCTGCACCGGATGTTTCCCGAGGTCCCCTTGGCGGTGTGTGAGAACCGTTTCAGAGGTGTGAAGCAGCTGAAGCGGCAAGTGAAAGAGTTGGATGCGGTGATCTTGGACGATGGTCTGCAGCACCGTGCTATCCGCTGCGGTTTTAATGTGTTACTCACGCCGTATGACCACTTGTATATCGACGATCATATGTTACCTTGGGGCACCTTGCGTGACCTGCCTTCGCGGGCACTCAAAGCCGATGCGGTGGTGGTGACCAAGTGCCCGGAGAATATTCGTCCGATAGACATGCGCGTGGTGGATAACCGTCTTCACCTGCCTTCGTACCAACAGTTGCATTTTGCGCGCATCGCGTATGCACCGATGGAGCAGGACGGTAACCCCTTGGTGCTCTGCGGCATCGCGCGACCCCATTATATGATGGAGCATGTGCTCCGGCAATATCCGCATGCGCAGTTGATGGCCTATCCCGATCATCATAAATATACGCCGCAGGATATAGAAGCGATCATGGCGCGGGCTAAGGGCTTTGATTTTGTGCTCACGACGGAGAAAGACCTGCAACGGCTGCGTACGACGGATCTTATTGACCGTCTGCACGAACAAGGGAAACGGCTCATTGCCTTACCGATACGCACTCGGTTCTGTACGCCGGCAGAAGCGTTTGACCGACAGATATTGACTTACGTACGCGAAAACCAGAAACGATAATATGCATTTTTTTCGACTCATAAAGCGATTTGTGCCGCCGTATAAAGGATACATGGCGCTCAACATATTCTTTAACCTCTTATCAACGATCCTCTCGCTGTTCTCTTTTGCGGCGATCATACCGGTGTTGCGCATCCTGTTTGGTCTGAGTGCGAATGAGTCGGTGTGGCGTGACATGGAGGATGTGCACGGTTTGCAAGAGACCCTGGTGGCGCTGCGCGATAACATGTACACGATTCTCAATAACATGATCGTTGTACACGGCGCCGGATATGTGCTCTTCCGCTTGGGTCTTTTCCTTGTGTTGATGACGGGTCTCAAGTGTCTGACGGCGTGGTTGGCGAACTATTTTATGGTGCCGATCCGCACGGGTGTGTTACGCGACCTGCGTCGGCAGTTGTACGACAAAGTGCTGCGGCTGCCGATGGGTTATTTCACTCAAGCGCGTCGAGGCGATGTGATGTCGCGTATGACGAATGATGTGAA
>JAFXYK010000048.1 GCA_017541805.1 Paludibacteraceae bacterium
GACCTGAAAGCCAAGCCTTGGGTCAACACCGGTTTCTTGGGCTTGGGCTGGATCTTAGCCTCTATCATGGGAACGACGGGCGCAGCCATGCTGCTTATCCGTCCGCTCATCGAGACCAACAAACAGCGTGAATACAAGGTTCACACCATCCTTTTCTTCATCGCTCTGGTAGCCAACTGCGGCGGTCTGCTCACTCCGCTGGGAGACCCACCCTTGTTCATGCTCTTCCTCCGCGGCGCACATTTCTCCTGGTTCTTGCACCTTGCGCCCGAATGGGCTGTTACGGGAATTCTGCTGCTCGGACTCTATTTCGCAATGGATACCCATTATTACAAGAAAGAGCACTGGACATCCCTCTCCGCTGACTCGCGTGAGGCCACTCCGATGGTGATGAAAGGTACTATTAATTTCGTATATCTGCTGGGCGTAGTGCTGGCTGTCGCCTTCATCAACGAAGGTACCATCAAGCAGATGGGTGAAGCAGACGCTCCGCTGTGGCTCAAATACCTGCGTGAGATAGTGCTGCTCTCGCTCACAGGTCTCTCGCTCTACACCACCAAGAAAGAAGTCCGTTTCGGCGACAACAAGTTCAGCTGGACGCCTATCATAGAGGTAGCCGTGCTCTTCCTCGGTATCTTCACCACGATGACCCCTGCCCTCGCCTTTCTCAAGGCACACGCAGGCGACCTCGGTTTCACACACGCATGGCAGTTCTATTACTCGACCGGTGCGCTCTCCGCGTTCCTCGATAACACACCTACTGCCGTTGCCTTCCACGGCGTAGCTTCCGGCCTGCCGGAGTCGATGGCTGCCGCTCAAGCAGGTGTCGTAACAGGTATGTTCAACGGTACACCTTTCGTAGCCGGTGTTCCGGAGATACTGCTCAAAGCTATCTCCATCGCGGCTGTGATGTTCGGCTCGCTGACATATATCGGCAACGGACCTAACTTCATGGTGAAAGCCATCGCAGAGGAAAGCGGAATCAAGATGCCGTCCTTCTTCGGATATATGATCAAGTTCTCGCTCATCATCCTCCTGCCGGTTTATATTATCGTACAATTGCTCTTCATCTGATGAAACGTCTTTTTATACTATGCATCTTGGTAGCGGGCCTCGTGCCTGCTACCAATTTGTTTGCGCTTGAAACAAACGGTTTTCCAAAAGACAGCGTGCTCCAAGACACGATAACTCCGAACTCCGCGGATTCGGAGAACTCACTGATAGGCAAAGTCACTGCGTGGTACAGCAATCATATGAACTATGGTTCTATCGTAGCGCTAATGACCATCGAGTCCTCTTTCATCCCCTTCCCTTCCGAGATTGTCATTCCGCCTGCTGCGTATGTGGCCAAGGAGGAAAAAAGCACGTTGCATGCGACGGACAGTTATCTGGTCAACGTGATACTGATCGTGCTTTTCGGTACGCTGGGCGCTGTGCTGGGCGCAATCATCAACTACCTGCTTTCGATGTGGCTCGGCCGCGCAATCATATACAAATTTGTGGATAGCAAGTTAGGCCATTTATGCATGCTCAGTAGGGAAAAAATGGAAAAAGCGGAAGCTTATTTCAATGAGCGCGGAAAGGTAAGCACATTCATCGGACGATTAATTCCGGCGGTGCGACAGTTGATCTCCATTCCTGCCGGATTAAGTAAGATGCATTTCGGTTCGTTTCTGTTATATACCTTCTTGGGCGCCTTCATCTGGAACACGGTCTTGGCGGCATTAGGATACATCGCCGGAGGAAACAAAGAGCTCATCAACGAATATAGCCACGAACTGAGCGTGGCTATACTGATTCTGCTGGGTGCAGTGATTCTCTATTTTGTAGCTAAGAAGTTTATAACTTCAACCAAGCGCAAATAGACTTACGTCTATAAACGGCTTGCGCCAACAAGCAACCGAGGATCCATCCCAGGATGAAATATCTCGGTAACATCTCACGGCGACTGTTCAGTGGCTTATTATCCGCAGCAAAGTGGTTCTCTAAAGTCACAGGAGCAGTCGCTAACTGTAAGCGGTAGTCATCCTGCTCCATCTTCTGTTGCTGCTCATAGATATCCTCGAGGAAGAGGTTGATCTTCGACTCGGTGGACGGAAGCCACTCGCGTTTGTCGGCCTTGAAGCTGTTCTTCTGCGCGATGGTATTGAAATAGAAGACACTGGTGAGGCTGTCCAACTTAAGCGCCTGTCTGTGGTTAAAGGCTACACGCTCTTCGAGGTTAGCTCTGTAAGCCTTAAACGAAGCCTGCATTGCCTCATTGGCATTCAGCAACTCCAATACCGCCTTCTCGATATTCGGTATCTCACCCAACTTAGCCGCTTTCACGCGGAACTGGATACACATCCGGTCCTCCAGCGGTACACGAATCGTGTCCGTATAAGACGCTTTGTGCTCAAAATCGACGTAGTCGGCTATGCCGTCATTCTTCGCATCGATGACACGATAGGAGTCAAAATGGGTAGCGATCTCTCTATACACATAGTTGGCGGCGGCTGAACCCTCCGGCAACAGGACGGATGTACGCAGCGGCGAGAACGCCTGCTCAAACTGCTGCACCGTCGGACCATTCAGATACACGATGGAGTTCACCTTGTACACCATGTTGTCAAAGCGCGTGAAATAGACTCCGGCAGCCGTAGCCAATCCCCATACAGGCAGCACGATCCACCAGAAATGCACCGTTAAGCGCAACATATGCGCAAACACGCGCCACAGCGCTTTCAATCCGCGACCGATTGCACGGCCACATGCGACACACAGGTCCCAAAAATTCATTTCATGTTGTTCCATATCTGTAAACTTTCAATTTTCACCTTTCACTTTTCACTTTCCCCGTATCCAACTGAACCGACTCTTCGGCGCAGGTGCTTCCTGCGGCTCCTCTTTCGGTTCGTCCTCTACGGTAATGAGTATCTCGTCTGCCGAGGTGGAGGCTACGCGCTCGCGCGGTGCCTGCGGCTGCGCTACACCCTGTTCACGCAAGGTCTCACTCAGGTCAATCATCGCCGGACTCTCATCCTCCATCGGCTGTTTCTGCGTCTGCGGAGGATAGTTGGCTTCGATGGCTTCGGAGATGGTCTTCTTTCCGTCTTCCTCTTCCTCAGAAGGCAGGCCGTCCACTTTATACCCCGTGGCAATGACAGTGACGCGCACTTCTTCGCCCAGACTCTCGTCGATGGAAGCACCCCATTGCACCTCGATATCGTCACCTACTTCCTGCACGAACTCGTTGATCTGGTCGATCTCTTCCATCACGATGGCATGCTCTGTGGAGCAGTAGAACTGCAGGAGAATGCGCTCTGCACCATGCACGTCATTCGTATTCACCAGCGGCGAGTTCAACGCGTCATTGATAGCGTCCGTGATACGCTGGCCGCCGGAGGCGCGACCGATATTCATGATCGCCACACCACCCTTACGCAGCGTATTACGCACGTCGGCAAAGTCGGTATTGATATAGCCCGGCACCGTAATGATCTCGGCGATCGCACGCGCGGCATTAGCCACTACATCGTCCGACTTACTGAAGGCGTTGATGAGATTCAGCTCCGGGTAGATCTGTTTCAGTTTCTCATTATTTATAATGAGCAGCGCATCCACATGTTTGGCCAGACGAGCCACACCGGTCATTGCTTTCTCTATCTTACGCTTGCCTTCAAACGCAAAAGGAATGGTCACAATACCTACGGTAAGGATGCCCATCTCTTGCGCCACTTCGGCTACCACCGACGAAGCACCCGTACCTGTACCACCACCCATGCCGGCAGCGATAAACAGCATCTGAGTACCGTCATTGAGCGCCTCGCGGATATGTTCACGACTCTCTTCGGCGTACTGACGAGCCGTCTCCGGATCACCTCCGGCGCCTAAGCCCGGACCTAACTGCAGCTTACTCGGTACAGAGGACTTGATGAGCACCTGGCGATCGGTGTTACAAACGAGGAAAGAGACATCTTTCAGTCCCTGACGATGCATGTAGTTAACCGCATTACAACCGCCACCACCGACACCGATCACTTTGATAATACTATCTTCCGTTAAGCCTTCCAAAGGCAATGTCAATAATTCTTCTTCCATATTACTGTTGGTCTATAAACATATCTAATGTGCTTTCTTTGACACGATCAAAGAACCCGGGCTTGCGCACCAATTGGTTCTTATGACTGTCGCGATAGTCTTGTCCCAGCAGGATCGTACCCACCAGCGACGTGTATTTCGGAGACAGGTATTGCGACTCCGTGTTGCGATGCAGCAGCAGGTTATGAGCGCCGTATTGCACCGGCACTGCCGTCTGACTTTGGATATAATCCGCGATACCCTTGAGCATCGACGCACCTCCGGTCAAATAGACAGTGGAGATACGGGATTCCACTTTACGCAGTTCTTCGAAAAGCGGCGTGAGGATCTCCTGTAACTTCAGCTCGATCGCTCCAGCCATCTCTTTGAGCGTGATAATCATCTCTCCACCTATCTCTTCCGAAGCCGGGATACGCAGCCGTGCATCTTTCTCCACCAGGTCCGGCGAAGCGTAGCCGAACTGCTTCTTCGCCACTTCAGCTGTAGCGAAATTGATACCCTGCTGCTCCAGCATACGGGAGATATGATAACCGCCTTTCGGCACCACTTTGTTCAGCAGGTACTGTCCGCCTTTATATACCGTCAGCGAACTTGTCTGTGCGCCCAGATCCAGTACGGCACAGCCGTCCGTCAGGATGTCAGTGCCATCGCAGGTAGCGAAAGCGGATAAGAGACACTCCGGGCGTACGAACGCATGCTCAATGCTTCGGCCGGCTTGTGAGAACGATTTCTGTAATTGCGTGTCGATAGCCTTTCTTCCGTAGAACGCGATATAATGCGCATCCACCATCGTAGCACGCTGATCGGGCGTCGGTAACTTATCCTGCTCCACGCCATCTAAGGTGAAATAACTCGGTACGAGACCCAGCACCGCTACATCGGGGTTACGGCGCTCGATCTTCTCTTTGCACTCCTGCTCCATCTCATCCAGCAGGGCATGACTGACTTCTTTCTTCCGTGCCTGGTCGCGCCGCGAGTGAACGGCTACGATCTGCATCGACTGGCCACCTACGGACACGAAAGCCGTAGGTAACTCCACCTCTCCGATGCGGTTCGCCAGCAGCTTCAGCACCTCCGCGATCGCATAGCCCGCATTGCTGGACTGCGTGACAATACCTTGCTCGACGCAGGCCGTGCCCAACTTATGCGGACGCTCCTCCACGCCCAGCACCTCGAATAGGTCCTGCGCCAAGCGCCGCGCCGCCATAGCACGCACGCTGTCGCTGCCTAAGTCGATAGCCACCAGGGGAAGCGAATCGGCTACTTGTGTTTGTCTTCTTGCCATTGTTGTTGTTTGTTTAGGTTTAATGTTTATTTACGTCCGATGACCTGGTCGTGAAAACGCAGGTCCAGTTCGGTATATTGCTTATCTTTAGTCGCCTCTTCGCCGTGCTCGAAGAAAGTATGCAACTTCGCCAGTTTCGAATCAAAACCCGCTATGTCCCCCATGATGACACGCGGTTGATGCGCACCGGTCAAGTGGATGTACATCATCTGGGGCGTTCTCATCTCTACGTACGCGATCTTGTTGGTCCAGTACGCGCTCTGCTGCACCCACTGTGCGAAATCCGCCAACTCCGTGCCGGCTAACTCTTCGCTCACCGCCCCTTTGACCTTCAGCACCTTATCGGTGATGGACGGCCGCGCTTCCATCTTCTTTCGGTCCGTGTCGATATAATACACTTCTTCCGGTAACTGTACCTGCAGCAGCGGCACACGTTGTGTCAGTTGCACCTTTACCACCCGCCGCGGCGTGAGGAAACACTCGGCCGTACGAATCATAGGATGGTGCTGGAGCGTCTCCTCCATGCGCTGCAATGCAACAGACGACAGCGGTTGATCCACAGGGTGTATATGCTCTTTGTCCAGCAACCGGTCCAGTTCGTCTTGATCCACATACTGCCGCTGCTTGCCGTCCCGGAACTCATATTCGATCGCTACACAGGGCATGGAGCGCGGAGTCTGTTTCCGTCCCCACGAGAGCGCGACCATCATCACGATAGCCACTGCCCCCACGCATAATAATCGTCCCATATGTTCAATCAACCATTCCTTCACCTTACACCTTACCCTTTACACCCTTGAGCGCCTTGGTCACATCAGGCACCAGGCGATCGATATCGCCTGCACCTATCGTCAGCACCACCACTGGTTTATCACTCTCTGCCACGCGCTGCTTCAGTTCTTCAATCAGGTCTTTCTTCTCCACTACCATGCCACCGAGCATATCACTCGTCACACCCGGTATCGGCTCTTCGCGCGCCGGATAGATCGGTAACAAGACACTTTCATCTAAAGTACTCAGCACCGTCCGGAAACCCTCTGCGAAATCGCGTGTACGCGTATAAAGATGCGGCTGGAACACACCTATCAGCTTGCGCTCCGGATATAGTTTGCGCACCGAATCGATGGCTGTAGCTATCTCCTGCGGGTGATGCGCATAGTCGTCTATGTACGCCACTTTCGGCGTATTTACATGAATATTAAAACGACGCCATACACCCTTGAACGACGCGACACCCAGACGCAGTTCCTCTGCCGTCACACCTAACAACCAGGCTACTGCCATGGCCGCTACCGCGTTCTCAATGTTCACCCACACCGGCACCCCTAAACGGATGTCAGCTATCGTCTCATTCGACGCATGGAAATCGAAATATATCTGTCCGCTCTTCACGCGAATCTTATCCGCAAAAAAATCCGGCATACTCTCCACTCTCGACTTTTCACTCTCCACTACACCATAGGTGTACCCTTTCACTCCTTTCTTCAATCGCGGCTCCAGTTCAATCCCCTGCTTCATCACCAGTGCTCCGGTGATAAGACTCGTATAATGGGCAAAAGCCTCGCGGTAAGCTTCCGGCGTACCGTAGATATCCAGGTGATCGGGATCTACAGCTGTGACGACGGACATATACGGCGTCAGGTGATGGAACGACCGGTCGTACTCATCCGCCTCAACCACCACGTACGGGCTCGTCCTGTTGAAGAGCACGTTCGTGCCGTAGTTCATACTGATGCCGCCCAAGAAAGCACTGGTGCCGATCTCCGAGCGATACAGCAAGTGCGCGATCATCGTACTCGTTGTCGTCTTCCCGTGCGTGCCTGCAACGCACAGCGCCTTCATCTGGCGCGTCACCATTCCTAATACCTCTGCGCGCTTACGGATGTCGTACCCATGCGCGCGTAAATACGTATAGATAACACTGTCCTCCGGCACAGCAGGGGTGCGCACCACCAGCGTATGCTGAGGATTCAAATCTCCAATCTTCGATTTTAAATCTTCAATACTGTCATTATAAATGACAGCCATCCCCTCTTTCTCCAACTCTTTAGTCAGTTCCGACGAGGTTCTATCATAGCCGTAAATAGGATAACCGCGATGCTTGAAATAGCGCGCTAAGGCACTCATTCCGATGCCGCCTATACCTAAGAAAAAGATTGTTTGTATGTCGTTCTTCAGAATCATCTTCCGTCTGTCCACATATTTTGCGCTGCAAAATTACGAAAAAATTCTAATATACGCAAATATTTGCACATTTTTTTTATTCAAAATCTTGTGTATTCCAAATATTTGTTGTAATTTTGCAGCCGATTTTGAAAGAGGATGGATTTGACTGCTTGCAACCTCGTTAAAACAATGCTAAAAATGAGAGAGAGAGAAGCAGCCGCAGGGCGGCTTTTTTTTATTGAAGATTGAAAATTGAAAATTGAAAGATAATGCATTATTTATTTACCAGTGAGTCGGTGTCGGAAGGACATCCGGATAAAGTGAGTGACCAGATATCGGATGCGATACTGGATAATATGTTGGCGCAGGACCCGTCGGCCCATGTGGCATGCGAGACGCTGTGTACGACCGGACAGGTGGTGATTGCCGGTGAGGTGACGTGTAAGGCATGGGTGGATATTCAGAAGATCGCCCGTAAGACCATCGCCGACATCGGTTACACGAAAGCGGAGTATAAGTTCGAAGCGGAGAGTTGCGGTATCCTCACCGCCCTGCACTCGCAGAGTCAGGATATCAACATGGGTGTGAGCCGTGCAAAAGAAGAGGAACAGGGGGCAGGAGACCAGGGAATGATGTTCGGTTATGCCACCGACGAGACGGATAACTACATGCCGCTGACGCTGGACCTGGCGCACACCTTAGTCTATACGCTCGCGCGCATTCGTAAGGAAAGAGAACAGATGACGTACCTCCGTCCGGACAGTAAATCGCAGGTGACCATCGAATATGATGAGCAGAACCAACCGGTGCGCATCGATACCATCGTACTCTCCACGCAGCACGACGAGCGTATCCATGTAGGCGACAAATATCTGCTCGTAACACCGGAGATGATCAAACATGATATCATCGAGATTCTGCTGCCGCGTGTAGCGACGCGCGACTCGCGTTACGGCCATCTGCTGGAGGAGTTTCTGGACGATCCGAAGGCGAAACTGCTGGTGAACCCGACGGGTAACTTCGTGATCGGTGGCCCTCACGGTGACACTGGTCTGACCGGCCGTAAGATCATCGTAGACACCTATGGTGGCCGTGGTGCCCATGGCGGCGGTGCCTTCAGCGGAAAAGACCCGTCGAAAGTGGATCGTTCGGCTGCATACGCTGCACGTTGGATCGCGAAGCATCTGGTGGCAGCCGGCGTGGCACACGAGGCGCTGGTGCAAGTAAGCTACGCCATCGGTGTAGCCGAACCCGTCTCGCTGTATGTCAACACTTTCGGTACCGCGCAGGTGAAGATGAGTGACGCCGAGATAGCGCAACACGTGGCACAACTGTTCGACCTGCGTCCGGCGGCTATCATCCGGGCACTTAGGTTGACGCAACCAATGTATCAGGAAACGGCAAAATACGGACATGTAGGACGTACGAACGAAGTGGTGAAGAAGACCTTCTTCGATTCGGACGGAAATACTTTTGAACGCGAAGTAGAGTTATTCACATGGGAAAAATTGGATCGCTTACAAGAAGTCAAAAACGCATTTGGCTTGTAGTCGCCATCGTCCTCGGGGCGGTAATGATAGACCAGATCATCAAGCTCTGTGTCGCTAAGCATATGCAGATCGGTGAGAGCATCGAACTGACATCGTGGTTCCATATCACGTACGTGCTTAATAACGGCATGGCGTTCGGTATTGAGTGGTTCTCCAAGTTGGCACTGACGCTGTTCCGTGTGCTTGCCGCCGTGCTGTTAGGATGGTATGTGCATACCTTGATTCGCAAAGAGGAGACCCCTACCGGTTATATCGCTACTCTGGCGTTTATCATCGCCGGCGCATTGGGCAATCTGGTGGATTGCGTGTTCTACGGCAAGTTGATGCAAGGAGGCAGTTGGCTCTACGGACAGGTGGTAGATATGTTCTATTTTCCACTGATAAAAAATGCCAGCGGAGAGGTAATCTTCTTCCAACCGGTGTTTAACTTCGCCGACAGTTGTATCACATGCGGCGTGCTTGTGTTGATCCTTTTCTATTGGAAGCAAGTTAGTAAATAAAGATAGGTGAAAGGCATCGTTCGACATAGATTGTTCATCGTGATACTGCTGCTGATAGTGGCAGCGGTAGTGGCTTCGTGCAGGCCGCGCGGGATACTCAGTTCGGATGAGATGCGCGAGGTATTGGTGGACCTGCACAAGACGGACGCGATGTTGCAAATGTCGGGTCTTAGTCCAATGGATCAGGAGCAGAAGCAGATCTACTACGCGCAGGTGCTGGAGCGGCATGGTATCACGCAAGCGGAGTTCGACTCGTCTCTCGTTTGGTACACCGCTCATCCGCAGCTCTTCGATAAAATATACCCGAAAGTGCTGGCAGATCTGGCGGCCGAGGAACAAGCTCTCGCTGCACAGCTGGAGATGCAGATCATTGAGGACAACAAAAAAGTGGTGTTCCACTGTTCGTTCGACACCACTTATTTCACACTCTTGGAGGGCGTGTACCCTACTCTTCGTTCGGCCATGCCATCAGTGCATGATTCGATAGATCAACTCTTTCCACAGATCAGCGTCCTTCGCTGATGGGTTATTGATACCTTTAAGTCGCGCATCCGTCTCGCGCAAGTACCCTATTATCAGGAATGTTTTTCCGGCCGGATAACGTCTGGCTGCCGTCTCATAATCCCGCACGAAATAGGGATTGATGCCCAGTTCTTTCGCCACATTCGCTTTCGATTTATCCGGCATGTAATGGTACATGAGCAGATTCGAGAAGAACGTGAAGAGCGGTGCCATTTCCCGTATCATTGGATGGTCCTTGCTGGACGCAAAATAGCGCGTGATGGTGTTCGCTTTGACAACATCGCCTTGGATCAACGCCGACTGCAACTCCATGATGTTATAATCCTTCGAGATACCGATGTTTCGCTCCACAAGCGCTGCATCAATCGTGTTGACACCCTCCGGTCTTCCGTCAATCAGTTTGTACAGCGCTCCGACGATGGCCGACAGGTCGGTTCCCAGATGATCGGCTAAGATCGGCGCGACACGAGGATCGATAGTGATGGGCGATTGACGGTTGAGTGCTGCTTGGTTGCTGTTGAAATCTGCGATATAGGCATTGATCCAGCGCTCCACTTCATAGTCACGTAACTTATCGGACTGCAGCCACATCACCTGCGGATGTTCGGCGGCTTTCTTCCACACCCCTTGCCGTTTGTCGGGTTTACCGTTATAGCAGATGACGAGTACTGTCTGCGGCATCATGTTATCGAGATAAGCCGCAAAGGCATCCCATTTCTTCACCGCTTGCGCTTCGCGCACAATGAGCACTTTGCGGCCACCCATCATTGCAAAACCACGTGCAGCACCTATGATCGGTGCGATATCGGCTCCTGCCAAGTCCCGTCCGTACACCACCTGCTGGTCAAACTCCCGCGCCATCTCATCCAGCGCATGCGAGGCAACGAAGTCATACACTTGGTCCGTGTAATACGGTTCCTCGCCGCACAACACATACACCGGTGCGTACTGGTCCGAACGCAAGGCGTTCATTATGTCATCAAACTTCTTTATCATACTATTCCCAATGTCTGTCTTTGGCAAACAACCGCAAGGCCCCGTGCAGGAGCGTCTCCACCTGCATATGCCGTCCGTAAGCAGGACTATATTGCCCTATGCGACGCGCATTGCGCAAACGATGCTGCATCGTATGCCACTTGCGAACAAAACGGTTCTTGGATGGCTTACTCTCCTCTTTTGATTCATTCGTCAACCGCCCCTCCAGCATGTCACCCACAAACCTCTCCGCTCTCAACTCTCGACTCTCACCTTTCTCATACAGCGGTGCTTCGTCTTGCGGCAGCCCCAGGTACTGCACAGCGATGGTCATATAGAGTTGCCATACATCCGTTAGATGCAGTTGGCTTAACCATTGCTGCAAGCGCGGCCTGTCGATAGTCGCCGCCTCGTGATGGAGCAGCAGCACCAGGTCACAAATCTGCCGGATACCGGCTCCTTTGGTCATCGCGTGCTCCCAGGCATGCAGCATCACAAACAACGCATTAAACGTAGGTTCGAAGATCTGCACGTGTACACCGTCTATTTCCCTGTCACAAGCGTGTGCCACCCCATACGCTTCCATCTGTGCATAATGCCGCGCATCCATTGGATGCTGCAGATCCACCGTAATACGGTGCACCTCCATCGAGATACCGTCCGCAATCAGGTTGTAATGCTTGTAATGGTCCAGTTCCTCATCGAACTTCAATGCCTTTGGAAAAGTCTCCCGCATCACCGCACAGGCCGGATGATACTGCTTCTTCCCCACAAACAGGTCGATGTCGCCCCAAGAGCGCATCTGCGGCTCCGGGTACAGGGCAGCCAATCCCGCTCCTTTCATCAGTACCGGCCGTATACCTACCTGCGCGAGGGCGCGCCATGCGACAGATAAGGTGTGCTGCAACCGCACCTGCTGCTGCATCGTAGAGATACACAAAGCCTTCATCTGCATCTTCCCCTCCACCGGGATAGCGTCCTGCGTCAGCACGCCGGGAAAAACCAACGCCGCCGTACCCTGCTGCGCGTTCAACCGCAACAAGGTATCCGTATGCTCTACGGGCCACTCCGGAGCTTGCCTCCACAAGGCCGCACGAACAAGCGAGAAATATATGCGATGGATTTGTTCTTCCACGGATCCTACGAACCAATTTGGGTACAAAAGTACTACATTTTTTTGGAATATACAAGTTTCTGTTATTTTTTTTCAAAAAATATTTGCGCATATCATTTTTTTTTATTACTTTTGCACCGGATTTGAGAGAGATGCTCTTTCGATTCCTATTTTTCCAAGAATATATTTTATTAGTTTTATGCAATACGATTTGAATAAACTCGAGCGTATGACGCTCGATCAGGTACGTGAGATTGCAGTTCAGATGGGTCTTAATCCCCGTCGCAGTCAATCGATTCGCGAGATCAGTTACGCTATTCTGGATGCCCAGGCGGACAACCGCGCCGCTGCTGTTCAGGCGAAAGAAGATGCACGTGCTGCTGCCGGTCTTCCCGCTAAACGGGAACGTACGCGCGGTGTGAAACGTGCAGCGGCGAAAGTGAAGATCGCGGAGAAACCGGTCTTGGCCACTGTGGGCACGGAGAAAGAACAGATGAACCAGATGCAGGAGCATATCGAGGCCAATAACCATAAGCCGAACAAGACTATCACGCAAGTGAATGCACTCATGGCTGAGCCGGAGAAACCGATGGTGGAGAACCAAGAGTCCAAAGTGGAAGCTCAAGAGCCGGTAGCGCCGAAGGCGAAGAAACGCGGACGGCCGAAGAAAGCGGAGAGTGGAGAGTCGAAAGTCGAAAGTCAGGAATCTGCAGCGCAGCCGAAAGAAGAACCGAAAGAAGAACCGAAGAAGGGAAAGAAAGGCAAGAAGGCAAAGAACGAGACCACTCCGTTGACAGAAGACAGACAGGCTACGCCTGACAGAGCACAGACAGAGCAAGAGCCGGAAGAGGAAGAAGCTCCGGATTTTATGATGCCTAATCTGGGTGAGAACGTCATCGCCATGGGTACGCTGGAGTGCGCTCCCGATGGATACGGTTTCCTGCGCTCCGCCGACTACAACTATTTGAGCAGTCCGGATGACGTATATGTAAGCAAAGAGCAAGTGCGTCAATACGGCCTCAAACCCGGTGATACCGTAGAGTGTTCCATTCGCGTGAACCCGCAGCCGGATAAGTTCTTCCCGATGGAGAAAGTGATTCGTATCAACGGACTCGATCCGGAGCAAGCAAAGCGTCGTGTGGCGTTTGAGAACCTCACCCCGCTCTTCCCGGATCAGAAATTCAAACTCTGCACCGGTCATAACGACTCGCTCAGCGTACGTATGATCGATCTCTTCTCGCCGATCGGTAAAGGTCAGCGTGGACTGATTGTAGCGCAACCGAAAACCGGTAAGACGGTGTTACTCAAAGAGTTAGCAAACGCTATCCTCAAGAACAACCCGGAGGTATATATGATCATTCTGCTCATTGACGAACGTCCGGAGGAGGTAACCGACATGCAACGTAGCGTAGATGCAGAAGTCATCGCTTCTACCTTCGACGAACCCGCAGAGAACCATGTCAAAGTAGCCAATATCGTGCATGAGAAAGCAAAACGACTGGTGGAAAGCGGACATGATGTCGTCATCCTGCTCGACTCCATCACTCGTCTGGCCCGTGCGTATAATACCGTCGCTCCGTCCAGCGGTAAAGTGCTGTCCGGTGGTGTAGAAGCACAAGCGCTGCATAAACCCAAACGTTTCTTCGGTGCCGCACGAAATATCGAGAACGGCGGTAGTCTCACCATCATCGCTACAGCCCTCACCGAGACCGGTTCGAAGATGGATGATCTGATTTTCGAGGAGTTCAAAGGTACCGGAAACATGGAACTGCAACTCGATCGCAAACTGGCTAACAAACGTATTTTCCCGGCTGTCGACATACCTGCTTCCAGCACCCGTCGTGACGACCTGCTGCTGCCGGCAGACGTACTCAGCCGTATGTGGCAGATCCGTAAGATGCTCTCCGACATGAACGGACAGGAAGCGATGGAGAAGCTCAAGACCTACATGGAGCGCACCGAAGATAACGATGAGTTCCTGCTCGCTGTAAACGGAGCACGTTAATAACTGAATACTGATAGCTAAATACTGATGGCTATTTTAATCATCAACGGCCCGAATCTGAACCGTCTCGGTGTGCGCAAACCCGAACTGTACGGTAACCGCACGATGGCACAGATTTTGTTAGACATCCAGCAGCAATGGCCGGATATCCACTTCGTGTATCGTCAGTCGAACCACGAAGGTGATCTCATCGATTGGATCCAGGAAGCGGAGGGTGATGGCATCATCCTCAATGCCGGCGGCTACACACATACCAGCGTGGCGCTGCGCGATGCAGTCGAGGAGAGTGAGGTGCCGGTGGTGGAAGTGCATATCAGTGATATCGCAAAGCGGGAACCTTTCCGCCGCACAAGCCTGCTCACAGACGTATGTGCGCATAGTATAATAGGTCACGGCGTAGAGGGCTATGCCGAAGCAGTACAATGGCTGCTTACTCAACAAAACAAACAAGGATGAAAAAGATTGTTAATATACTGGTGTTTCTGGCTTTCGCCATCAGCACCTTCGCGGCACAACTGACCGGTAAAGTGATTGACGCCGGTACCAAACAGCCGATTGACTTTGCCAACGTCAGTGCCAAACAAGGCGACAACCTCATCTCCGGAACTATTACGGATGAGAAAGGTGAGTTCACGCTCGAACTCCAAGACGGACAGTACACGCTCTTCGTCTCTTTCATGGGGTATATCGAGCAACGCAAGACCATCACCATCGCCGGCAAACCGGTCAACATCGGGCGCATCGCCCTCAAAGAGGACACGAAGATGCTACAAGACGTGGAGGTAGTCGGCCAGAGTTCGGCGATGCGGTTCGAACTCGATAAGAAAGTGTTTACCGTGGACCAGAACATCGCCTCTGCCGGTGCTTCGGTTACCGACGTGTTGGAGAATATCCCGTCGGTGGATGTGGACCAGGAAGGCAATATCTCGCTGCGTAACAGCGAAGATGTGGAGATATGGATTAACGGTAAACCCGCCGGTCTCAATAGTGAAAACCGCGCGCAAGTGCTGCAGCAGATGCCGGCAGGAACGATTGAGAAGATTGAGCTCATCACGAACCCGAGTGCCAAATTCTCACCCGAGGGTTCTGCCGGTATCATCAATCTCGTCATGAAAAAAGATCGTGCAGCCGGATTCTACGGTTCCGTACAAGCCGGTATCGACTATGCCTTAGCCGCACCGTGGACTACGCCTCCGGGAGCCAATGCCGGTCTGAATATCAATTTCAATGCCGGACCCGTGGATGGATATTTCAATGTCGGCTATCGCTATCATTCCAGCAACGGAGGTAGCACCACCGATCGATATAACCTGAATGGAACAGGTAGTGAGAAGTTAGACTCCAGTCTGATTGTCAGCCACCTGACCCAGGAAGGTCTGCAAACCCACGGTGGTGGCGGAATGTTTGCACGTGCCGGTTTGAACTTCCGTCTGGCCGAAGGCCATACGCTCGGTGTATCCGGATTCGGTATGATCAGTACTCGCGATAAAGGACTGGGCATGGCGAACTCGAATCATCGTACTTACCTGCTCACAGATCCGCTCGGCAATGTGATGCGGGATTTCACGCGTGATCAAAAAGGTGTAGGCTCCCACCCCGGTGGAAACGCGACACTCGATTATACCTTCGAACTGGATAACCATAAACTCAATGTCAGCGGTACCTATAATAACTTCGGTTTTAATATGGATACCTACTACGAGCAGCAGGATCTGGACCTGATCACCAAAGATACCATCTTCAGTTATCAGGACCAAGCGAGCTGGAGCAAGGAGCAAGGGATTGATATCAAAGCGGATTACGAGTGGAAACCGACGCAACAGAGTCGTCTCGAAGCCGGATATAACTACACGCGCAGTTGGAGTAAAAGTTTTGCGGACGCCCATAATAGAGATGCGGACGGCACCGTGCTCAATGAACTCTATCCCTACTATGCCGATTTCCATGGACTGACCCAGAACCATGCGCTCTATATCACCTACGGTAACCGTTTCTTCGATCGCTTGTCGATTCAAGTCGGTCTGCGCGGCGAGTATTACATACGTCACTTGGAGTCATCATACAAAGACGGCACAGGTGCCATCCACGACTCGTATGAGGCGTACCCCAACAAGAAAGATACTGCCTATTTCCAGGTGTACCCGAGTGCTTATATCGGCTATGATTTTGGTAACGGACATGAGTTGCAACTCAACTACACGCGTCGTGTGCGCCGTCCGTGGGGCCACCAGATCAACCCGCGTATGGACTTCTCCGATTCGACGAACATCAGCTACGGTAATGTGGACCTGCTCCCGGCGTATTCGAATAACCTGGAGTTGAACTACCTCAAGACCTGGGAGCGTCATACCCTCTCGGCCGGTGTGTTCTGGAAATATAACGAAGGAGCTATCCAAAATGTCAAGTACATGGATGGCAACGTGATGAAGAATACCTATCTCAATATCACCACGCGTCAGGAGTTAGGTATCGAGATCGTAGCGAAAAACCGTCTCTTCGGCGAACTGCTGCAACTCACCACCAGTGCCAATTTCTACTGGAACAACATCGCTGCCGTACATGATACCATCATGCATCAAGGCGATGCGATTCCCGTTAATCTGGACAAACAGAATATCTTCGCAGGTTCCGTGCGCATCAGTGCGCAGTTTATGTTCACTAAGGATTTCAGTGGACAGATCCGGGCTAACTACCGCTCGCCGCGCGTCGTAGCGCAAGGTACCACCAGTCATAGTTACTCTATTGACTTGGGTCTGCGATACACCTTGCTCAACAAACAACTGGCGCTGGCGCTTAACGTACGCGACCTGCTCGACAGCCGTGCGCGCCGGAACACCACTTGGGGTGATGGATTCTGGCAGTTCAGTGAGAACCGTTGGCATAGCCGTTCCATCAGCTTTACCATTACTTATAACTTCGGTAATCAGCAACGTCGTCGTCCGGGCAAACCCGATGGAGACATGGGTGGAAGCAGCGATGACTTCGACGATAGTGGAAACAGCAATATGGATTATTAATGAGAAAAATCTTAATCGCCATATTGCTATGCGTGCTCGTTGTGCCTATCAAGGCACAGACGGGACAGAACCGACCCTACGCGGATGATAAACTCTTCCACTTCGGTTTTCAGCTGGGCATGAACTTCTCCAGTTTCTTCATTACGGATAGTGAAGTGCCTTTCACGAGTCCGTTGACGGGAGAGACGGAGATATATCATGCGCGTGTCAGTTCGCTGTTGCCGGGATTCAATGTGGGCTTCGTGTCTGATCTGCGCTTATGCAATTATCTCAACCTGCGTTTCTGTCCGGGCATGCAGTTCTCCAACCGCACCATCACCTATAAGACCGAAAGTGGCAACCCTGTCTCCGGCACACCCGGTGTGTACGGATCGAAGATCGATATCCTATCTATTCCGGTGTACCTGCCGCTGTATCTCAAATGGTCCGCAGCGCGGGAAGGTAACTACCGACCTTACGTCATTGCCGGCGGTGGTGCCAGTTTTAATGTCAGTCGCGACAGGGAGAAACCCGTCGTGCTGAACCTGGTGGACTACTTCTGTGAAGTAGGATTCGGTGTGGACCTGTATTTCCGGTGGTTTAAGTTCTGTCCTGAGATATCCTACCGCATCGGTTTTGCGAACCAACTCTACCCTGCTGAAGGACGTATGGAACTGGCGCCGCAGGATGTGTTCTATACCACCTCTATCTTACGAATGACGAACCACTGCGTCTGTCTTACTTTTAACTTCGAGTGATGCGTAAATGGCTGTTGATCATAGTGTGTGTCTGCACCCTGGTGGGATGTAAGGAATATCAGGTGAGCGACGATCCGTCGCTGACGCTCGCTTTCTCGTGCGACACCCTCTCTTTCGACACCGTCTTCACGGCGCAAAGTAGCGCTACGATGCAACTCATGGTCTATAACCGCAATACGAATGCGATGCAGATTGACCGGGTATGGCTCTCGAACGGAACCGCTTTTCGCGTGAACGTGGACGGAGAAGCCGACTTGAAACGGCTCACCGATCTGGTCATCAACGGAGGAGACAGTATGTTCGTCTTCGTGCGCGTAGAGATAGATCCGCTCAATGGCAACAACCCGCTGCTGATCAACGACCAACTGCATTTCCACTTGTCAAACGGTAAGACGCAGGAGGTGGAACTGGAGGCATACGGACAGAATGTGAACCGGCTCTGTATGCATGGTACGCAGGTGGTGAACGGTTATACCTTCACGGATACGCTGCCTTATCTCATTCTGGATACCTTCGTGGTCAACGGCCCGCTGACAATACAGGCCGGCGCACAACTGTACATGCACCGCGGAGCCTGTCTGTTTGCGCAAGGAGACGTGGAGGCGCAAGGAACGAAAGACGCACCAATCCTCATTCGGGGCGATCGCTTGGACCGACTCTTTGATTCCGTGCCCTATGCCTATGCCGGCGGTAGTTGGGATGGCGTGTACCTCCTCTCCGAGCAACCGCAGATCTATGATCTGAATTATGTGGATATCCTGTCCGGCAACGTGGGACTGTACTGCGTCAGTTCCTGTGTCGATCCCCTGCCGCAACTGCATATGGACGGCTGTCGCATCCATAACCATGCCCGCTATGGCCTGGTGCTCTCGCATGTCGATGCACTGGTCACCAACACCGAGATCAGTAACTGCGCTTCGTACTGCGTCTATTGCTCCGGAGGCACCCATCAGTTCATTCATTCCACCATCGCCTCCTATTTCGGTTACACGAACATCCGTATTCAGTCGGTGAGCAAAGATGAGTCAGCTGCTGTCTATATCGATAATCTCAGTAAGACCAAGCCCACGACGAACACGTCGTTCCTCAACAGTATCATCACCGGCTACCTTACGAACCAAGTGGTGGTGGCCACGCCTTTTGTCCAGTATTACCCCGGCTCGTTCATCGGGAACTACCTGAAGACCGATACCCTGCGTATGCCGCATGCGGCTGCCAATGTGTATTGGCAATCGACGGACACCGCAAAGGTATTCGTCAATGATTTCTATAAGTACAAGGAATATATCTATTATGATTTCCGGCTCGATTCGCTGAGTCCGGCTATCGGCATCGGTGACAGCCTCGTGGCGCTCCCCTATCCTATGGATAGAAACGGCGTCTCGCGTGCGAATCTCATCCCCGATGCAGGCTGCTATCAACATCAGCCTTAATCTGTTGCTGCAGTTCGTCTAAGGACTCAAACTGCCGCTCTTCCCGTATAAACCGTTCAAATTGGATATCCAAAGGTTGATCATACAGATCACCCTTATAATCCAGTATATGCACCTCGATCAATCCCTTCGAGTCGATATTACATATAGCTTTTGACGCTTGACTCTCCACTCTCAACTCTCCACTTTCACCTCTAACCTTGACTTCGTATACTCCCGCACACGGGATAATAACATGCGGATCCGTCAGTTGCAGGTTGGCTGTCGGAAAACCAATCGTACGGCCGATACCCTTGCCGTGTACCACTGTGCCCCGAATCGAATATGGACGCCCCAGCAGGTCATTGGCCAATGCAATATTGCCGTTCTCTAAAGCCGCACGGATCTCTGTGGAACTCACATGCCATTCTCCTTCGGAGAACTCCTTACTCGTCAGCACCTCTATCCCTATCTCTGCACCCACACGGCGATAGTCCTGCGGATGTTTCAACCGGTCCGAACCGAACCGATGGTCGTAACCCATCAGCAGCACCTCTACCCCATATTCCTCCTTCAGACGCTGCATAAACTGCTGTGCCGTCAAGGGTTGTATCTCGCTGAACGGCAGCATCAGCACCTCGCCATAAGCACTCAACAGTGCTTTACGCGCTTCCTTCGAAGACAGCAACCGAGGGATATAGTCCGACTGCAGCACCGCACGCGGATGTTCCTCAAACGTCACGATCAAAGGTTTCAATCCCCGCGCAGCAGCCTCCTCGTTCAATTGCTTGAACAAGTACCGATGCCCCTTATGCACCCCGTCAAAAAATCCTATGGTAGCGATTTGTCCCACTAAAGAAAATTATTTTTGGTATTTTCTATATATTTTTCTTTATATAATTTTATCTCCCGTCAGGGCTTTTATGTTTTTTTATTTACAATTATTCTTCGTAATATCCTTTTTCGACACCGTATTGCAACTCCGCATCTTGTATCAACTGTACCTGCACCGATGTGATAGCCCTGCCTTCTTCGCGAACAGCCTTCAGGATATAATCCAACTGCTCCGTCTCATCCACATCGCCGTCCAGATACTCCATCTCCCCCGTCTTCGGATCTTCCCGCAGCAGTCCTTTCTCCTCCAGATAGTCATCCATCAAATCCAGCACAAACAGCACGTCATCTGCTGTCAACTTCTCACCATTTTCACCATTCTCATCATTAATCATTTTCATGATGTACTCCACCATCTCTCTTTCTTCCGGCTCCATCAGAGCCAATTCAATCGTGTCATTTTCCATTGTTGCACAGAATTTGGTGCAAAGATACGACATTTTTCTGGAATGTACAAGAAATTTAGCAAAAAATATGGTATATGCTTGCATA
>JAFXYK010000007.1 GCA_017541805.1 Paludibacteraceae bacterium
GAGCGCGTGGAGAAGATGGCAAACGCTGTGAATACCTTCGAGGAGAAATTCCCGGGTATTCCTAACGTAGCAGCTATCTGCGTTTATCCGGCTATGGCGTAGTATGTTCGCAAAGCCCTCAAGGATCCGAAATTCAATATCGCTTGCTGCTGTGCCGGCTTCCCCGCTGCACAGACTTTCCCGGAGATCAAAGTAGCTGAGACCGCTATGGCGCTTAAGATGGGTGCTACCGAAGTGGATATCGTGCTTTCTGTAGGTAAGTTCCTCGAAGGCCGCTATCAGGAGTGTTTCGACGAGATCTCGGAGATAAAGGCTACCTGTGGCGCACATCACCTCAAAGTGATTCTCGAGACCGGTCTGCTCAAGACGGCTGAGAATATCTGGAAAGCTTCCATCCTCTCCATGGCTGCCGGTTGCGACTTCATCAAGACCTCTACCGGTAAGATTGCTGTCAACGCTACGCCGGAGGCTACCTTCGTGATGTGTAACGCTATCAAGGTTTGGAAAGAGAAAGCAGGCATCAAGATGGGTTACAAACCTGCAGGTGGTGTTTCCACAACCGACGAGGCTGTTCAGCACTTCACGCTCGTTAAAGAGATCCTCGGCGAAGAGTGGCTCAATAACGAGTGGTTCCGCTTCGGTGCAAGCCGCCTCGCTAACAACCTCCTTTCCTCTATCGTAGGTAAAGAAACAAAACATTTCTAAAAAGAAATAAATGAATAAAATTCTTTCAAAAAGATTCTTTTCGGACAATGTAGCGGAGCTCGTAGTTGAAGCTCCGCTTATTGCCCGTAGCCGTAGAGCCGGCCATTTTGTCATCATCCGTGTGGATGCCAATTCTGAACGCGTGCCCTTAACGATCTCTGCTGCAGATATCGAGAAGGGAACGATCACACTGGTCGTTCAGCGTATCGGTGTTTCCACGCATAAACTGCTGGCGATGGAACCCGGCGATTTCATCCACGACGTAGTCGGACCGCTCGGTCGCGCAACGCGTATTGAGAAATACGGTACGGTTGTATGTGCCTGCGGCGGTGTAGGTGCTGCGCCGATGTTGCCGATTGCCGAAGCGCTTAAGAAAGCCGGTAATAAAGTGATCACGGTGCTGGCCGCTCGTAACAAAGACCTGCTCATCCTTCAGGATGAACTGGCACAGTGGTCGGACGAAGTGATCATCATGACCGACGACGGCTCTGCCGGACAACAAGGTGTCGTCACCGTAGGTGTGGAACAAGTCATCAACCGCGAACAGGTCGATAAGTGTATCACTATTGGACCGGCTATCATGATGAAGTTCGTCGCTCTGACGACTGCCAAATACAACATCCCGACCGAAGCCAGCCTCAACACCATCATGGTGGATGGAACAGGTATGTGCGGCGCGTGTCGTGTTACCGTAGGCGGTAAGACGAAATTCGTCTGCGTCGATGGCCCTGAGTTCGATGCACATGCCGTGGATTGGAATGAGATGCTCACGCGAATGAAAGCCTTCAAAGCCGAAGAGACCGAAGCCATGGAGGCGTACAAGCAGCAGGGGGGTAGTCCAAAACACGGACTCGACACGGAATCGACACGGAATCGAGAAGGGAGTAAATCGGAGGTATCTGCAGGTCAAATGCAGGTTGAACCCTTTGAAGGCAAACCCAAAGATCGCGTAGCCATACCACGTGTACAGATGCCGGAACTGCGTCCCGAAGTGCGTGTTAAATCGTTGCACGAAGAAGTCAACCAAGGACTGACCTTCGAACAGGCCATCACCGAATCCCATCGTTGTCTGAACTGTAAGAACCCGACTTGTGTGCAGGGTTGTCCGGTCAACATCAACATCCCGGGATTCATCAAGACCTTAGAGACAGGCGATATCCTCGGTGCGGCAGCCGTCATCAAAGAGTCTTCCTCGTTGCCCGCTGTTTGCGGTCGTGTTTGTCCGCAGGAGAAACAATGCGAGAGTCAATGTATCCATCTTAAGATGGGGCACCCCGCAGTAGCCATCGGTTACCTCGAGCGTTTCTGCGCCGACTATGCGAATGCAAATCAAAAATCAGAAATCAAAAATCAAAAATCCACGGGTGCTAAAATCGCCGTGGTCGGTTCCGGTCCTGCCGGTCTGACCTTCGCCGGTGATGCCGCCAAATACGGCTACGAAGTGCATGTGTTCGAAGCGCTGCACGAGATTGGAGGTGTACTCAAATATGGTATTCCGGAGTTCCGTCTCCCGAACGCTATCGTGGATACGGAGATAGACGGCTTGCGTGCACTTGGCGTACAGTTCCATACCGACACCATCATTGGCAAGACCATCTCTGTCGAAGAACTTGAGGCACAAGGATTCAAGGGTATCTTCGTTGGTTCGGGAGCCGGTCTGCCGCGTTTCATGAACATTCCGGGTGAGAACCTGAACGGTGTGATGTCTTCCAACGAATACTTGACACGTGTCAACCTCATGGATGCATCCAATCCGACGACTGATACACCGTTGCTCTACGGCAAGAACGTAGCTATCATCGGCGGCGGAAACACCGCCATGGATGCGGTGCGTACAGCCAAACGTCTCGGCGCTGAACGCGCGATGATCATCTATCGTCGCTCTGAAGAAGAGATGCCGGCGCGTATCGAAGAGGTGCATCACGCTAAGCAAGAAGGCATCGAGTTCATGACCCTTCATAACCCGATTGAGTACCATGCGGACGAGAACGGTCGCGTGTGCGAAGCTGTACTGCAAGTGATGGAACTCGGTGAACCGGACGAATCGGGTCGTCGCAGCCCTGTGCCGGTAGAAGGCAAGACAGTCACCATCCCTGTGGACCTCGTCATCGTTGCTGTCGGCGTTTCCCCTAACCCGCTTATCCCGTCGTCTGTTCAAGGACTCGAGATCAGCAAGAAAGGTACGATCGTCGTTAATGAAGGTATGCAATCGGCTATCCCAGCCATCTTCGCAGGAGGCGATATCGTCCGCGGAGGTGCTACGGTCATCCTCGCCATGAGCGACGGACGCAAAGCCGCCAAAGCGATGCATGAATACCTAACCGCGCAAGACTGATAGCCAGTGAGTGTATTAGCGGCCATAGTACTGTCGTCC
>JAFXYK010000003.1 GCA_017541805.1 Paludibacteraceae bacterium
GCTGAGCCAGTGGGCTGCGAATTATGTAGCAAAACGTATCAATGAGTTTGACCCCAAAGAGAGCAAACCTTTCGTGTTGGGTCTTCCGACCGGTTCTTCGCCGCTGGGCATGTACCGTGCGCTTATCGAACTCAACAAAGCCGGGAAAGTGTCCTTCCGCAATGTGGTAACGTTCAATATGGACGAGTATGTCAACCTGCCCGAAGAGCACCCCGAGAGCTATCACAGCTTCATGTGGAATAATTTCTTCAGCCATATTGACATCCGCAAGGAGAACGTCAATATCCTCAACGGCAATGCTTCCGACCTCGTAGCTGAGTGCGCACGCTATGAGCAGAAGATCAAAGATATCGGCGGTATCCATCTCTTCCTCGGAGGTATCGGTCCTGACGGACATATTGCGTTCAACGAACCGGGCTCGTCCCTTTCCAGCCGTACCCGTAAGAAAGAGCTGACCACCGACACGATCATCGCCAACAGCCGTTTCTTCGACAACGATGTCAATAAAGTGCCAAAGACCGCGCTCACCGTAGGTGTAGGAACCGTCATGGACGCCAAAGAGGTGTTAATCATGGTGAATGGTCATAACAAAGCCCGTGCGCTTCAGCACGCTATCGAGGAGCCGATCAGTCACATGTGGACCGTTTCTGCGCTCCAGATGCACCAGCACGGTATCATCGTTTGCGACGAAGCTGCTTGCGAAGAACTCAAAGTGGGTACCTTCAACTACTTCAAGGATATTGAGAAAAATAACCTTGATCCCGCTACACTTTTGTAGTTCTTCCGCGTCAAATACGCTTTTGTTGTACTTACGGGGGTTGAAATTAACAAGTGATGAAAAATAGTAATCTTAAATTTATGTCAATCCTGTTGCATCTTGCAATAGGATTGACTTGTTTTGCCCAGACTCATTTCTCGGGCATTGTGAAAGACACGGACGGCGAGCCGCTTATTGGCGTTAGCGTCACATGGGGCGAAGGACAGGGAACGAGTACTGACCTGAATGGCGAGTTCAGTATAGAGGCGCCGCAGGATACCAAACTGACATTTTCCTACATGGGTTTCCGGACTATCTCTGCCATGGCAGGCGAGAATATGGTTATTTCCATGGAGGAAGACGTGACAACCCTCGAAGATGTCGTAGTAATCGGTTATGGTACCACGAGCCGGAAAGATCTGACGGGATCCGTTTCTTCCGTCAGCGGAGAGGAACTGACTTCTGTTCCCGTAGCCGATGTCACGCAGGCTATTCAGGGCCGGATAGCGGGTGTGAGTATCAGCACGCAGGACGGTCGGCCCGGTGCCGCTTCCGCTATCCGTATCCGAGGAGGAGGATCAATCACCCAGTCGAACGACCCCCTCTTCGTGGTGGACGGAATAATCGTGAGTGATATAAGCGACATCCCCGCGGATAACATAGCGAGCATAGATGTGCTCAAAGATGCTGCATCCACCGCTATCTACGGTGCCCGAGGAGCCAATGGTATCATCTTGATCACTACCAAAAGTTCCGACGGTCAGCAGAAGGTGAAGATCAGTTATAACATGTACTATCAGCTAAAGACGAACGCCCGTAAGTTGAAGACGCTTAACTCGTACGATTATGTAAAGTACACGTGGGCGTACGCGCAGGCGTACGGAGACTCGTATGGGGACAATGTCGCCAAATATTTCGGTTTAGGCAGCGCGTACGGAAACCACTTGGAGGAATACCGCGATGTCAAGGTACATGATTATGTGGACGAGATAGTAGGCAATGCCGGCTGTTGGAATCATGACGTGACGCTCAGCGGTGGTACTGCATGGACCAAATACTATGCCGCTTTCAACTATTCCACCGACGGCGGATTGCTGCGTAACACAGGTTTTACCCGGTGGAACGGCAACATTAAAGTGAGCCAGAAAATTCTGGAGAGCCTTCATGTGGATGCAGATATACGCTATACAGAGCGTAATTACAAGGGTATAAAAGACATGTATGAGTTGGCCACTTCGGCGTATAGGTTCCGACCGATAGATGTGCCTTTAGGCGAAGATAATACCGGTCTTTTCGGTAACGGAGATACGTATATGGAGCTGTCCAATAGTCCGACCGCGGTGCTCAATAACTATCAAAATACCGTCAAGCGAATCCGTCTGACGGGTACCATCGGACTTACATGGGTTCCCGTCAAAGGTCTGACAGCCAAGACAGAGGTCTCCTTGGGACGGTATTGGAACGAGACCGATTACTGGGACGGAGGCCATTTCTCCGGCATTACCGCAGCGAAACTCACGCAAGCCAAAGGTTCTAATATCCGCTGGACTACTACGCTGAGCTATCAGGTACAAGGCTTGGGGGACGCCCATCGCCTGTCTTTCCTCGCCGGCAACGAATTGCTGTCCGGCAAATCCTCTACCAGCCATATCTACGGAGCCGGATACCCGAAACAATACGACTTGGATCTGGCGATGGCGCGTCTGTCACTCACAGACCCGACCCTCGGGCAGGACGAGTTCGGCAACGTGATCGGCGTACCGACACGCACCCTGTCCTGGTTCGGACGCATCAATTATGACTTATTGGACCGGTATCTCTTTACCGTCACCTTCCGTGCAGACGGTAGTTCCAAGTTTGCTCCGAAGCATCACTGGGGTTATTTCCCCGCCGCGGCAGCCGCCTGGCGAATCTCCGAAGAACCCTTCATGAGCGGCGCTTCAAGATGGTTGGACAACCTCAAACTGCGTCTGTCATGGGGTATGTCCGGTTCGGATAATATCGATCCCTCGTTATGGCAGAACGGCTTATGGACCAGTGCGACCACTACCATAGACGGCGTCTCAACGAACATATACAAACCCGCCGAACTGATGGGAAACAGCAATCTCAAATGGGAGAAAACCATCAGCCGCAATATAGGTCTGGACTTCGGTTTCTGGAACGGCCGCTTGCGGGGAACGATTGAGGGGTATTGGAATACGACCAAAGATATCCTGATGCGCGTGCCCGTGGACGTTACAACAGGTTACAGTTACCAGTATCAGAATATCGGCCAGACCTCCAACAAAGGTGCGGAAATATCCCTGCATGCAGATCTGTACCGTTCCCGGGATTTGAAAATAGGCATTGATATTACCTATAACTACAATAAGAACAATATTGACAAACTCGCGCCGGACGTCATTGCCGACACGCATACCAACTGGGGTTCTACCACGCGTAAACCCAATTACGACTACGTCATCCGTAGTGGTCAACCGGTCGGCTCGATATACGGATTTGTGAGTGACGGTTTCTACACCGTGGATGATTTCGACATGAATGTCTATAACGCTACCAAGCAGTGGAAGTTACGTGAAGGAATTCCCGACTTGGTGGACGTAACGAACTACTCCGCCGGAGGGGAATTCAAAAACAAAGCGCAGAACGCCTTCCCGGGTATGGTCAAGTTCAAGGACGTGAATGGAGACGGCGTAGTGAACAATGACGATGCGGCCATCATTGGTCATGCTATTCCGGAACATACCGGCGGCTTCAATATCTTCCTCACATGGAAAGGACTGGATTTTGCAGCCGGCTTCATCTATCAGATAGGAGGTAAGGTCTATAACGCCAACGCGATGTACTCGATGATGGGCAACAAAGACCTCTCGCTCGGAGCTAACCGCCTGTCGTTCATCGCCCAAGCATGGCAGATGTACGATATCGACGCTTCGGGAAACCTTGTAGTTGTGACCGATCCGGACGGACTGAGGGCGCTTAACGCCAACGCGCAGTACGGACTCCCTTATTGCGAGTACGGTATAGTCTCCTCGGATTTTATTGAAGACGCCTCGTACTTGCGTCTGAATACGCTTACGTTAGGTTATACTTTCCCGGATAAATGGATGCAGAAAGCGAAAATCAGCAAACTCCGCGTTTATTTCACAGGCGGTAACTTGTTCTGCATAGCCGGATATAAGGGACTCGATCCCGACGTGAACACCACTCCTACTACGGGAGGTTTCCCCACACCGGGGTATGACTATCTGGCCTATCCCAAGGCGCGCACGTTCACTTTCGGTCTTAACCTTTCATTCTTCTAAGCCATATGAAAAGAAATGTCTATATAATTTTGATATGTATGCTCGCCGGGATTTTCCCTGCCTGTCATGATTTTTTGGAAACCCACTCGGCATCCACGATGGATGGTGATTTTGTGACTTCTTCCGAGGCGAATATCCGCCTGGCAATGAGCGGCTTGTACGAGACTTGGCGTGATTGCGCGCAAGGCAAAGTGTTCGGTGACGGACTATGGTACGGAGCCGATGTGCCCGGTTCGGACATCACCCGCCATCCCGAAGCGTTCGCTAACCAGCCGGGCAGACACTGGCCCGAATGTCTCTATCAGAACGGTAACTACGCCTCTCAGTATGGCCTCTTGTCCTATCTGAAGGAGGATGATATCTTCGCCGCTCTCTATAAGATCATCGCTGTCTCCAATGCGATTACCGAAGCAATCGAATCCCGCGACGACTACGAGTCGATGATTAACGGCAAGCCTTCGGAGATGGGGCAGTTATACGGCGAAGCGGTCGCCATGCGTGCAACTGCTTATCGAGAGTTGCTCAAGAACTTCGGAGACGTGCCCTATAACACCCGGATAGGCGAGGTGGCACAAGGACTGGTCGGACGCGACTGGATCTATGAGAAATGTCTGGAGGAGTTGCAGAAAGTAGAGCCCGTCATGAGTCCCGTGAATATCAAAAGCCGCTTTTCACAGACCTATGTGGACGGTCTGATCGGGCGCATGGCACTCGAAGCGGGCGGCTATCAGACACGACGAAACGACATCGAACGCAAAGATCTGAAAGGGAACACCATTACCTATGAGCAGTTAGGAACAGTCAATAATGATGCAACCTATGCCCGCCGTACCGATTGGCAGCGTTTTTATACTCTGGCGAAAAACTATTTCCACAAAGCGTTTGACGAGCATCGCGGAACGGCTGTTTTCCATGATAAAGACCCGCGTGCGGATGAGGCGAACGGACGAATATACAACAACCCCTACCAGTATTTCTTCCAGCAGATGATGGACGGAGATGGTATGTACGCGGACGAGTCGATATACGAATATCCCATGCAGCAAGGCATCGTCAATGATGCCCGTCCGTACTCTTTCGGACGACCTTCCAACGGCGGCTCCAAGAACGCTTATCCCTGCAAAGCCTACGGACAGGGACGCGTCAATCCGGCTTTCTATTACGGTGTCTTCGATCCGCAGGACAAACGCCGCGACGTAGCCGTCACCGTCACAGGTTCCGATGGTGCAGGTAACGAGAAACTGATTCCTTTTGTGCCTAACTCCAAAGCCAACGGCGGAGGACTCTCCTTCAATAAATGGGACGAGAACCGCCAGGCTCATCCTTGGGTGAAAGCACAACGAATGTCCGGCATCAACGGCCCCTACATGCGGCTTTCGGAGATGTACCTCGGCTATGCTGAGGCTTGTGCCGCTTTGGGCGAAAACGGCGAAGCGCGTGCCTACCTGGACTTGATCCGTAACCGTGCTTTCGGAGATGCCGCAAAGGCGAAAACAGACGCTTTCATCGCACAGGAAGGATCGCTCCTCAATGCCGTCATACAGGAACGGGGATTTGAGTTCGCGGCCGAGGGGGACAGACGCTTTACACTCATCCGGACAGGACTTCTGCCTGCGAAAATCAAATATATCAAGGAGTTGACACGCGCGATGATTGACGGACTCAAGACGAACGGCTATTACACCTTCGAGAACGGCAACACCATCAGCAACACCGTCTATACCAAGATGGTGAACGCCCAAAAACAGAAAGGTTACCGCCTTACCGCCCAATGCCCCGAAGGACAGGAGGATGATCCTCTGCTCTTCCCGGGATGGCGCGGACAGAATGATGATTGGGAACAATTTGGCTGCGAATATACAGGTGATACCTTGACCAATCTGGCTATCAAAGGACTCTTCAAACCCCTCAGCGACAATGAAATAAGTGCGTTGGAGGCCGAGGGATACAAAGCACAAGCATGGGGTTCCGATATCGTCAAGTATGAAGATGAGTATTACACCTATCTCTTCTACGATTACGACTATACCAAAGCGCCGATTTACCTCTGGCCATTTACCCCGCAGATACTCTCTGTCGGCGGTTTCCAAAACGGATACGGATTCAAGAACGAGTAACTTGTTTTGGGAGTCCAATAGCTATCAATTTTGCATATTTATGCCCTAAAACTTGCACAAGTCAAAAAAAAGCAGTAATTTTGCAAGCAAAATTGTTTTTAAGAAAAATAGAAACTATATTTTATGGAAATCTATAATTCGCTAACTCGTCTCAAGGAGACTTTCAAGCCCCTCCACGAGGGTCATGTGGGCATGTATGTGTGCGGACCGACGGTGTACGGCGATGCCCATCTGGGACACGCACGTCCCGCCATCACGTTCGATATCCTATATCGCTACCTGCAGCACCTCGGTTATAAGGTGCGCTACGTGCGGAATATCACCGATGTGGGACACCTGGAGAACGATGCGGATGCCGGTGAGGACAAGATTGCCAAGAAAGCCCGGCTCGAACAACTCGAGCCCATGGAGGTCGTGCAGTACTACACCAACCGCTACCATCGTGACATGGCGGCGCTGAACGTACTTCCTCCTTCCATCGAGCCTCATGCCTCGGGCCATATCATCGAGCAGATAGCCTTCGTGCAGAAAATCCTCGATAAGGGCTATGCCTACGTCTCCAACGGCTCGGTCTATATGGACGTGGAGAAATACGCCAAGGACTATCCGTACGGTAAACTCTCCGGACGTAACCTCAACGACATCGTCACCGAGACCCGCGAACTGGACGGACAGGAAGAGAAGAAACACTCGTACGACTTCGCCCTTTGGAAGAAAGCCGCTCCGGAGCATATCATGAGATGGAAAGCTGTATTCTACTACTATGAGGATGTTACTTCGGATAATTTAACCAAACCTAACAAACAAAGAAAACGTCATCAGATAACCTCGGAAGGATTCCCCGGATGGCATATGGAGTGCTCCACGATGGGCACCAAGTACCTCGGTGAGCAGTTTGATATCCACGGCGGCGGACTCGACCTCATCTTCCCTCACCACGAGGCAGAGATAGCACAGAGTTGCGCGGCACTCGGTCATGAGACAGTTCATTACTGGA
>JAFXYK010000049.1 GCA_017541805.1 Paludibacteraceae bacterium
ATAGCAGCACCGACTGCGACAACCTCGTCCGGATTAACGCCTTTGGACGGAGCTTTGCCAAAGAATTTCTGAACGGCCTCCTGGATAGCCGGGATACGTGTAGAACCACCTACAAGGATGATCTCATCGATATCAGCGGTTGTGAGTCCTGCGTTCTGCAGAGCAGTCCTACACGGCGCGATAGTACGTTGGATCAGATCGTCGATGAGTTGCTCGAATTTAGCACGTGTCAGGGTCTTAACCAAGTGAGCCGGAACGCCATTGACAGGCATGATATACGGCAGATTGATTTCGGTAGAAGTACCGGATGAAAGCTCGATTTTAGCCTTCTCAGCAGCCTCTTTCAGACGTTGCATAGCCATCGGGTCTTTGCTAAGATCGGCTCCGCCGTTATCGGACTTAAACTCCTGAACGAGCCAGTCGATAATACGATGGTCGAAATCATCACCGCCAAGGTGGGTATCACCATCGGTAGCTTTTACTTCGAAGACACCGTCGCCGAGTTCGAGGACAGATACATCGTGTGTACCACCACCGCAGTCGAAGACAACAATCTTCATATCCTTGTTGGACTTGTCAAGACCATAAGCCAGGGCCGCAGCGGTCGGCTCGTTGACAATACGGCGTACGTTGAGACCTGCGATCTCGCCTGCCTCTTTAGTAGCCTGACGTTGGCTATCGTTGAAGTAAGCCGGAACGGTGATGACAGCCTCCGTAACCTCTTGTCCGAGGTAGTCCTCAGCAGTCTTCTTCATCTTCTGAAGGATGATAGCCGAGATCTCTTGCGGCGTATAGAGACGTCCGTCAATATCTACACGCGGAGTGTTATTGTCGCCCTTGGTTACCTTATAAGGAACACGCGCGATTTCGGACTGCAAGCGATCGTAGGTCTCACCCATGAAACGCTTGATCGAATAGATAGTTTTGGTCGGGTTTGTGATAGCTTGACGTTTAGCAGGGTCACCTACTTTACGCTCACCGCCCTCGATGAATCCGACTACAGAAGGAGTAGTACGTTTACCTTCAGCGTTCGCGATAACGATCGGTTCGTTACCCTCCATTACGGCTACACACGAGTTCGTGGTACCGAGGTCAATTCCAATAATCTTAGACATAGTATAGTTCCTTTCTTTTAAATTTGCGATTTTTTAGTTTTCTAGACCTCTAGATCTCTAGAAATCCAGTCGCTTTGAATAAGACAAATCTTGTGCCAAAGGGATTTTGGCAGAAAAGGACTGACAATTTGGCAGAAAATGCGGAATTATTTGCACATGTGAGATTTTTTTTGTACTTTTGCACCGCAAAAGTTTGGAACATGAAAAAAACCATCTTGTTTATTATGGCAGCAATGACTTTGCTGGGCGCCGGGTGCGCGAAGAAAGAAATGAAAGAGTCCGCGAATGATGCAGGTAAGGCACCGATCACGAAACCGCAGATCACCATCGAAGGCGGTCGTTTGACGCCGGAAGGTTTATGGGCGATGGGCCGTATCGGCAGCGTGAAGAGTGATATCGAGACGGGGTTGTTAGCGTATACCGTCAGTTATTACAGTGTGCAAGAGAACCGCTCCACAACCTGGATTCGTATCTGCAATCCGTTCGAAAACATGAGCGTGTGCGACGAGTTCGTCGGTTCAGAACCGGCTTGGTTCGGGAATAGCGGTTGTCTGGCTTATATGAAAGGCGGACAGTTGTATTTCCGTCGAGACGGCGAGGATGTGAAGGTAGATGGTGCGAATGATATTGACGGTTTCTTGTTGTCGCCTATGCGGGATAAGGTGATCCTTATCAAGCAGGTGAAGACCGTTCAGACGACCGCGGACAAGTATCCGGATCTGCCGTTAGCGACCGGACATATGCACGAGGATTTGATGTATAAGCATTGGGACGAGTGGACGGAAACGGCACCGCAGCCGTTTGTGTGCGATCTGGAGATTGAATACTACGGTGAAGGGGAACGAATGAAGAGCGCGAAGGTGAATGAGGGTGTGAATATCTTGGAAGGTACAGCATTTGAGTGCCCAATGAAACCGTTTGGTGGCGTGGAGCAGTTGGCATGGAATCCGAATAATGAGGAGATTGCGTACACCTGCCGCAAGAAGACAGGCCTGGAGTATGCCGTGAGCACGAATAGCGATATATACCTTTATAATATACGCACGCGTGAGGAGCGAAATATCACGGAGGACAACAAGGGATACGACACGAATCCGAGTTATTCGCCGGACGGCAAGTGGATCGCATGGCTGTCCATGGAGCGCGACGGCTATGAGAGCGATGAGAACCGTCTGATGGTGATGAACATCGAGACCGGAGAGAAGCGGTTCATCAGCAAGTCCTTGGACTCCAACGTAGATGAATACGCTTGGAAAGATAACTCCACCCTGATTTTCAACGCCGTTTGGCACGGAACGATCGACCTCTACGAAGCGAACCTAAACGGCGGCATTCAACGCCTCACGGACGGGCAGCACGACTTAGGGCTGGGCGATGTCTCCGACCACTATGCCTATATCTTAGGCCACTCCATGCGGCAAGCGAACGAGATCTATTGCGTGGACCTCAACGAGACGCCAAATAACCCCGACGGATTCCTGAGTCTGGTGCAGTTGACGCACGAGAACGATAATATCTACGATCAGATCGAGCGTTCTACCGTCGTGCCGCGCTGGCAGAAGACGACGGACGGCAAACAGATGTTGACCTGGATTATCTACCCGCCGCAGTTCGATCCGAACAAGAAATATCCGACGATCCTATATTGCGAAGGCGGCCCGCAGAGTCCTGTCTCGCAGTTCTGGTCCTTCCGTTGGAACTTCATGATGATGTCTGCCGGCGATTATATCATCGTCGCGCCGAACAGACGCGGTCTGCCCGGCTTCGGTAAGGAATGGAACGAAGAGATCAGCGGCGATTACGGAGGCCAATGTATGCGCGACTACTTGACAGCGATTGATGAGTTCTGCAAAGAGCCGTATGTGGACAAAGAGCACCTCGGTTGCGTCGGTGCTTCCTTCGGCGGATTCAGCGTCTATTGGCTGGCCGGACATCATAACAAACGCTTCAAAGCCTTCATCGCGCACGACGGCATTTTCAACATGGAGATGCAGTACCTCGAGACCGAGGAGAAATGGTTCGCTAACTGGGACATGGGCGGCGCATACTGGGAGAAAGACAACAAGATCGCACAGCGCACTTTCGCCAACAGTCCGCATAAGTTCGTCGATAAATGGGACGCACCAATCCTCTGTATCCACGGAGAGAAAGACTACCGCATCCTGGCGAACCAGGCCATGGCAGCGTTTGATGCGGCTAAGATGCGCGGCGTGCCGGCAAAACTGTTGATCTTCCCGGACGAGAACCACTGGGTCCTCAAACCGCAGAACGGCATCCTTTGGCAAAGAGAGTTCCGCGCTTGGCTTGACAGGTGGTTGAAAAATTAAGCATTATGAAATACAGTTACGAATATAAGATCAAATACCAGGAGGTAGATGACAAGAAAAAACTCCGCTTGTACGACCTGGAGAATTACCTGCTGGAAGTTGCCGGAACGGTAGCCGACGAACTGGATTTCGGCATCGCGCGACTGCATCCTATGGGCCTGACGTGGATCATTACAAGGATGTCTATTGAGATGTACGAGTTACCTGCCCCCTGCGACACGATCCGCATCGAGACATGGATTGAATCCGACGCGCACATGCTCAGCACGCGTGATTTCCGGATCTACAAAGGCGACACCCTGATCGGGCAATGCAAGTCCGTATGGGCGGTGCTGGACATGGAGAAACGCGAGATCGTCAATATCTTCGATCATCCGATGTTCGATGGGGCCATTGACGGCGAAGTGATAGACATGCCGCGCGTGCGTATGACGACGATCCCAGAACCGACAGGCGTCGTGGCCCACACCGTCGTTTATTCCGATCTGGATTATAACAAACACTGCAACAGCTGCAAGTACCTGCAAGCGATGTTGGATGCCTACCTGCCTGATTATTACGGCAAGCCGCTCCGCCTGGACATCAACTACAGCAAAGAGGCCATGCTCGGCGAGATTCTGCAGACGAACTATCTGATCACAGACGACGGCGTGCAGTATCAACTCAAGAACGAAGCCGGAGAAACCAGCTGCTCAGCCAAAATAACGATTAATGAATAAGAGAATTAGTGCATTATGGAAATACAAGAAAACACCACGTTATTGAAACGTCCCGTTGAACTGGAATGCGACGTCGTGCGCTTCCAGAATCAGAAAGATAAATGGATCGCTTTTGTGGGCTTGAAAGAAGGCCGTCCTTACGAGATCTTCACCGGCCTCGCCGACGATGAGATGGGTATCGCTCTGCCCAAGAGCGTGACGAATGGCAAGATCATCAAAGTGGTGCAAGCTGACGGCAGCAAGCGCTATGACTTCCAGTTTGTCAACACCCGCGGCTTCAAAACGACCGTAGAAGGACTGAGTTATAAGTTCGACCGTGAGTTCTGGAACTACGCGCGTCTGATCTCCGGCGTGTTGCGTTACGGCATGCCGATCGACCAGGTCGTACACATGATCAGCGGTCTGCAGATGGACAATGACTCGATCAACAACTGGACGACCGGCGTCGCGCGCGTGCTCAAGCGCTACATTCCGGGAGAAGTCATCGAAGAGGAATAAGAAAAGCCGGCGCTTGCCGGCTTTTTCTTTTACTTTTCTACAATAAATCGGGTTTCTAACATTCCAAGGGATTGGTTCTCAATCACCTTCACGCCATACTTACGGCGCCATTGTTGCTTGAGTGAGTTCCACCAGCCGCGGCATACATACGCATAAACGTACGGGTGCAAGTGCAGTTGAAGGCCTCGCCCGTGCTCCGCATACTCCTGCTGGAGTTGTTCCTCAATCTGGTCCGTGAAGAGGATCGATGCTTGGATCTTACCTTTGCCTCCGCAGGTCGGGCAGGTCTCTTCCACTTGTGCTTCGACGGCAGGACGTACGCGCTGGCGCGTGATCTGCATCAAGCCGAACTTACTGAGCGGCAGTACGTTGTGTTTAGCGCGATCGCGCTCCATCAGCTTGCGCACGTAGTCATACAACTGCTGTTGATGCTCTTTGGAATCCATGTCGATGAAATCGACAATGATGATGCCGCCGATATCCCTCAATCGGAGTTGGTGCACCAATTCGTCTGCCGCGAGCATGTTGAATTGGTAGGCATTCTCTTCCTGGTCCTCGTAGATTTTCTTGCTGCCTGAGTTGACATCAATGGAGAACAGTGCTTCGGTCTTGTCTATGATGAGGTAACCTCCGTGTTTAAAACCGACCGTTCTTCCGAGTCCCGTCTTCATCTGGCGGGTGATGTCGAAATGGTCAAAGATAGGTTGCGTGCCCTGATAGAGCTTCACGATCTTCGCTTTCTCCGGCGCGATGAGTTGCAGATAATTCCGAACATCGTCATAGATGCCCTGGTCGTTAATCTGAATTGAAGTAAAATCCGGGTTGAGCACATCACGGATGATACCGAGTGTACGTCCCATCTCTTCACTCACCAGGCTCACCGGGTCGCGTTGTTGTAGAATCTTGATCGTCTGCGTCCAGCGCTCCATGAGCAACTGGAGTTCATTGTCAAGCTCCGCGGCGCGTTTATCCTCCGCAACCGTACGAACAATGATGCCAAAGCCCGCAGGCTTGATAGAGAGCATCAATTGCTTAAGACGCTGGCGTTCCGCCTCGCGTTTAATCTTCTGGCTTACCATGACGCCGTCGGTAAAAGGAATAAGAACGATATTACGTCCCGCGATAGAGATCTCGGCGGTGAGGCGAGGACCTTTGGTGTTGATCGGTTCCTTGGAAACCTGTACCAGAATAGGGTCACCCACTTTGAGCACATCAGCTATCTGTCCTTCTTTGCCCACTTCGGGTTGACGCTGTGTCTTCGTGATCACAGGAATATGGCGCTTATCCGAAACGGCTTTGGTAACATACGTCTGCAGCGTACGAAACTGAGAACCTAAATCCAAATAGTGTAGAAAAGCTTCTTTCTCATGACCTACATCCACGAAAACGGCATTCAGCGCAGGCATCACCTTCTTGACACGACCGTAGTAGATATTACCCACGGCGAAGTTGTCTTGGTCGCGTTTCTCACGCGCCACTTCTTGCAAGCGGTCATCCTCTGTCAGCGCTATAGCGATCTCCGTTGGCTGTACGTCAACAATCATTTCGCTTTTCATACTTGATAGGGGTATTAAATAAATAAAAAAGCCTTGTGGCAACTTGCTCACACTTGAGCAAGCCTCTTGCCACAAAGCTAAATGCCGTCATTTACTTATGCTTATGACGATTCTTACGCAGGCGTTTTTTACGCTTGTGCGTCGACATCTTATGTCTCTTATGCTTCTTTCCGTTTGGCATAATGAATAATGATTTAAAATGTTGTTATACTAATGTTATTTATTTCGATTATTTATTGCACTCATCTTGGAATTCCTGAGCCGGCTTGAAGTGCGGAATCTTATGTTCCGGAACGAATACCGTCGTCTGACGCGTGATATTACGAGCCATTTTCGCCTTGCGGGTCTTGGTCGTAAAACTACCGAAGCCGCGCAGGAAAACACTCTCACCGTTTGCCAAGTTACTCTTGACACCCGTCATAAAGGCCTCGACGATGGCGCTTACCGTCTTCTTGTCGTATCCTGTGGCCAGAGCTATTTCAGCATTGAGTTCAGCTTTAGTCATAAATATATATTGTTTTCGCGTTTCTAATGTGATTTCGAACAAAAAAGCGTGCAAAGTTACTATAAATAAATGAAATACGAAAATTTTTCACGAAAAAAATTGCAAATTTGTGTTTTTTTTTGTAATTTTGTGCGGTTTTTTGATGTTTCGAACCCTAAAAAAGGCAAAATTGATGTTCAACTCGTTGTTTTATAGACGATTATACGAATGGTATGAAACCCAGCATCGCGTCCTTCCTTGGCGCGAGACGGATGACGCGTACGCCATTTGGTTGAGTGAGATCATTTTGCAGCAAACGCGCGTCGCGCAGGGCATGGAGTATTACATGCGTTTCATCGCGCGCTGGCCGAACATCGAAACCTTAGCCGCAGCCGATGAAGCAGAGGTGCTGCGCGAATGGCAGGGATTAGGCTATTACAGCCGCGCACGCAACTTGCACAAAGCCGCACAACTGGTCGTTGCCAACGGATGGACGCCCTTCCCTACCCGCTTCGAAGACATCCGTTCGTTGCCCGGTATTGGCGACTATACCGCCGGCGCCATCGCTTCTTTTGCCTACAACGCGCCGTACCCGGCGATGGACGGAAATGTCTATCGCGTCGTAGCGCGACTGCTGGACATCGACGAAGCTTTCGACACGACGGCAGGAAAGAAACTGTTTCACCAGCATATAGAAACCATCTTGGACCGGGAGAACGCCCGTCTGTTCAACTCCGCCATCATGGAGTTCGGCGCGCTGCAATGTACGCCGGTCCTCGGCGATAACTGCCAACAATGTCCGCTGCAGGAGTTCTGCTTGGGCTATGCCCATCATACGGCCGAACTGCTACCTATTCGCAAACCGCGACCTAAAGTGCGAGACCGCTGGTTCACCTATCATATCTATCTCTGCGGCGACAAGACGCTCCTTCAACGCCGCGAAGCCAAAGATATCTGGTATCACCTCTATGAGTTTCCCTGTACCGAAGAGCAAACGGAGGACAAGTATCCGTTCACGCACGTCTTGTCTCATCAAAAGTTACATGCGCGCTTTCTCGTACATCGCGTACAAAAAATGCCGGAATTACCCGGCACCTTTGTCATTCATTGGGACGAACTCAATGATTATGCGCTTTCTCGATTAACGCTCCGAGCGCTTGATACACTTCGCACAGCTCTTCCGAACTAAACGGCTCTCCGTACGCGTTTTTTCTTGCTTTCAGCACCTCCACATGTTTCGTCATCACCGCGTGATCTCCGCGCTTGGCAGGACCTGTCTGTGCGTCCATTGGACGCATGGAATGTACTTTCGCAGCCGTCTGATCGATCAACGGTAACAGCGCCTCAAACGGTAACTGCGTCTCTTTCAGCACTTCGGCGGCGATGCGGTACATGAGGTTCGTGTAGTTATTGGCGAACACGCCCGCTATATGCAACCGCTCGCGGTCATGCTGATTCGCCTCGTAGATACGGTTCGTCAACGTCTGCGCCAACGAATAGATTGCAGCGATATCGTCGATGTTATGACCCTCGATGAAACAAGGGATCGAACTCCAGTCGTCTATCAACACTTCGCGACTGAAACTCTGGAAGAAATAGAGTATGCCTGCGTGCGGTTTGTCTTCTTTGAACACATCGATCGGCATCGAACCCGACATATGCAGGTGCAGCGCCTGCGGCGCATGAACCAGCGAGACCACTTGTTCCAACACATGATCCGCCACCGTGTAGATATATACGTCTGCCTGAGGCACCTCCGCTCTCGACTCTTGACTCCCGACGCTCGACGCTCCACTCTCATCTATCCCCGCTGTCAACGGCCGTGCGTGTACCAACTCCGCACGAACACCTTTCAACTCAAACGCGTGATGAATATTTGTGCCGACACTCCCGGCACCGATAATTGCTATTCTCATGATATACTATTGTTTTATTTCTGTTTATTTACTCTTTGATGCGAGCCTGATAAATCATCGCCCGTGTAAACGCATACAACTGTGCATAGCGTTTAGGTGCACCGGTCGCAGGATCGATAGGCGCCTGCGGATCAGGCCGTGAACCCTTGTTAATCCATAACTGCGCCTCAAACCGCAACTCCCACTCTGCGCGCGTCTCCGGGTTCGTCAGTTCCGCCTTTGCCTGCGCACAAACCTCACGCCATAGATTATGGTGAGCCAACTCTTTCCCCACCATCGGATTGCGCTTGAAATTCCGAGGATGGGCAATAAAATACCCCTCCTGTTTACCGATAGCGATCACTCTCCCGCGTCCGTCGCGGTAAATCTTCTGCCGAGTCACCATTCCGCCCTTCGACAGCGCCCCTTGCGATCCCTCTATCGCCACATTAAAATCAATCTTTGCCATTCCTTCCTCCTATTTTTTATATATTTTACCTCTCTCTTATCCCTCTTATATCCCTCTTTTATCACTCTTTTATCCCTCTTTTATCACTCTTTTATCACTCTTTTATCCCTCTTTTATCCCTCTTTTATCACTCTTTTATCACTCTTTTATCCCTCTTTTATCCCCCTACTACCTGCCTCTCACCCCTCTTTCTCTCTCTCCTATTTATTTCCCACCTATCTCTCCCCTATCTCTCTTATAGTGTTCCTATGCTTTTCTTATGCCGTTCTTATGCTAAACTTATGTGATTCATATGTTATTCGTATGTTATTCATAAGTTATTTTGCCGATCAACACCTGTGCAAACCGTGACCAACTCCTGATCATCACGCACGTTTACGTAGTCTCATTTCTGGAAATCCGCTGCAAAGGTACACAAAAAAAATGACATACACAAGAAAAATACAAAAAAAAGAGCCCAAAGGGCCCTTTTCTTCTTGGTTTGCGATGTATGCTTTTCTTTACCGCTTGAATTCTTCGTATCCGAGAATGCAGTTCATTACTTCGCCGGAAGGCTCGGCTAACAGACGGAAATTGACGTTGTATTGATATTGGTAAAGCTTGTCCATCATCTCCATCTCTTCTTCCGTTGCATCCGTTTGCATTCCTTGTTTCATTACCTGTGCAAAGACTTGTTCGTTCATGCCGACATATTCGAACGCTTGCTTCATCGTCATGCCGCTGAAAATGCGCTCGTCGATTGCTATCGAGCAGATGAAATCTTTTCCTTCCACTTCTGTCTGCAGATAGGTCATACCGTCCTCTAAACCGGTGGTCATACTTTCGTCAATGGCAGCGATGAAACGCTTCTCGAACTCTTTCAGATCCGGGGTTACAGGAACAGGTTCTTCCTGTACGATATCCGTCGGCTGTGTCTCTTCGTCTGATATATCGGTAACAGATTCATTTTCAGCCACTTGTTCGTTCTGCGTCTGCTCTTCTTTCTTTTCTTTGTCGCCAAAGAGAACGTCGCAAGCCGTGAACGAAAGTGCCGCCATGAAGGCTGCTATGTAAAAGATTTTTTTCATTGCAGCAATGCTTCGTACTCAATCCGACAATTCATCGTCTCACCGGAGACGCTACCGATCATTCGGAAATAGATCTTGTAACCATAGCCTTTTAACATCTGCAGACCTGAACGCTCATCCGCATCAAGCTTCTGTGAGAACATCTCTTCGCGCATCATTTGACCGAACGAAACCTCATCTACACCAACCATTTGGAAGGCTTGTTTCATAGGCATTCCGCCAAACTGAGTCTCATCTACAGTGACGCTGCAGATAATATTCTTACCCTCGAGGAATGTACCGTTATAGCGCATTCCGTCTTCATTGAGGGATACCAACTCTTGGTCCATACCACTGATGAAACCTTTGATGAAAGCTTGTTCTACTTCGTTTTGTGCCTGAACACCTGCTACTCCTGCTATCGCAAGAATGAGCACAATAATGATTTTTTTCATACGTATGTTAGTTTATTTGTTGTTTCTCATAACTGGAATTTCACTGGTATCGTGTATTGCACGCGCACCGGTTTTCCTAGTTGCATACCGGGCTTCCACTTTGGCATCGATTTTATGACACGTACCGCTTCCTTGTCCAATGAGGCATCACCTCCTGAGAGTACCACTTCGATATTTGAGAGCGAACCGTCTTTGTTCACCGTGAATGAGCAGACGACACGACCTTGGATATTGTTTTCTTTGGCAATAGCCGGATATTGGATATTCTCTGCGAGGTATTTAAACATTGCTTGTGAACCTCCCGGAAACTCCGGCATCTTCTCAACGACCTTGTAAATAGCATCATCCGAATCGTCTTCTTCGATCTCTATTGATTCGGTTTCTACCTCATCTTCGATGACTACCAGTTCTTCTCCTGCCGTTATATCAGGAGCAGGGGGAGGTGGAGGAGTTGTAATTCCCAATTCTTGCCGCGAACCATAATAGATTTTAATTGGTTTCTTTTTCAACTTTGTTGCGGTCGCCAGATATTGTTTGGCAACAGCTTGGAAAGTTGCATTCCCTACGGGAACATCAGTAATGATGGCCATGTAACACGGGTCTTTCTTGGCCATGTCTGCTTCCAATAAGGCCGGCAATTCTTTCAATGTGCAAAGCTCACCGCAGGACATGATTTGTCCGGCAGAATTGATGAGTGTTAAAGTGAGTTGCGAGCGGCGAACGTCCGAATTCAACTCCTTAATACTGTGCAGATACATACTGATGTTCTGCGCATTAACGCTCAGCACCGAACCGGCAGCAAGAGCGAGTGCAAGGAAAAACTTTCTCATGGCGATCTGTGTTTTGTAGATTTCGCTGCAAAGGTACAAAAAAAATCTCAATTATCCAAATAAATTATGAAAATTAGTGCAAAAATTTACATTATTCACTTATTTTACAACAAAAAGCAGCATTTCTGCTGCCTTTGTTATCGATGCGAATGGCGTTTCGGGCCTTTGCGTCTATCGAATTTATGGAACTTGCCTTTTTCGAAAGCCGGTCCTCGGAACTCTGCTCTGCGCATCTCTTCGAATCGAGCCATCCGTCTGGCTTCCTCGAAACGTAGCGCCTCTCTGCGTCCGATAGCTTTTTTACACTTGTCGCAACGAACGACTTTCTTTTCGGTCCTGAACTGTTTGGCCCCGCGGCCACTTTTCCTTACTTCTCGTGCGCTTGCGGCGGAGGAGAACATCGCTCCTATTGCCAGCACCAGTAATGTTTTGTTGACTAATGATTTCATCGTTTTGTCCTCCTAATTAACGGATTAATACTCTAAAATTGAACCGGTTCACTAACCTAACCACAAACACCGTGCCAAAGTTTTTTTTGCTCCAAAATTTGTATAATTCAAAAATTATTACTATCTTTGCAGCGAAAATTGAAAAATCACTATACCTATGAAAAAATTATTCTATGTAGTAGCCCTTGTGGCAGCAGTTACGCTGAGTGCGTGCGGTAACAAAAATCAGCAAGATCAGAAGTCCGGTTATGACGAAGCCCCGGAAGCTTTGCAAGAGGTAGTTGATTATATGCGCCTGGAGATGGAGGGTAAGTCCGCCAACGGCATTACCTATGATCGCTTGGACATCGAGGGCACCAACATCGTTTGCTATGCCATTATTGACGAGGACATGGTAGGTTGCGATAACTTCGTGGAGGCTTTTCGTCGGGCAGGTATCACGCCGGAGATGTTAGCGGACCAACTCAAAGAGCGTTTGTTTAACATGCATGTAGTGAACGAAGAAGGTGTGAAACGCTTCTCCACGATGCGTGAGTATGAGTCCGACCTCATCTTCCGTTTCAGCGGTTCTAATTCCGGTGAGGAAGTAGAAGTAGTGCTGTCGCACGAAGATCTGCCGGAAGTGAATATGGACGATGTGGATGCGATGCGTGCGCAATATGCCGACCTGCCCAAAGAGATTGTGGATGTGATTAGTGAGTTTGAGACGATGTTCTCCGTAGTCTCGCAGCGAGGAATGACTTACAACGGCACCACGGTAGAAGGCAATGATTTGGTGTTTACCTTGGGCATTGACGAGGAGACCTTCGGCATCGATAATTTCCGTGAGCAATTCATCAAAAACGGGTTTACGGAAAAGAGACTGCATGACCAGTTACTCGAAGCTGTATCCGGCATCAGCGGCGCTCAAGCGGAGAAAGACATCATCGCGCTCAAAGAGTATAAGTACAACATCGTAGTGCGCTATGAGGGTTCTAAATCCAAGGCGATTCTGCAAGCACGCCTGCGCTATGATGAATTACCATAAATTCCAATAAATAGATGGATATTCAAAACTATATCGCTGCTCATCGTGAGCGGTTTATGGCGGAGTGGGCAAGTCTCATCCGCATCCCAAGTGTCAGTTGTCAGACCGAGCATAAAGCGGATATGCTCCGCTGTGCGGAGCGATGGAAAGAACTGCTGATAGAAGCAGGATGTCAACGCGCCGAAGTTCTTCCTTCTGCCGGCAATCCCTTTGTCTATGCGGAATACCAATGTCCGGTGTCCACTGCACCTACGGTGCTGGTGTATGCGCACTATGACGTGATGCCTATAGAACCGCTGGAACAATGGCACTCGAATCCTTGGGAACCGGACATTCGTGATGGGCGGCTCTATGCCCGCGGCGCGGACGATGATAAAGGACAAGCGATGATTCAGGCGAAGGCCTTCGAATATATGGTCCAAACCGGTCAATTGAAATGTAATGTTAAGTTCATCTTCGAAGGTGAAGAAGAGATCGGGTCGCCGTCCTTGGAAGCTTTTCTCGAGGATCATAAAGAACTGCTGAAGGCTGATATTATCTTGGTTTCCGACACTTCTATGATCGGCAAAGACACGCCGTCTATCACGACCGGTCTGCGTGGACTGGCGTACTGGCAGATCGAGGTGGATGGTCCGAATCGCGACCTGCATTCCGGTCATTTCGGTGGAGCGGTCAAGAACCCTATCAACGCCCTGTGTGAGATGCTTTCGAAGATCGTTGACAAAGATGGGCGCATCACTATTCCGGGCTTCTACGACGATGTACTGCCGATTCCCGAAGAGGAACGAGCGATGATCGCGCAGATACCTTTCTCGCAAGAGAAATACAATGCCGCCATTGACGTGGACGATGTGTTTGGAGAAGCAGGATACAGCACGCTGGAGCGCAACTCCTGCCGGCCGTCGTTTGATGTGTGCGGTATATGGGGCGGGTACACCGGAGAAGGATCCAAGACCGTGTTGCCGAGTAAAGCTTTTGCTAAGGTGTCGTGCCGTTTGGTGGCCAATCAAGACCACGAGAAGATCTCGCAGGCGTTCATTGATTATATCGCAACGCTCGCGCCGAAAGGCGTTCGCGTCAACGTCACTCCTATGCACGGAGGACAAGGATACGTCTGCCCGATTGATATTCCGGCATACAAAGCCGCAGAGAAAGGATTTGAACTTGCCTTTGGCAAACGACCCTTGGCGGCCCGTCGCGGCGGTTCGATACCTATCATCGCAGCCTTCGAGCAGATACTCGGTTGCAAGACCATCCTGATGGGTTTCGGTCTCGAGCAGAACGCTATCCATTCGCCGAACGAATCAATGGACCTCGAGGTGTGGGAAAAAGGCATCATTGCTGTCACAGAGTTCTACAAGGAATTTGCGAAAACGCACTAAACAACCTCCAAAATCAGTCAAAATGATAGAAAAATGACATGCGCGCTTGTGTATGTCATTTTTTTTGTGTAATTTTGCGGCCGATTTTATTTTGGCGTATTGTGCGCATACGTGTGTATAGACATATTATGACGGTTCTTTTCCTGCTCTGCTTGACGGCACTGCGGGCCGAAGACAGTATACCTGCACCAAGCGCTGCGCCGAAGCCGAAGAAAGAGAGTGAACTCAAAGCACCGGTTCATTATCAGGCTAAAGACTCGATGATCATGATGAAGAACGGTACTGCGTATCTGCACGGTAGCGGAGAGATGAAATACGAATCTATGGAGCTGCAGTCCGAATATATTCGCATGAATATGGACAGCAGTATCATCTACGCCCGCGGTGTGTACGACAGTTTGGAGTATGAATGGAAGGGAAAGCCGGTGTTCAAAGACGGTAAGGACAGTTACCAAACGAATGAGATCACTTATAACATCAAGACGCAAAAAGGTTACATCCGACATGTGGTCACCCAGCAAGGCGAAGGATATATCATCGCGGACAAGACCAAGAAACTGCCGAACGATGAGATGTTAATGGCCGGAGGTCAATACACGACTTGCGACGACCATGACCATCCGCATTTCTACCTCAAGATGACCAAGGCGAAGGTGAAAGCCGGTGATTATATCGCGGCAGGACCGTCGTATATGGTGGTTGGTGATGTGCCGCTGCCTATTGCTGTGCCGTTCGGTTTCTTCCCCTTCACGAACACCTACTCGAGCGGTCTTATCATGCCTAATTTCGGTGATGACTACTCCCGCGGTCTATACCTGAGTAACTTCGGATATTATTTTGCTATATGCGACTACCTGGATCTGGAGGTGACCGGTGATATCTACTCGCGAGGTACTTGGGCGATTCGCGCCAAGTCGCGGTATCTATGGCGATATAGGTTCTCGGGTAACCTGAGTATCAATTACCGCAATGATGTGACCTCCGAACGCGGTTTGCCGGACTATTCGGCAAAGAAGAACTTCAGCATTCAGTGGACGCACACCCAGGACGCGAAGTTCAACCCCTATTGCACGTTCTCGGCAAGCGTCAACTTCTCTACGAGTGGTTATAACCGCAGTAACATCAATAGTTATTACAACTCGGAGCTCCTTTCGGAAAACACCAAGAGCAGTACGATCAACTATACGCAGCGGTTCCCTAATAGCCCGTTCAGTCTGAGTATGAGTGCCAGTTTGACGCAGCGAACGAGTGACTCCACAATATCCATCACGGCACCGCAGTTGACCTTTACCATGAGTAGCCAGTACCCGTTTAAGTTATGGCGGCAAGCGACACTCAAGCGCAAAGGCAAAGTGGCAGGAAAAGAGAAATGGTACGAGAAGATCAAGATGAGTTATTCGCTGAACAGTAAGATCGCCATCAGCAGTATCAAAGAGGATAAACTTCTCAAGTCCAATTTCTTGCGGGATTGGCAGACCGGTATCAATCACTCTTTACCCATCAACGCCAGTTTCACGGTATTCAAATATCTGAATATCACGCCGCAGATCAACTTACGCGACCGAATGTACTTCAGTCGCATCGACCAGTTCTGGGATCAAGAGGCCAATGCCGTCGGACGAGACACAACTACCGGCTTCTTCAACGTGTTTGATTTTGATATGAGCGTCAGCTTCAGTACCAAGATATACGGATTCTACACGCCTCTCAAGAAACTGTTCCCGAACAGTAAGGTGGAGAAATTCCGGCATGTGATCACTCCTACCCTCAGTTTCAGTTACCACCCCAACTTCGAAGATAAGATGTGGGGCTACTACGGCAGTTATGACCAACCGGTAGTCAAAGAGGGAGACACCACGTATATCCACAATGTCTATTCCCGATACGCGAACAGTCCTTACGGCAATGCAGCCCGAGGGTTACAGGCGGCATTGAACTTCGGATTGGAAAATAACCTGGAAGTCAAAGTGGTGAATAAAAACGACACAACGGGTAAACAACCCTACCGCGTGATTAGTCTGATCGATAAGTTCGCCGTTACCGGAGGATATAACTTCGCCGCCGACTCAATGAACTGGAGCCTGTTCCAAGTGAACCTGCGTCTGAAGTTCCCGCGGTTGAATAACTACAGCATCAACCTCAATACCACTTTGGACCCCTATATGTACGAACTGAACGCGGCCGGTAATCCTGTGCGCACCAACAAACAATACTGGCACAACGGGCGCTTCCCGCACTGGAGCGGATTAAGATGGAGTTTCAGTTATACCTTCAACAACAGCACCATCAAGAAATGGAAGGAGAAGATCGACAAACGAAGAGGTATTAACAACTCCTCGTCTTCATCATCCAACAATGAGGATGACGACGGTATAACGGAGATAGAGAAAGACGGCGAAGGCTTGGATAAGAATGCCAAGCAGAACAATAAGAAGGAAGAAGAAGTGGATGACGGGTACGTCAAGACCGAGTTCCCGTGGAGCCTCAGCTTCAATTACAACCTGGCCTATGCGCCGAGTAGCGAGTTTGACTACGAGAAGATGTACTACAAGATGAAGTTCACGCACTCGTTGAGTCTGAACGGTAGTATCGGACTAGGCAAAGGATGGAAAGTCAGTGCCAATATGACGTATAACTTCGACTACATGAAGGTGACGTCTTGTACTTTCAATATCAGCCGTGACCTGCACTGCTGGAATATGACCGCCAGCATCAACCCGATCGGACCGTTCAAGAGTTATACCTTCCATATCGGCGTGAATGCCTCTATCTTGAGTGACCTCAAGTATGATAAGAGCAGTAACTCTTCTACCAACAGTTCTGTCACATGGTGGTAGTAGTGGAAAGTTTCAAGTGGAAAGTTAAAAGTTTAGAGATATGATTGAGAATTTAAAAGTTGTTTCAGCGACGTATGAATTGTATATCGCTGATGAGAAAGGCCAAGAAGAACTGATGGAAAAAGCGACGGAAGAAGCTCCGTTGACTTGGTGTCAGGGCGAAGGAATGATGCTGCCTGCGTTCGAGGCGGCTATGGCCGGCAAAGAAGTGGGCGACAGTTTTGATTTCGTGCTGCCCGCCAAAGATGCTTATGGCGAATACCTGCAGGAAGGCCTGATGGACCTGCCGAAAAAGATGTTCTTTAACGGCGACGGCGAGTTCGACGAAGAGCGCGTGTACGTTGGCGCTATCGTACCTATGAACACCGTGGACGGACAGATCGTCAAAGCACAAGTGTGCGAAGTGACCGACGAACAAGTGACCATCGACCTGAACCATCCCTATGCCGGAGAGGACCTGCATTTCAAAGGCATCATCCTCAGCATTCGCGATGTGACGGAAGGCGAACTCAAAGCCATCAGAACGCCGCATGGATGTGGTAGATGCAAAGGTAACTGCGATGACTGCAACAGCGGTTGCGGCAGTTGCGAGAAATAAGGATTTAATAGTTTTAACCATTTAATAAATTATAACTCTATGGCGAATATTGTGGCTATAGTGGGTCGTCCCAATGTAGGGAAATCGACTCTTTTTAACCGCTTGACGGGTACCCGTCGGGCGATAGTGATGAACACGGCAGGCACGACGCGTGACCGCCAATACGGCAAAGCCGAATGGTGCGGACGTGAGTTCTCGGTGATCGACACCGGAGGATGGGTTGTCAACAGCGATGACACCTTTGAATCCGAGATCAACCGTCAGGTCGATCTGGCTATCCGCGAAGCGGATGTAGTACTGCTGGTAGTAGATGTGAACCAAGGTGTGACGGAGTTTGACACCGAAGTGGCACATTTACTGCGACAAGCGAAGAAACCGACGATCCTGGCGGTCAATAAGGTAGATACCTTTGAGAACCAATACGGTGCAGCAGAGTTCTACAAGTTAGGTTTAGGCGAACCGTTTATCGTGTCCGCTGAGAACGGTTTGGGCACAGGTGATTTGCTTGACGAAGTAGTGAGCCGTTTCCGCAAGGAAGATGATTCAGATGAAGATCTCGAAGACCTGCCTCGTTTCGCGATTGTCGGTCGACCGAATGCCGGAAAGTCTAGCATCCTTAATGCGTTTATAGGCGAAGAGCGCACCATCGTGACGGATATTCCGGGTACGACGCGCGACTCGATTTATACGCGCTATAACAAATTCGGCAAGGACTTCTACCTCGTGGACACCGCAGGTATTCGCAAGAAAGCGAAAGTGACGGAAGATCAGGAGTATTACTCCGTTGTGCGTTCCATTCGTGCGATTGAGAACAGCGATGTGTGTATCCTGATGATCGATGCGACACGCGGTATTGAAGCGCAGGACCTGAATATCTATTCGCTCATTCAGAAGAACAAGAAAGGTCTCGTTGTTTGTATCAATAAATGGGACTTGGTGGAAAGCAAGACGAATGCAGATATCAAGGCGTACGAGAGTGCTATCCGCGAGCGTATTGCACCGTTCACGGACTTCCCGATTATCTTCACCAGTGCGCTCACCAAACAGCGTATCTTCAAGGTAGTCGAGACGGCTATCCACGTCTATGAGAACAAGAACAAGAAAGTGCCTACGGCACAACTGAATGAGAAGTTCCTGCCGCTGATTGAGAACTACCCGCCCCCTGCTTGGAAAGGTAAATACATCAAGATCAAATACTGCACCCAGTTACCGAACACCCAGATTCCGACTTTTGTGTTCTTCGCGAACTTACCGCAATACGTGAAAGAGCCGTATCGTCGCTTCTTGGAGAACAAACTGCGGGAATGGTGGGATTTCACCGGCACACCGGTGCAACTTTTCATCCGCGCTAAGTAACAAATTTTAAGAAAAAGTTCACTTTTTCCTAAAAAACTTGCATATGTGCAAAAAAAGTTGTACCTTTGCACGCTCAATATGGGGTAAATGAAGATTATAGGCTTTATATATCGTAACGGAAAGGCAGAAATGGTGCTCAAAGGAGACAGTTGTCTGCTGAACGGACGTAAGCCTTTCTTCGTACCCGATTGGACGAGTGAAGTGGGTGTAACAGACTGTATCATCTTGCGGGTCTGCCGTCTGGGCAAAGAGATTGCGCCTAAGTTCGCGGACCGTTATTACGACGCGATTGCTCCCGGTGCTGACTTCATCGCGATGGACAGAGTGCAGGAGTTGCAAGCAGCCGGAAGACCGTGGACATCCGCTTTGGCGTTTGACTACTCGCTGGCGATCGGGGAATGGATAAGCAATGATGAAATGATCGCAACTGCGTTGCTCAATGATGAATTGATTATTTCACCCGAAGAGGCGATTGCGCAAGCGAGCAAAGTAATGACCATCCGTCAAGGGGATTTGATTTATATCCAAGTCCAACAAGCGCCGCAGCCGGTGCAGAAAGAGCAGATCCTCCGCAAGGAGATAGACGGACAAGAGAAATTGTATTGTAAGATTAAATGAAACGAATTGCGACAATAGTTTTATGGATGATGATGTGCTTGCCTATGTGGGCAGGTATTCACTCCTATGTCAACCAATCCGTGTTGGCAGAAGGTAAATGGGTGAAGATCCGCGTGAGCGAGTCCGGTATCTGTCGTATGAGTTTCGATGATTTGCGCAAAGCCGGTATTGATCCGCAGCTGGTACATGTGTACGGCTACGGCGGTGCGCAGAAAGAGCAGGACTTCAGCAAGAGTAACATTGACGACCTGCCGCAAGTGCCGGTTTTTAAGGGCGAAGATTTCATCCTCTTCTATGTACAAGGTCCGATCAGTTGGACTTACAACGGTTCGCGTTTCGTACACACCCGCAACACCTATTCCGATTACGGTTATTATTTCTTAACCGAGAGCAGTGAAGAGTATGTTGCTCCCGCACCGGTTGTGATAAACGGCACACCGGCGGAGGTGACCACGTATCCTTTCTACCAAGTACAAGACAAAGACTCCCTCAACCTGATTGACCGCACCGGTGTGTCCGGTGGAGGTCGCTACTTCTATGGCGAACAGTTCGCAGCCAATCAGAAACGTACGTTCACGTTCAGCACACCGAATGCCATTAGCGGAGAGACTTGCACGTTATATATCGATGTAGCGGCTAATGCTCCTACGGATTCGTATTTCGCCGCAACGCTCAACGAGAGCACCACACAGCGGACATGGATTTCCAAGCCGGCGGACCAATATGACATGGCGTGCGCCGGCACTATCAGTCTGAACGGTGCTACGCAGGAGACAAAACAACAGGTAAGACTGCAGCTGCAGAACAGCAACGCCAGTGCGTTAGGATGGCTCAACTATATAGAGATCACTACGCCGAGTGCATTAAAGATGGTAGGCGACTATATGCCGATTCGTACGGTGACCAACCGTTATAACTCTACCCCGATACGTTTTCACTTAAGCAACGCCGGCGCCAATACGCTCGTATGGGACATCACGTACCCCGATGCTATCACGCCGATGGAGGTGAGTGCGGCCGAAGGAGAGATCACCTGGACCGCTCTGCAAACAGACGGAATCCATGAGTTCATCGCGTTTAACCCGGCAGGTTCGAAATGGGTGAGTGCAGAAGTGGTAGGCACCGTAGCTAATCAGAATCTGCATGCATTAAAAGATATTGACTACGTCATTATTTGTCCGGAAGGATACGAAGCTCTTTCTACCGAACTGGCCAAAGCGCACGAAGAGAAAGAAGGTATCACTTGGGCAGTAGTGACGGATCAACAGGTTTATAACGAGTTCTCTTCCGGCACTCCGGATGCAACGGCTTATCGATGGTTGATGAAGATGCTGTATGACCGCGCTAACAGCGGTATTGGGCAGAAACCAAGATGGTTGCTGCTCATGGGTCACGGTACTTTCGACAACCGCAAACTGCTGGATAAATCCGGCACACGTCTGTTGCTCACTTATCAGGCGAAGAACTCCGTGAATGAAGTGAAAGCTTGGGCTTCGGATGACTATTTTGCATGGTTGGACGATAATGAGGGAACAAGTGATCGCGCAGCCAAGATGGATATCGGTGTAGGGCGTTTGCCTTTCGAGAATGCCGACGAAGCACGTACGACCGTAGATAAACTGCTGCGGTACATGCGCAATGAGCAAACCGGTAAATGGAAGAATCAGTTGGTTTACCTGGCTGACGACGGAGAGAAAGGACGGCATACACGTACCGCAGAAGAGAGTGCAGAGCGCGTGCGCGTCGCAAATCCCGATTTTGTAGTTCACAAGATATTCTTGGATGCTTATCCGCAGGAAGTGAATGCCAGCGGCGAGAGTTATCCATTGGCAAAGAACCGTGTGCTGAACTTACTCAAGAGCGGCGTGCTGTTCTTCGACTACTCCGGTCATGGTGGCTATAACGCTATCACCAGCGAATCGGTGCTCAATCAGAAAGATATTGAGCAGATGAACAATAAAAACCTGGCTGTCTGGCTCTTCTTCACCTGTAACTTCGGTGAATGGGATTCGGGCAGACGCTGCGCAGCAGAGAGTGCGGTGCTGAATCCGAACGGCGGTGCTATCGGTGTGTTCTCAGCGACACGTACGGTGTATGCGGATGACAACACCTACCTCAATCGCTCGGTGTGCGATACCCTCTTCGGTCACTCGGATGTCTTCCATTACGACATGACCTTGGGAGAAGCGATGGCGATCGGCAAGAACACCTGCTATTCACAAAACGAGAACAGACTGGCGTACGTGCTGTTAGGCGATCCCGCGATGCGAGTCAACTATCCAACGGACTACCACGTACAGACAACCACGCAGATTGATACCCTCAACGCGCTGTCCGTGCAACATGTCGAAGGACGTATCATCGATGAAGACCAACAACTGGTGAGTGACTTCAACGGAAGAGTGGACATCACGATTTACGATAAGATGCAGTCTATCCCGACGCGCGACAATGACAATGCAGGCGGAGACGCTTTGGTAGTAGCCTATAACGACTACCCCAGCACCATCTTCTCCGGTGCGACCGAGGTGAAGGAAGGATTGTTTAACTACACCTTCATGGTGCCCAAAGATATCCGTTATAACTTCGGAAACGGCCGTATCGTCTATTATGCCGTGACGACTGACAGTCTGGAAACTGCAGAAGCGGTAGGTCATTTTGAGGACTTCACTATCGGCGGTACAGGATCGATCGTGACGGTAGATACTGTCGGGCCGAAGATGCACATCTATCTGAATACGCCGGCGTTTCAAGACGGCGACCGCACGTACGCGACACCGCGTTTCTTTGCGGAACTGGAAGATGAGAACGGTATCAATACCGCCGGTGCAGGTATCGGACACGACCTGATGTTAGTCATCGACGATGACTCGAAACAGATCTATACGCTCAATGAGTACTTCACCGCAGCGGACAACAGTTACCAGCGCGGACAGGTTAGTTACCTGATGGAGGAACTGCCGAACGGTTCGCACAGCCTGTCTTTCCGGGCTTGGGATCTGCTTAATAACAGTACGACGCAACGCTTGAACTTCGTCGTAGAAGCAGGTTTGGATCCGTCTATCTACTCCGTCACTACCTATCCTAACCCCGTACAAACGGAAGGAATAGTGAACCTGGTAGTGAACTACGATCAGCCGGACGAACTGCTGAGCACCGAAATCTATCTGTATAGCACGAACGGGCAAATGGTATATTGCCATAAGCAAGACAACCCGGATGCAGTAGCGATCAACATCGCCCAATTGGGACTCCGCGCAGGAGTGTATATTTATAATATCCGAATCAAATCCGCGTCCAGCAAATACAGCACGACGTCAGGAAAGATTATAGTAACACAATAAGTTGAAAGTAAAAAGTTGAAAGTATAAAGAGCCTATGAAACATATCGCTTGATAATTGAATTTGATGATTGAAAGTTAATAACAAAAACAATAATTTACAAAAAATGAAAAAAATTCTTATTTCTTTTGCAGCTTTGTGCTGCGCCGTAACGATGAGTGCTCAAGCTACCGTTGCGGATGAAATGAACCCGTTAATCACATCGATGCCTTCGCTGTCGATCGCTCCTGATGCACGTGCTGCAGGTATGGGTGATATCGGTGTAGCTACTGAAGCTGATTTTAACTCGCAGTATTGGAACCCTGCCAAGTACGCTTATATGTACTCGAAGGGTGGTATCACCGCTAACTATACCCCGTGGTTGCGTAAGTTGGTAGGCGATATCGATCTGGCTTACCTCGCCGGTTTCTATAACTTCGGTGACCTCGGTGGCGGTATCGGTGCCAGCTTCACGTACTTCTCGATGGGTGATGTAGCGCTGACCGACGGTAGCGGTAATGTGATTCAGAATGTACGTCCGAACGAGTGGGCTTTGGACCTGAGTTATTTCCGTAAACTGCACGAGTATGTATCGATGTCTGTAGCGGTTCGTTTCCTCTACTCCGACTTGAACAACGGTTATAACGCTTCTACCAGCGGTGGAACAGAGATGCACCCGGCATGGACGATGGCTGCTGACATTGCGCTGTACTATCGTCAACCGATTGAGTTGCCGACCGGAGAGAGCCATTTCACCCTCGGTTTCAGTCTCAAGAACCTCGGCGGTAAGATGACGTACGACAGTATCACGTCTAACTTCATCCCGGCAAGCATGAATATCGGTGTCGGCTATGAGATTCCGCTGAACAAATATAACTTCTTGACCCTCAACGTAGAGGCTAACAAGATGTTAGTTCCGAGCCGTCTTTCCAAGTTCGCTCCGGACCAGACGACGCAGAAATACACCCAACAGGAGTACTCTGACCTGACTTCCGCTAAGGGTTGGTTCCAATCCTTCGCAGACGCTCCGGGCGGTGCTCGTGAGGAGTTCAATGAGGTTCGCTGGGGTGCAGGTATCGAGTATTCGTACGACAAGAAGTTCTTCGCTCGTGCCGGTTATAGCTACGAGAACTACTACAAAGGTAACCGTAACTATATCACCTTCGGTGCCGGTTTCCACTTGTCTATCGTCAGCCTGGATGTATCGTACTGCGTAGGTTTGGCAGCATCGAACCCGCTCGATCAGACGATGCGTTTCACGCTGGGCTTCGATCTTGCCGGCATCAAGGATCTGGTGAACAACAAGAAAAACTAATCTTTGATCCTTATCCATGCGTATCGGCTTTGGATATGATGTACATCAATTCTCCCCTAACCGCCCGTTGTGGTTAGGGGGAATTGAGGTGCCGTACGACAAAGGGTTATTAGGTCATTCGGACGCCGACGTGGTCATTCACGCGCTATGCGACGCGCTGTTAGGCGCCGCTGCGATGCGTGATATAGGCTATCATTTTCCGGATACCAAAGGAAACGAATACGAAGGGATTGATTCGAAAATCCTTCTGCGCCGCGTGATGGAGATGATTCGTGAGGCCGGCTATGAGTTAGGTAACTGCGACATCACTATCTGCGCGCAAGCTCCCAAACTGAATCCGCATATAGAGGCTATGCAAGCATGTCTGGCGGAAGTGATGGGAGTAGAAATGAATCAAGTAAGCCTCAAAGCGACGACGACGGAACATCTTGGTTTTGTCGGTCGCGAAGAAGGTATCGCCGCGTATGCGGTTGCACTGATCAATTGAAAGGTAAAAATTGAAAGGTGAGAGTCATTATTCTTTTCATATCGATTATCGCAGGGCTCTTTAAGCTAGGCGGAACACCGGAAGTGGTGTATCAGGAAGGTCCCTACTCTCGTGCGTTCTTAACGGACAGCACGACGACCATCGAGTACTACGAATATGCCACCGACTCGTCATTGGTTGTATTGACGGTTTGTGCGCCGCAGTGTTCTTCCTGCGCGCGTGTATATAATAAGGAAGGGGAACTGATTCGAACCATCACACCACCTTTCACCTCTATCTTCCCGCTGGCGCATATCGAAAACGGCCAGTTGATCTGGGAGAACAACGATACCTGGGAGTATTGATATTTACGATTTCAGAAATTGATACAGTTCTTCGGCGATGCGCTCGTCGGAGTGTTCGTCGCATATATCCACATCCAGAATGTGGTTTGCTTTGGCGTAGAAAGGTTCACGGGCTTCAAGCTGCGGAACGATGAAAGCGAGCAGTTCTTCTTCCGTTCGACCTTGCAGCACAGGGCGATCACTTAAATCCGTGAGAATCAATCGTTTAGCTAAGTGTTCAGGGCGCCAGCGGATATAGATACTCGTACCTAATTCGCGCAAACAGTCCATATTATCTTCGTAACACGGATAGCCGCCACCGGTAGCGTATATGATCTTCTCAAACGGAATCTGGTCGGCTAAGTCTTCCAACACATATTTCTCTTTGCGGCGAAACTCATCGATACCGAACTGGCGAATATAATCGGCCGTCGAATAGCCGTGAATCTCCTTGAACGCCTCATCCAAATCGACGAAGTGCCAGCCGAGTTTCTCAGCTAACATTTTTCCGGCGGTTGTCTTGCCCGCGCCCATATATCCCACTAAGTAGATCGGGAGAGTCATAAAAGGTGAAAAGTGAAAGGTTAGAGGTTAGTGTTATATGCTAATGCATATAACTTGATCTGTTTGAGCATCGCTACGACGCCGTTAGAGCGAGTGGGACTAAGATGCTCTTGCAGGCCGATACGATCCACAAAATACAATTTGGCATCAAGAATCTCTTGGGGAGTATGTCCGCTCAGCACATGCAGCAGCAGGGCTACAATACCTTGTACGAGCAGCGCGTCGGAATCGCCTTTGAAGAACAGTTTGCCGTCTTCCTTACGGCAGGTGAACCACACCTTAGACTGACAACCGTCAATGAGATTCGAGTCCGTCTTATCGGCTTCGGGCAGCGGGTCTTTCTTCAGTTCACGCCCGTAGTCGCAGAGTAACTGATAGCGATCCAACCAATCATCGAAGGCCTCGAACTCGTCAATAATCTCGTCTTGCAGCTCGTTGATCGTCATGCGTCGGCTCCTTTCATTTTGCCGTCTGCAAACAGGATTTTCTTACCCGGATACAGTTCCGGCCATAAGCGGTTGTGAGTAGAGATTAGGATGGTGATACCTGCTTGGCTGATGTTCTGCAGCAGATCCATGATTTCCTGTCCTGTCTCCGCATCGAGGTTTCCGGTCGGTTCGTCCGCCAAGATGATCTCCGGGCTATTCAGCAGCGCACGGGCAATAACCACACGTTGCTGCTCACCTCCGGACAGTTCATACGGCATCTTATAGGACTTGGTCTCCATGCCTACCTGTTTGAGCACCTCTTGCACATGCGACTTCATCAGTTTCTTGTCTTTCCAGCCTGTCGCACGCAGTACGAAGAGCAGATTTTCCTCCACAGAGCGGTCGGTAAGCAGTTTATAATCCTGGAAGATGATACCTAAACGGCGACGGAGATACGGCAGTTTGCTGCGCCGGATCGTATTCATGTCATACTCCAGCACCTGCGCTTCTCCTGCAGCAATAGGCAGGGCACCGTAGATCGTCTTCATGAAGGACGATTTACCGCTACCTACCTTACCCAACAGATAGATCATCTCTCCGCTATTGACGACTAAGTTGACGTCGTGCAGCACGATCTGATCATCCTGATGGATCTCTACGTTCTTATATACGATCTGTTCCGCCATTAGTCTTCGTATTCGTCAATCTTCTGCTTCACGTCGGCCAATTGCGCCTTGAGGTCGTCGATCTTCTTTTGCATATCGTCCACGAGCTTGTTGGCTCCCTTGGATTTAGCGGTGAAGAAGAGAATGTTGTTTTCAGCCACCTTGATCTCCTGTTGCAAGCGGTCGCGCAAGCGAATGAGGCCGTCCAAACCTTGGTTAGCAGCGGCTTTAGCACGGTTCTCACGCGTCAGTTTGCGACTTACCTCGCGAGATTTCTTCGCCGACTCACGCATCGCGTTGAAGAAGGTGTCACACACGTCGGAGAAGCGTTTCCACAGGTCGTCGGAATACTTACGCGCTACCGCACCTACGGTCTTCCATTCCGCCTGCAGGGCGATGATCTTCTGCGTTGCTTCGTTCCATTGTTCCTTGGTCCATTCGATCATCTCCGTGCCATCGCGCATTTGCTCGATAGCGCCTACGATATCTTCGGCACTGGCTACCAGTTCGCGTTTATGCTTGAGGTTGGTATTGAAAGTGTCGCGCATGTCTTTGTAGAACTCCGTCTTCGCGTGGAAGAAGCGGTCACACTCGGCGCGATAAGCATCATAGACAGCCTGGTTATGTTTCTTCGGCGCAAAACCAATCTTACGCCATTCGTTTTGTAACTCTTGTACTTTGGCCGTCGCGTCCTCCCATTTCTTCGTACTCAGCGGCTCACCGTTGATGATGGGTTGGTTGAGTTGCTTGAGTTGCTCAATGATAGCGCGCTTCGCATCGAGGTTCGACTGCTCTTTCGCATGCAACGCATCGAAATAAGCCTGATGTTTCTTATTGATGACAGTAGAAGCGGCTTTGAAACGGTTCCACAGTTCCTCACGTTGCTCACGGGCAACAGGACCGATCTCTGCCCATTCGTCGTGCAGCTGCTGCAGCGCACGGCTGGCTTCTACGATATTTTCGTTATTCTGCAGTTTCTCGGCTGCTTCGCAGAGCATGGTCTTCAACTCCAGGTTCTTCTTGAAATCCAGGTCGCGCAACTCGATATTGATCTTCACCAGGTCATAGAACTGCTCCTGACACTGCTGATACGCTTTGCGTATCTCTTGCGTCTTCGTCGCCGGGACAGCACCGATTGTCTTCCACTCGGTCTGCAGTTCGCGCATACGCTGGAGGTTCGCCATCACGCCGTCAGCGCTGGCTCCTTCTACCATCGTATTCATCTCGTTGAGGATCGCCTGCTTACGCGCAAGGTTCTCCGCCTGCTCTTTCGCCTCAGCGGCTGCGAGCTCTGCACGTTTCGCCTTGTACTGCGCGAGCAGCGCTTTGAACTGCTCCTCCAACGGATCAGCCGCCGTAACTGCTTCCTCGTTATTCTCCTCCTCTGCGGGTGCTTCACTCACTTCTTCGTTCAGCGAAGCGTAAAAGCGCGTCTTGAGGTGATCTACCTGGTCTTTAATAGTCGTCACATCCTGCTCCAGCAAGGCTTTCAACTCATCAATAATCTCTTCTCGTGTGTTTGCCATAATACAAAAATACAAAATCGGCTACAAAGGTACTACAAAAATTGCATATATGCAAGTTTTTGTGCGTTTTTACTTCTTTTTTCAATTAAAAACTCTTCTGAATTCCGAACCGCAAGCCATTATTTGCGGGTGCAAAGGTACTACAAAAATCGCATATACGCAAATATTTTTTATAAAATATTGGTTTGGCATAATTTTTGCATAATGATTTTTCGGAAAATTATAATTACATTATACTATGCAAAATCCAGTGGATATTAGAGAACTGCAAGAGCGCGTTGAGCGCGAGAGTTCGTTTGTGGATGCCTTGACGTTAGGCATGAATCAAGTCATTGTTGGTCAGAAGCACCTCGTAGAGAGTCTGTTGATCGGTTTGTTGAGCGACGGACATATTCTTTTGGAAGGTGTGCCGGGATTGGCAAAGACCTTGGCAATCAAGACCTTGAGCGACCTGATCAAGGCAAATTTCAGTCGTATTCAGTTTACCCCGGACTTGTTGCCGGCCGACGTGATCGGTACGCAGATTTACAGTCAGAAGAGCGAAGAGTTTAAGATTAAACGTGGTCCTATCTTCGCTAATTTTGTGTTGGCGGATGAGATCAACCGTGCTCCGGCAAAGGTACAATCCGCGTTGCTCGAGGCGATGCAGGAGCGTCAAGTGACGATCGGTGAGCAGACCTTCAAACTGGACAACCCGTTCTTGGTTTTGGCTACTCAGAACCCGATCGAACAGGAAGGAACCTACCCTCTGCCTGAAGCACAGACGGACCGTTTCATGCTGAAGGTAGTGATCGGCTACCCGAAGAAAGAGGAGGAGCAGGCCATCATCCGTCAGAACATCGCTTCGGAGAAGAAGACGGTGTTGCCGATACTCTCGACGGATGATATCATCAAAGCGCGTAAGATCGTGGAGGAGGTTTATCTGGACGAGAAAATCGAGAAATATATCGTGGATATCGTGTTTGCGACCCGTAATCCGGAAGAGTACGGTCTGAAGGACCTGAAGCCGATGATTGCTTTCGGCGGCAGTCCGCGTGCTTCGATCAACCTCGCCAAGGCGGCTCGTGCGTACGCGTTCATTCATCGTCGCGGCTACGTGACGCCGGAAGATGTGCGCGCGGTATGTTACGACGTGCTCCGTCATCGTATCGGCTTGACGTACGAGGCAGAGGCCAATAACATCACGACCGAGGATATCATCACGGAAGTACTCAATGCGGTACAAGTTCCCTAATTGATAACTAGATATCTAGATTTCTAGAACTCTAGAATTATGACTTCAGAAGAGTTATTACAAAAGGTTCGGAAGATAGAGATCAAGACTCGCGGGTTGAGTCGCAATATCTTCGCAGGCGAATACCACAGCCAGTTCAAAGGTCGTGGTATGGCGTTCAGTGAGGTGCGCGAATACCAGCCCGGAGACGACGTGCGGTCCATCGACTGGAACGTGACGGCCCGCATGAACCGCCCCTACGTCAAGATCTACGAGGAAGAGCGAGAACTGACGGTGATGTTGCTCGTCGATGTCAGCGGAAGTAGAAATTTTGGCACCCTGAGCCAAATGAAACGCGACATGATGGCCGAAGTAGCTGCCACACTCGCTTTCTCCACGATAGAAAACAACGATAAAGTGGGCGTGATCTTCTTTTCCGACCAGGTTGAGAAATTTATTCCGCCGAAGAAAGGTAAATCGCACGTGCTGCATATCATCCGCGAGTTGCTGAGTTTCGAACCGCAACACACCGGGACCAATATCAACGCGGCGCTGCAGTACCTGACGAACGCGCAGAAGCGTCGCTGCACGGCGTTCCTGATCAGCGACATGATGGATGGTAAGTTCTATCTCGAGGCCTCGAGATCTCGTGATCTCGAAGTAGCGCCGGTAGTTATCGCGAGTCGAAAGCACGATCTGAATGCGATCCAGATCTACGACCGCCGTGATGCGGAGTTGCCGAATATCGGTCTGATGAAAGTGCGCGATGCGGAGACCGGTCAGCGGCTGTGGATAGATACGGCCATCGCTTCGACCCGTGCGGCGTACGCACAGGCTTGGGAGCGGCAACAGGGATTATTAGAGATGGTGTACCAGAAAACGGGCATCAACCATGTCTCTATCCGCACCGGCGAAGACTATGTGAAGAGCCTGATGAGACTGTTTCAGAGGTGAAAAGTGAAAGGTGAAAAGTGAAAGGCGAAAGGTGAAAGATGACAAATATATTATTAGCCATAGCAATAAGCGCCAGCATTGATTCGACGAGTCTGATGTTAGGCGACCAGACGAAGATGAATATTCAGGTGACCGCGCCGGCTATCGAGCAGGTGCAAGCGCCTGATTTTGCGGCACAGTTACCGAAAGGCGTCGAGTGTATCTCTGCATCGAAGATGGACACTACAGTGCTGGAGGACGGCGACGTGCAGTTGAGCCAGGAGTTGGTACTCACCAGCTTCGGCGACACGACGTATTTCATTCAACCGTACGTAGTGACTACCGGCGGCGACACCGTGAAGGCGAACCTCAATACGCTGACGATCCTGATGCCGGACAGCATTGAGACGATGAAGGATATCTACGATATCAAGAGCATCGAAGATGTGCCTGTTTGGTGGTGGGATATCGTGAAGTGGATAGTGCTGGTCCTCGGCATCCTGCTGCTGGGCGTCGGAGGATATTTCATCTGGCGGTGGTATATGTTCACGTACCGTCGTCCGCAAGCAAAAGCGGAAGTGCCTGTTAACACCCGTCCTGCAGACGAAGAGGCGTTGGAGCGCCTGGCGATCATCGGATCGGAGAAGATTTGGCAGCAAGGTAAAGGTAAGCAATACCACACCGAACTGACGGATGTGGTGCGCACGTATATCGGTCGCCGCTTCGATGTACACAGCACGGAGAAGACGAGTGACGAGACGCTGCACGCCATGAAGCCGTTGATCGACAAAGAGCTATACACGCGCTTGGCCAAGATGCTGCAACTGGCGGATTTCGTCAAGTTCGCCAAGTACGAAGCGATGCCTAACGAGAACGAGCAGGCGCTGGATATCGCGTATGATTTTGTCTATGAGACGACGCCGAAGAAAGAAGAAGAGAAAGGGAAAGAAGCATGACATTACTATATCCGGGATATTTATTCTTATTAGTGCTGCTGTTGCCGATCATCGCGTGGTATATCTATGAGATGCACAAGTCCGACGCCAGCGTCCAATTGAGCGACACACAGGTCTTAGGCAAGCAGCGTAAGTCGGCGCGTATATGGCTCATTCATGTGCCGTTCGTGCTGCGTGTAGCTACGGTCTGCCTCATCAGCATCGCGCTGGCACGACCTCAGTCGGCGCACATGGGCGGACGCGAAGAGTCCACCGAAGGTATCGACATCATGATGGCGCTTGACCTCTCGGGCACCATGCTGGCAGAGGACTTCAAGCCGAACCGTCTGGAGGCCGCCAAAGAGGTAGCCGCTAACTTCGTGATGGACCGTCCGAACGACCAGATAGGCTTGGTTGTCTTCGCTGGCGAGAGTTTCACGCAGTGTCCGCTGACCACCGATCATAAAGTGCTCAAGCGCCTTATTCAGTCCGTGCAGTTCGGGCAGATAGAAGACGGAACAGCGATCGGTCTGGGTCTGGCGAATGCCGTGAACCGCATGAAAGATAGCGAGACGAAGTCGAAAGTGGTGATCCTGTTGACCGACGGTAGTAACAACCGCGGCGACATCGATCCTATGACGGCCGCCGAGATCGCCAAGAGTTTCGATATTCGCGTCTATACGATCGGTGTGGGCAGCACCAGCCGCGCGATCGCACACATCCCTACCCCGTACGGTTATGAGACGGCTTACGTGGATTCGGAGTTCGACGAGAACACCCTGCGCCGCATCGCCGAGACGACGGACGGACGCTATTTCCGCGCAACGAACAACACCGACTTGCAACAGGTATATGAACAGATCGATCAGTTAGAGAAGACCAAACTGCGGGTGCGCGAGTTCAGTCGCAGCCACAAAGAGAACTTCATGCCTTTTCTCTATGCAGCCCTGGCTTGTCTGCTGCTCGAATTGATCTTACGTTATTTTGTGCTCCGCACAATAAGCAATTAATGATACTATGTTTCGATTTGCCAATATAGAATTTTTATGGCTGTTGGTGAGCATCCCTGTGCTCGTCGCTGCCTTCTATGCGTACACGCGCCATAAACGCCGCCAGCTGGCCGAGTTCGGAGACCCGGAGTTGGTAGCGGCACTGATGCCGAACGCGAGTCGTGTACGTCCGATCATCAAGTTCTCGATTTTATTAGTGGCTCTGACGCTTCTTATCTTCGCCGCGGCACGTCCGCAGATGGGCATCAAAGAGACGGAGGAGACCCAACACGGAATAGAAGCGATGATCGCACTCGATATATCCAACTCGATGCTGGCGGAGGACGTTGCGCCGAACCGTATTGACCGCGCAAAACAGATGGTGAGCAAACTGGTGGATAACATGCTGGAGGACCGTTTAGGCCTCGTTATCTTCGCCGGCGACGCTTTCACACAAATGCCGATCACCAGTGATTTCGGGGCAGCGAAGATGTTCCTCAACTCTATCTCGCCGGACTTGATTCGCACGCAAGGAACAGCTATCGGCGCTGCGCTTGACCTGTGTGTAGCCGGTTTTGACACCGATTTCTCTGACGCTGACCGTGCCATCATCATCATCACCGACGGTGAAAACCACGAGGACGATGCGATAGCGGCTGCGCAGCGTGCAGAAGCCGCAGGTATTCGCGTCATCGTAGTAGGTATCGGTAAACCTGAAGGTGCGTTCATTCCCATTCCCGGCAGTTCGGACTACCTCAAAGACCGCTCCGGCGAGCGCGTAGTAAGTAAGTTGAACGAAGAGATGTGCGAGCAGATCGCGCAAGCAGGACACGGTATATACGTCCATTGCGACAATACCAACACCGCGTTGAAGGTCATTCAGAAAGAACTCGAAGACATGAAACAGGCAGAGTTCAAAGGGATGGCATACAAGGATTATAACGAGCAGTTTGCGTCCTTCGCTATCGTTGCCCTGATCCTGCTGATCATCGATTTCTTCATCTTCAACCGCAAGAATAAGATGCTCACCAAACTGGATATGTTTGGAGAAATGAAAGGTGAAAAGTGAAAAGTGAAAGGAGAACAGCTATGAAGCGATTTATCATATTGAATCTATTGTCCGTCCTGTGTCTCGCGGCTTTCGCGCAGAAAGAGAACCATTATATCCGCAGCGGCAACAGTGCCTATCGCGATGCGGATTTTGAGAAAGCAGAGATGGAGTATCGCCGCGCACTGGAGATCAACCCCGACTGCTATGCGGCGCAGATCAACTTAGGCAATGCGCTCTATAACCAGACCGACACCGCCAAACATGACCAGGCAGCAGACTCCGCCAAGTATGAATCGGCAGCCAGAGCCTATCGCCAGGCTGCTAAGATGATGGACGAGCGGCACAGCAACGACCCGATCAAGTATGCCAAGGCGAAGTATAACGAAGGGAATTGCTATAAGCAATTATCCCAGATTCCCGAGGCCATCGATGCGTATAAAGATGCGCTGCGTAAGAACCCCAAGGACGAGGAGGCGCGCCGTAACTTAGCGATGCTACTCAGGCAGCAAGCGCAGCCGCAGAGCCAACAGCAACAACAGCAACAGCAGCAGGACCAAGACCAAGAAAAGGAACAGGAGCAGCAGGAACAAGAGCAACAGGAGCAGAAGATGGACCAAGAGATGGCTGCACAGTTGCTGCAAGCTTTGGAAGACAAGCAACCTCCCCAACCCCAGGGACAGAAACGTCAAGTAGAGAAAAACTGGTAGTATATGAAGAGATTTTTTTCGATATTTTTGATTATCGGCATGGCGCTCAGCGTCTTTGCCGATGAGGTCGTCTTTAAGACCAAGGCGCCGAATCAGGTGATCGCCGGCAAGCCCTTTCAGATCTCCTTCTCTGTCAACCAGCAGGGACGAGACCTTCGTGCGCCGCAGTTCACTGATTTCGATGTGCTCAGCGGACCCTATACGTCCACGAGCAGCAGCACCTCGTATGTGAACGGTCAGCGCACCTCGACCTTCGAGCAGACATACACATACACGCTGCTGGCTACGCGCGCGGGCACCTATACGATCGGGCCCGCAACGATTAAAGTGAACGGTAAGGACGTACAGTCGAACGGTGTCCGCATCGAGGTCCTGCCGGAGGACAAACAACCCCAACAGTCCGGTCAATCCGGCTATTCCGGTCAGTCTAATCAAGGCTCCCAACAAGGCGAGATCTTCGTGCGCACCATAGCGTCCAAGACCAAAGTGCAAGAGCAGGAGGCCATCGCCCTGACCTACAAGCTCTATTTCGCGAACGTAGAAGGGCTGCAGCTGACCAACAACATCAAGCTACCGGAGTTCACCGGTTTCCTCAAGCAGGAGATCGAGCAGAAGAACCTGCAGGCGGAACTGGAGCACTACAACGGTCGTAACTATCAGACGGCTGAGTTAGTGCGATACGTCCTCTTCCCGCAGCGCTCCGGCGACATCACTATCGAACCTGCTAACTTCGAGTTTATGACTCAAGTGCGGGTACGTCAGCGCGTGCGCAGCATCTTCGACGACTATTTCGATTCGTACACCAATGTGCCGCGCCATGCCACAGCACCGGCCGTGACGATCCACGTAGATCCGCTGCCGAGCGGTAAACCTGCCGGTTTCTCCGGCGGCGTCGGTTCGTTCACCCTCAACTCGACGATCACCAAGACGGAGATGAAGGTCAACGATGCCTTCACCATCACCCTCGAGATCAGCGGGCAAGGAAACATGAAACTGCTCAAGACGCCGGCGATCGACTGGCCCGAAGGGTTTGAGGTCTATGACCCGCAGGTGAAGAATAACTTCAACATCACCAAGACCGGTTTCAAAGGTTCGAAGATCATTGAGTATCCGGTCATCGCGCGCAACGCCGGCGAATATACGATCCCGGCGGTGAATTTCAGTTATTACGACACCCAGGAGCACAGTTACAAGACCCTCTCCACGCCGGACTACACCATTCATGTAGCGCGCGGAGCAGGTGAGGCAGCGTCCGACAGCAATCAGCCGGCTGTGGTTAACTACTCGCACACCCAGAAAGAGGACATCAAGCAACTCGGTTCGGACATCCGCTATATCGATCTGAGCGGTAACTGGCAGAAACACCAGCAGCGCGGCTTCATCGAATACGGCAGCATGGAGTTCTGGCTCTGTTTCCTCTTGCCGCTCGGTATCGCCATTCTGCTGCTCATCATCCTGCGCAAGCGCATCAAAGAGAATGCGGACCTCGCGCGCGTTCGTTATAAACGCGCGAATAAAGTGGCGCAGAAACGGCTCAAAGCCGCACGCGCGGCACTCAAGGCGAACGATAAAGATGCGTTCTATACCGAGATCGAACGGGCTGCTTGGACCTATCTCAGTGACCGTCTCTCAATCCCGACGGCTGATCTGAACAAGGATAACATCACTGCCCTGTTGGTACAGAAAAACGTCAGCGACGCACTCATCGCCAAGGTGATGAATGTGCTCAGCACCGCCGAGTTCGCACGCTATGCGCCGACGACGGACCATGCGATGGACGACCTCTATCGCGACACCACTACATTGATTAACGAATTGGAGGAACAGAAATTATGAGAAATATACTATTAGCAGCCCTGCTGCTCCTTTCACCTATCACCTATCACCTCTCGCCTTTATACGCGCAGAGTGATTTCGACTTGGCAAACATCGCCTATACGGAGGGACGCTATGCCGAAGCGGCGGCAGGCTACGAAGCGCTGCTACAGCAGCAACAGAACGCGACGCTGTACTACAATGCCGGCAATGCGTATTTCAAGCAAGGTGAGTTAGCGAAAGCCATCCTCAACTACGAGCGCGCGTTGCGTCTCGAGCCGAATCATAAGGATGCGAAATTCAACCTGGAGTTCGCGCAATCGAAGATCACGGATAACATCGAGGAGCACGATTTCTTCCTCTCTATCTGGGCGCAGGCTGTGCGTAACAGCATGCACGAGCATACATGGATCATCCTCTCCATCGTGCTGTTCCTGCTCACCCTCACCGGCATCCTGGTCTTCCTGCTGGGCCGCGAGCCCTGGCTGCGCAAGACGGCTTTCCATACGGCATGGGTAGCCCTGCTCTTCTGCATCATTGCCGGCGTGAGTGCTAACTCACTGCATAAAAGAGATACCCTGCGCAATGAAGCTATCATCACACAGGGCATCGTCAATGCGAAAGCCTCGCCTGACCGTTCAGGCACCGACCTGTTCACGCTTCACGAAGGCACCAAAGTGACCATCCGTGAGACACTCGGTGAGTGGGTTAACGTGAAGGTTGGGAAGAACGAGGGCTGGATTCCCGCGAAGGACCTTGAGAGGATCTAACGGAGCCGCTCGTCTTCGTCGAGTTGTTCGTCGAACGAGTAGAGGTGTTCGTGCTCTCACGTTTTACGGAAGTGGTACGACCTGTATTGTCGGTTGTTTTAATCGTCGTGCGGGTGGTACCACTGCTTTTTACGCGTGTCTCTACCGTCGTTGACGGCTGACGAACAGACGTACTTGTCGTCTTGGTCGTATTGGTCTTCGTATCTGTCGTTCGTACGGATGTACCCGTCGTCTTGGTCGTAGTAGCGCTGGTCTTTGATTCCTGACTCGTTCTGCTCGTCGTGCTAGCCTTGGTATCCGTCGTACGAACAGACGTACCCGTTGTCGTCGGCTTGGTCTCCGTCGTGCGTACGGACGTACCAGTAGTCTTCGTCTCTTGACTCTCTACTTTCGACTCTTGACTCTTCGCCGCCTCTTTGTTCACCTCTGTACGTAACTGACCGGCGTTACGAACCGATACACCACCGGTGCTGGACGCACTGATCGTACGCGTCACGCGGTTCTCAAACGACTGCTCCGGGTGCGAAGTCTGATAGTCGTTGCGGTGATGCGGCTGCGTCATCGTCGTGTAACTGCTGTAGTGCGGCGTGGTCGGATAGTCGCAGTGATGGCAGTAATGATGGTTCGACATATAGGTACTTACATACGCCTGATAGTGATTCAGATAAATCGGTTTCGGCTTCGTGTAGTAAGAGGGGTAATAGTCCCAGTAATAGGGCGACGACCAAACGGTGTAACTCGAACGACCGTACGTGTTCCACATCGGCGGACGTTTCACGAATACCGGACGAACGATGTAGTTATATCCGTACAGATACGGATCTCCGATCACCTCGACATACAGTCTGTCCGCCATACGCTCTGCTACCAACGTAGCTACGTCCTGGAATACACCCGGAGCGAGACAGGCCTGAATCAACAACGCATGATAATAACCGTTGCGGGTCTCAATCACGCGCAGGTAATCTACCCAGCCGTCGCGGTTCAAGTCCAAGTTATTGATCATGTACCGAGAGGAGTTCAGCAACTGCTCAAACTCACGTACGTTATCCGCCTCCGCGAAAGCTGCAGCTACCGCGTTGAGGTCCAGATAGAAACACATGTCCGCGTTGTAGTTCGTCACGGTCACCGTGGTCACCGTCGTCGTCTTCGGCGAAGGAGTCGTCACGGTCGTCGTGTACACGGTGCGCACCGGTGCTACCGGCTCATCCGTCGGAGCTACCGTCCAGATACTCGTCCAGCAACTGGTCATACCCAGCACTGTAAGGGCTAATAATGCAAGTTTTTTCATATTGTTAAACTTTAAAGGGTTTTCGCTACTTCGATTTCATCGAAGGACTCGAGGATATCGCCTTCTTTGAGGTCGTCGTAAGCCTTGAGACTCAGACCGCACTCGGTGTTCACACCGGCCTCTTTGATATCGTCTTTCACGTGCTTGAGCGAAGCCAACTCAGCGGTCTTGATCACGATACCGTCGCGAATGACGCGTACCTTGTTACCGCGTTTGATCTTACCCTCACGCACGATACAACCGGCGATAGTGCCCACTTTCGAGATATGGAAGGTCTGCAGTACTTCGAGCGTAGCCGTCACTTCTTCCTTCACCTCCGGCGCCAACATACCTTCCATAGCGGCCTTCACCTCGTTGATGGCATCGTAGATGATCGAGTAGATACGGATATCCACTTCCTCCGTCTCCGCCATCTTCCGAGCTGTACCTGTCGGACGTACGTTAAAGCCGACTATGATCGCATCCGAAGCCGCAGCCAGCATCACATCGCTATCAGAGATAGCGCCCACAGCACCGTGGATGACGTTGACTTGGATGTTCTCCGTCGAGAGTTTGATGAGCGAGTCTTTGATAGCCTCCACAGAACCGTCCACGTCGGCTTTGACGATGATATTGAGTTCCTTGAAGTCTCCGATAGCCAGACGACGACCGATCTCTTCGAGACCGACGTGTTTCTTCGTACGGATAGACTGCTCACGTTGTAACTGCTCGCGTTTGTTCGCTATCTCACGTGCTTCCTGCTCTGTCGGCAGTACGTTGAACTCATCACCAGCCTGCGGCGCACCGTTCAGACCCAGGATCGAACAGGGTTCACCCGGACGAACCTCCGTGATCTTCTGTCCGCGCTCGTTAAACATCGCTTTGATACGGCCGTGGAACGTACCCGCCAGCACGATATCACCCATGTGCAGCGTACCGTCCTGTACCAGCAGCGTAGCTACATATCCGCGACCTTTGTCCAGTGAAGACTCGATCACCGAACCCTTTGCACGACGTTTCGGATTCGCCTTCAGGTCCAGCATCTCTGCCTCCAGCAGCACTTTCTCCAGCAGCTCATACACGCCCGTTCCTTTCTTGGCTGAGATCTCCTGGCATTGGTATTTACCGCCCCAGTCCTCCACGAGGATGTTCATGTTACTCAGCTGCTCACGGATCTTATCGGGGTTAGCACCGGGTTTATCCACTTTGTTGATCGCAAAGACCATCGGCACACCTGCTGCCTGCGCGTGGTTGATCGCCTCGATGGTCTGCGGCATGACCGCATCGTCAGCAGCGATGATGATGATCGCTATATCCGTTACTTTCGCACCACGTGCACGCATGGCCGTAAAGGCTGCGTGACCCGGGGTATCGAGGAACGTGATATGCTGACCGTTCTTGAGCTTCACGTTGTAGGCACCGATATGCTGGGTGATACCACCGGCCTCACCGGCGATCACGTTCGCGTTTCGGATGTGGTCCAGCAACGATGTCTTACCGTGATCGACGTGACCCATCACCGTGATGATCGGGCAGCGGGACTCGATATCCTCGTCGTTCACCACCTCGTCCGCGTTGATCTCCTCCACCACTTTCGCCGATACATATTCGGTGGTGAAACCGAACTCCTCGGCTACGAGGTTGATCGTCTCGGCGTCCAGACGCTGGTTGATGGATACGAACAGACCGAGCGACATACAGGTACCAATGATCTTGTTCACCGGCACATTCATCATCACCGCCAGGTCATTCGCCGTCACGAACTCCGTCAGTTTCAGCACTTTGGATTGCTCCTGTGCCTCCATCAGCTCTAATTCATGCTTCTCGCGTTCCTGCTCACGGCGTTCGCGTTTGTATTTCGAGGTGTTGGACTGACCTTTCTTCTGCGTCAGACGGCTCAGCGTCTCTTTCAATGCGCGATCTACCTCTTCTTGCGTAGCCTCACGAGGTTGGTTTTTTTTGTTTTTCTTACCTACCTGGTTACGCTTGTCGTTCGGATCTACTTTCGCGGCATTATTCTTGATGCGCTCGCGTTTACGGCGTTCTGCTGCAGCGGCTTGTGCCTGCTCGTGCTGCGCCTGTTGCTCGCGCTGACGTTCCTCACGCTCTTTGCGCTTCTGCTCTTTGGTCTTCTTCGCCGGACGAGTGGACGTGTCGATAGAGTCCAGGTCGATCTTACCCAGCACCTTCGGAGCATTCTTCAACTGCGGTTTGCCGAGCGTAAAGATCTCCTTCTTCGGTGCCTGTGCTTTGGGCTCTTCACTCTCCACTTTCGACTCCGCTTTAGC